>NZ_OY734020.1:2231691-2550504 GCF_963455295.1 Candidatus Thiodiazotropha sp. CDECU1
TCCACCGTCACGCTGACCTGGCGGCCATTGCGATCGTATTGAGTGCGGGTGACCACGCTATTGGCGTCGATCACATCGACCTGGTTGCCCTGGGCATCGTAGACATAGCTGGTAATCAGCTGCAGGCCGTCAGCATCCACGGTGCGCGACAACGTGCGGTTGGCGGCGTCATAGCTGTAGCGGGTACGATTGCCGTTGCCATCCAGGGTATCGATCAACAGTCCGGTCTGATCATATCTGCTCTCGTTGACCACTTCCCTGCCATCGGCCAGCAGCTGGCGCACAAAACGCAACTGCCCGTCCAGGTCGTATTCATACGTAGTGACCTCGCCGTTGCCGTCGGTGATGCTCACGGTTTCGCCATGGCGATTGAATTGGGTGGTGGTGGTGATCCCTTCCGGTGACGTTACACTCAGGCTGCGTTGGGCGTCGTCATACAGGTAGTGGATCTCCTCTCCCAATCCGTTTCTTTGCACCAGGGTGCGTCCAAAGGCATCGAGTTCGGTGCGTTGCTCCCGACCGATGGGGTCGGTGACCACAATCACGCGGCCGGCCCCTTCGTAGCGGGTGGTGGTTTGGTTGCCCTCGCCGTCTATCTGTTCCACCACACGGCCGAAGGCATCGTAGCGGACACGTTCGGTTGCTTGTACGCCATAGGCGTCGCGGAGGCTGTCCGTGAGTTGTCCCCGCTTGTTGTATTCGTAGCGGTCGGTGACCACGCGGTCCTCGGTGAGTCCGTTTTCGGCCGTGGCCTGCTCCACAGTACGGCTCTGGGAGCTCAGTTCACCATAGGCGTTATAGGCCCAGCGGGTAACATAGCCCTCCCCGTCTAAGCGTTCCCGTTGCTGACCCAGGCGGTCATAGGCGTATGTGATTTGGCGATCCCGGTTGGCATCTGCCAAGGCTGCGATCTGGGCCAGTAGCGCCGGTGACGCCAATCCCCCTTGCAGACCGGTGGTGTCGATGCGCTGGGCGTAGAGTATGCTCTCCTCGATTTCACCGAATGGATTGTAGCGGGCCTCCAATACCTCGCCCATGGCATTGACCGTGTGGGTCAAACGTCCGGCATCGTTATACAGATAGGTGGATGTGTGACCATTGGCGTCGGTGGCGCTCAGGCGCCGTCCCGCCTCGTCGTAGGTGTAGCTCAGCCCGTACTGCTGATAGAGTGTGGTTACCTCGGCATCGCTGAGTCCATCGTGATAGAGACGGCTGCCCTCGCCGTTGAGTTCGCCGATCAGGCGTCCCTGCAGGTCGTAGCGATAGCGCCGGCTGCGGACCTCGGTGGTATCCCCACCGGCCGCGAGGCCGTGAGTTTCGTTCACCCGATTATCGACAGCATCATAGCTATACTCGCTGCGATTGCCGCTGACGATGTCCGTCTCGGCGGTAACCCGGTTCAGGGCATCATACTCGGCAGCCGCGGTGCGATCCTGTGTCCCGCTGGCACGGGCCTGCAGGGTGGCAAATGTGTCCGCCGCAGGATCGTAATCGCTGATCACGCCGCTATAGCGGGTGCTCTGGATCAGGTTGCCCGCAGCATCATAGGTATAACCGGTGAGAAATCCCTGGACGTCCAGGCTACCAATGCGCTGGCCCCGGGCGTTGTAGAAGTGGTAGTCGCTCTGGTCCGAGTCGCTCGCCGTCGGGGTGATGCTGGTTAACGCCTGGCCGAGATTGTCAGCGCTGACACGACCCGAGGGATCAGCATGACGAAGGATCTGGCCTGCGCTCAGCACTCGGTCGAAGACCGCCACTTCGTCGATAAGACCGGTAAACCGGTTACTGGTCGTACCTTCGCCACCAACCTTCAGGCTGTTATTCTGATCCGATACCGTCATGGTGCCAACAGCCACTTCCACACCGTCGATATAGAGTTGGGTGCCGTCCACCACTCCGGAGTCGAAGGTCATCGAGATATGGTGCCATTGGCCATCGACCAGGTTGACTCCCGAATTAATGCGAGTACCGCTTGTACCGTTGTAGGCGACCAGTTCATTGTTATAGAGATAGAGGCCGTAAGCACCATTCTTCGCTACGATTGCACCGTCACCACTGTAGGTATAACTGGTATTGATCCAAGCCTCCACAGTGCCGCGATCGAGCTGCAAAGAGGGAGTGTTACCGAGATCTACCAGGGTATTCGTGCCTCCATCAAAGCTGGTTGCACTACCACCACCGCTAACCGCACCGAGTTCGTTCAGGCCCACGGCAGTATTGTAGTAGCCGTCAAGGCCGTTGCCGCTCACGTCTGTGGCAACCAAGTCCTCGGTATCGTCAAATTTCCAATAACCCAGTGGGTTATCATCCATTACCGTATCACTGCGGTAGAGACGACCCACATCCAGGGGTTCCGCCCGGCGGATCTGTTCTACCTGGCGTCCAGCGCCATCGTAACGATATTCGGTCAGGTAGCTGTCCGCATCAAGTTCGGCACTCAAGCGGCCGTCATCATCGTAGTAGTAACGGGTGGCGCGAAAATCCTCCTGGGAGACCAGGTTGTCCAGAACAGCCACTTGGTTCTCAACGCCGCTCTCATGGACCTGAAAGCTACCACTGCCTTGACGGATTACATTGTCCTCGGCATCCCGGTACTCGATACGATAGCTGTGCTCACCCTGGGCCAGATCATCCAGCACTAATTGATACTGGCTGTTATCGGCAAACAACGGGGAAAAAGCGCCACTATCGATACTGATATAGACTTGCAGATCCTGCTGGTTCGTTTCCGCAGGCCAGCTTAGTGTGGTCCGTTGCAGCTGAGCTACTTCACCAACACGGGCATAAACGTCTGAGAGATGCCATACGGTACCGTTAGCAAACCGGATCTCGTCAATGAAATATTTACTGGTTCCCTCATTTTGAAAATAGTTTGTTACTTTCAGACGGTCATCGCTATCAACGAGCTCTAGGAATAGATCGTTATTGTATCGTCCTACATTGAGTTCTGATGGAGTGATACCTGCAGCGAACTCAATGACATCCACACGATTGGCATTGGTATCGTAGTTGTACCTGTTATTATCCAAGGTGTCATGACCGAATCCCCGTTCGAAACGATAAGTATCGTTACCCGAGCCTCCATATAGACTGTCATTACCTGCCCCACCTTGCAGAATGTCATCGCCATAATAACCATCGAGATAGTCATCCCCACTGCCACCAATGAGGTTATCGTGGCCATCGTTGCCACTAAGGGAATCGTTACCAACGCCACCTTCCAGTACGTCATCACCCTCATTTCCATTAAGCACGTCATCACCTAGACCTCCTTCCAGGTGATCGTCCCCACCACGACCATATAGTGTGTCGTTTTGTTCATCACCCAGCAGATGGTCAATACCGCTTCCTCCTTCTAGGTGATCTCGACCACCGCCACCATGGAGTTCATTACCAACATCATAGCTGTAGAGGGTGTCATTTGATTCGGTGGACTGCTGTACCCTTAATTTAATGTCATCGGCATTCCAAATTGCACCATCACCAAAGCGGATTTCACTGATTGAATTTTGTGAGTTATCAGTAGCGTCTGGGATGGCATCGTTATCGAAAAAACCGTTGACCGTTATTCTGTCATCTGTGCCGATAAGGTGCAGATATAGAGCATAATTATTGCTGGAAACATGTATATCCTGCTCGGTAATGTCTGGGGCAAATTGAATGATATCCGCCTCATCCACGTTCCTATTGTATTCGGAACTAATAGTGTCACGACCAAAACCTCGCTCAAAGTAGTAGGTGTCATTGCCGGTTCCGCCATATAATCTGTCATCACCAACACCACCGATTAGTGTGTCATCCCCTTCTTCACCACGCAGATAGTCATTACCGGTGCCACCCTCCAGTCGATCGTCTCCTTCATGGCCGTAGAGGGTATCGTTGCCCTCTTCACCAAACACATGATCGATACCTGTGTTCCCATACATGGTATCGTCATCGTGTCCCCCATGCAGAGGACCGCCAACCTGGTAACTATAGAGCCTATCGTCGGCCTCAGAGGGTTGTTGCACCAATGCCTTGACATCATCGACTGTCCACACAGTACCGTCGGCGAATTGAATCTCATTTACGCCATGGTAACTACGGTCGGTGGGATCCTCGATGGCATCGTTGTAAAAATAGTTCCAAACAGTCACGCTATCGTTGCTGCCTATCAACTCAAGCACCAGGTTGGTGCTTGATTCCCGATAGGCCCGGATACCCCCGGGAGAAATTCCATTACCGAAACGGATGATATCGACTCCGATGCCGTTTGGATCGTCTCTGTCACGGTAGATGGTGTCGTGACCGAATCCCCGTTCGAAATGGTAGATGTCGTTGCCGCCATCACCGTAGAGAGCATCGTTGCCAACACCACCGATCAGGATGTCATCACCCACATCGCCATGGAGGGTGTCATTGCCCGTGCCCCCCTCCAACTGATCATTGCCCCCGCCGCCATTGAGTCTATCGCTATGGCTATCGCCAAAGAGATGATCGGCGCCGAAACTGCCATAGAGGGTATCGTCGCCACTACCGCCATGCAGGGCCCCGCCTGTGCCGTAGTTGTAGAGGGTATCGTTGGCCTCGGTGGGTAATTGGGCGCGGGCCTTGACATCATCCAGGGTCCAAACCGTGCCGCTAGCGAAACGGATTTCGGTCACTGTGTTCTCGTAACTGCTGCCGTCACGCACGCCGTCATTGCGGAAATAGGCATAGATGGTAAGGCTGTCATTGGTGTCAATCAGCTCCAAAGTCAAGTGATCGCTGGAACTACGATAGACCCGGACTGACTCCTCGCTGATACCGGCGGCGAACTGGACGATATCCGCCTCTCCCGGATCTGCAATAGATTGATGATTGATGGTGTCCTGGCCGAAACCAGGAGCGAAGTAGTAGATGTCGTTACCCGCCTCACCTCTGAGGGTATCGTCACCTAAACCTCCCGTCAGAATGTCCGCTCCTGCACCGCCATAGAGGGAGTCGTTGTCCGCGCCACCTTCTAATGTATCATCACCCCCTTCACCTCGAAGGGTATCGATAGCATTTCCACCTTGTAGAAGATCGTTTCCATCACCACCGTATAGGGCATCGCGACCACCAAGGCCGACAAGTTGATCGTCCGCAGCATAGCCATAAAGGTAATCATTCCCCTCGTTACCAGTGAGAAGGTCGGCCCCATCTGTACCGTCTAGAGTGACTCCCTCTGGGAGCGTTTGTGTTGAAAGTCTTGCAACGACATCGCTGTAGTTCCAGGCTGTGCCATCATTAAATCGAATCTGGTTTAGTACATAGCGGCTGGTGCCGTTGCTGGAAAAATAGTTTGTGACAGTGATTCGGTCGTTGGTGCCGATGAGAGAGACGATCAGATCGTCAGAAGAACCCTCGCTAACCCAAACTTCGGAAGGATCTATGCCCTCGCCAAACTGGATGGCGTCTGTACGGGCACTTACTGAGTCGTTTGCACCACCATAGCTGTAATTATTGATAAAATCACGACCGAATCCACGATCGAAGTGGTAGGTATCACTACCACTGCCGCCATAATAACCATCGTTACCAGCCCCACCGTTCAGAAAATCATTGCCGCTGTAACCAATGAGGGTATCGTTACCTACTCCCCCCTGTAACTGATCCGCCCCATCATTACCCTCAAGACGGTCTGAACCGGAACCACCCTGTAATACGTCATCACCATTAGCGCCAAGCAGCGTATCGTCCCCACCTCCTCCTTCTAGCAGATCACCAGGTGTATAGGCATACAGGGTGTCATTTTGCCCCGTCGGTTGCTGCACCAGTGTTTTAACAGTAGCAATATCCCATACTGTACCATCGGCAAAGCGGATCTCCTCTATGGCGCGGTCTGTGGTAGCCTCGCTTAAGAAATAGTCCTCAACCTCTATCCTGTCGTTGGTGCCACCCAGATAGATGTAGAGATTTTGACTAGCGGAAACGCTCCCAAAGCCTCTGCGCACCCAGATGTCTGCTACGTCTATATCCGCCCCGAACTGGATGGCATCAACATTAGTGTCATTACCGTTTACTATTTTATCCCGCCCAAAACCCCGTTCGAAGTAATATGTATCGCTGCCGTATCCACCGTAGAGTGTATCATCACCAACGTCACCAATCAGGGTGTCGTTATCCGATTCGCCATAGAGGTAGTCATCCCCAACACCACCGTACAGCGTGTCGTCTCCAGCATCACCATAGAGCCTGTCGTTTCCTTCATCACCCCGTAAATCATCGATGCCGGAAGCACCATTAAGCGTATCTCTTCCTCCCGCACCATGCAGAGTTCCACCGTCACTGTAGGTGTAGAGTACATCCCCGTGTCCTGTAGGATCTTGCACCATGGTCTTAACCATTGCGATATCCCATACAGTACCGTCAGCAAAGCGAATCTCATCCACTGCATATTTATCAGTGGCATCGTTACTGAAATAAGAATCGACCTTTATCCAGTCATTTGTGCCTGTAAGGAATAGATAAAGGTCATATGTGTCGTTGTCGGGGTAGCCGGTTCCACGCCGCGCCAGAATATCCGAGGTATTGATATCCACACCGAACTCAATAACGTCGGTACGACTTGAGATGGAATCATAACTATAGGAACCATTGTTAATGGTATCCCTACCAAAACCCCGCTCGAAATAGTATGTATCGCTACCACTGCCACCATATAGGGTATCGTCACCTGCATTACCAATCAGAGTGTCGTTGTTATATTCGCCATAGAGGGTGTCGTTGCCCACTCCACCATACAGGGTATCATCGCCATAGTCCCCCCTAAGTGTGTCAGCTCCTTTATCACCCCATAGCTGGTCACTACCACTTTCACCGTAGAGAGTATCGTCCCCATCTGCTCCATGCAGAATACCGCCGGTTACGTAAGCATAGAGAACGTCATCGTGTCCCGTGGGATCTTGCACTCGTGTTTTAACAGTATCGATATTCCATACAGTGCCATCGGCAAAACGGATTTCGTCCACCGCATATTTTTCAGTAGCGTCACTTCTGAAATAACTGCTTACTTTTATATTGTCCTCAGTGCCATTAAGGTAGAGATAGAGATCATCGCCATCCCTAATCGTCAGGATGTCCGACGAAACAATGCCTGCTCCAAACTCTATCGCATCGGTTCTGCTTGAGACTGCATCATAACTATACGTGCCATTATTAATGGTATCCTGTCCGAATCCCCGTTCGAAATAGTAAATATCGCTGCCATTCCCACCATACAGGGTGTCATTGCCTTCATCGCCAATCAGGGTGTCGTTACCTGCATCGCCACGAAGAGTGTCGTTGCTCCTACCACCATGGAGCGTGTCATCATCATTCCCCCCATATAGGGTGTCACCACCAACGCCACCAAAGAGTTCATCATTGCCGGCTTCGCCGTGCAGGGTGTCATTGCCCCGCTCACCGCTGAGCAGGTCGTCCCCCGCCTGCCCATAAAGGGTATCTGTATCATCACCACCATAGAGGGCATCGTTACCTTCCTGGCCATAGAGTGTGTCATTACCACCTTCACCCCGGATTAGGTTGTCCTCGCCAACATAGCCACGTAACTGATCATCGAATTCAGTGGATTCCAACACCATCGATTTGATATCGTCGACACTCCAGCGAGTCCCATCGTTAAAGCGGATCTCTTCTATGACGTATGAATGAGTGTTGGCGGAATTGACTATGGCGTCATCTGTGAAAAAGTTATAAACGGTGATGGCATTGTCTGTACCAATAAGCTCTAATACCAGGCTATTGTAACCGCTTGACGGGCGATAGACCCTGATATCCCCGACAACAATATCCGCACCGAACTCGATGACATCGATACCACCCGAACTGCCGTCGTTGTTGTAGATGGTGTCCCGGCCAAATCCCAAATCGAAACGATAGACATCGCTACCCGCCTCTCCATAAAGGGTATCGTCACCGCTACCACCGGTCAGGATGTCGTCATCATCTCCTCCATAGAGTCTATCGTTACCCACACCGCCGATCAGTTGATCGTTACCCGCATGGCCATAGAGGTCATCGCTCCCCGTACCACCGTCCAATTGATCATTGCCTTCGTTGCCAAGAAGATCATCGACACCAGCCCCTCCGAGCAGATGATCATTTCCTGCAGCGCCAGTTAGTGTATCGTTACCCTCCGCACCATCCAGAGTATCGCCTGAGGCATAAGCATACAGATTATCGTGACTCGGTGAGGCCTGCTGGACAAGAAGCTTAACTGTTTCGACATCCCAAACAGTGGAATCCGCAAAACGGATCTCGTCAATTACATATCCGCCAGCGGTTTCCTGGTAAAAATAGGAGCTGACAGTAACATGGTCGTCCGTGCCAATCAGTTGCAAAATCAAATTGTTTGAATTACGAGTGGCCCGTATTTCACTTGCAGCGATATCTGAGCCAAATTCTATGACATCGATACGGCCTGGACTTGTGTCATTATTCTGGACAGTATCCTGACCAAATCCTCTTTCAAAATGATAGGTATCGTTACCAGCATCACCCTGGAGCCAGTCGTTCCCGCTCCCTCCCTCCAGGAAATCCGATCCTGCACCGCCATAAAGGTGGTCACTCCCGGCGCCACCTTGGATAGTATCGTCTCCGTTCTCACCCCATAGGTTGTCCACGCCACCGTTACCAGATAGCTGATCATTTTCATCATGGCCGTGCAGAGTGTCGTCACCCTCGCCCCCCATGAGTATGTTTGCAGTGGCGTCGCCATCGATGGTCTGTCCTGTCGGTGGTACCATGCTTGGCAGTAGAGCTGTAACATCGGCATAGCTCCATGCAGTACCATCGGCAAAGCGAAGCTCATCTAATACATACCGACTGGTACCGCTGCTGCGAAAATAGTCACGTATGATCAAGCGGTCATCTGAGCCAAGTAAGTCGACCTGTAGATCATCATTGCTCAACTGTTGCAGAAAGACATCAGTTGTAGCTATGTCGGCTGAAAATTCGACCACATCGGTACGACTACTGTTGGAATCGTAGTTTTGATAGTTGTTGTCGATGGTATCCTGACCAAATCCTCGGCCAAAATAATAGGTATCATCACCTCTTCCACCATAGAGCGTATCCGTTCCACTGCCACCCTCGAGATGGTCATCACCCGTGTCTCCATAAAGGAAATCATTACCCGCGCCACCGATGAGCGTGTCGTTTCCGGCATAACCGTAGAGATGGTCTGCGCCATCATTGCCAGAAAGCTGGTCATCCGACGAACTGCCATATAAAGTGTCATCTCCTCCCAGACCACTTAAGGTGCTGGCCTGGTTGTAAGCGTAGATCGTATCGTCGATTTCACTTGGCTGTTGCGCCAGAAGCTTGATGGT
This sequence comes from Candidatus Thiodiazotropha sp. CDECU1, assembly GCF_963455295.1. NCBI lineage: Bacteria > Pseudomonadati > Pseudomonadota > Gammaproteobacteria > Chromatiales > Sedimenticolaceae > Candidatus Thiodiazotropha > Candidatus Thiodiazotropha sp. CDECU1. The sequence continues at coordinate 2,241,024 of NZ_OY734020.1, forward strand.
GTCGATATCCCAGACCGTACCGTCCTGAAAGCGAATCTCATCGATTACGTATCTGCTGGTGGCGTTAGAACGAAAATAGTAGCGGATAGTAATCGTGTCATCGCTGTCATTCAGGAAAAGGATAAGATTGTCTGATGAACGGTAGAGAGACACCTGGTCGGCAGTGATATCGGCACCGAATTGGATTACATCCGTACGATTGCTGTTGCTGTCATAATTCTGGGAGTTGTTGTCTATGGTATCCTGACCGAAACCCCGTTCGAAGTGGTAGGTATCGTCTCCACTGCCACCATATAAATTATCTGAACCAGACCCACCTTCCAGATAATCATCGCCATAATATCCATACAACCTATCGTCGCCAGCCCCCCCATGAAGGCTGTCATCATCATATCCACCACTTATATAATCATCACCAACACCGCCAAACAGCTGATCAAGTCCAGCGTCGCCGTAGAGATAATCTCCTCCAGCCTCTCCTCTGATAAGATCATCCCCTCCTCGTCCATAAATTGTGTCATTACCGACAACGCCTGTAAGGGTATCGGCAACCTCTGTCCCATCCTGGCGAAGGTTGCCTTGAGATACATTACGGCTCTCGTTTGTGATGGTGATATCTAATTCCAATGTCCCCGTGGCATTAGCATCAACAACCTCTGTCCCGGTGAGACGGGACAGACCATCATACTGATTGAGGGTAACGTTCCCTTCCGCATCTATGGATTGAACTATGCGCCCCGCTGCATCGTAGACATTGGCGGTGATACGATCATTCGGACTGGACTGGGGACGGATGGCACCTAATGTGATGTCGGCCGGAGAGCCGTCCGGGTTCAATAATCCAGCGATCTCCGTGTCGGTCAGCAGGGTGGCATAACCGATGGTACTGATCACCTGGTCGTTATCGTCATAGAGGTACTCAGTCAGCGCTCCGCTGGTATCGATGGCGGCGATCTGGCGGCCTGCCTCGTCATACAACATGTGGGTTTTGCGGCCGGTAGGATCAGTGGTGACTCTCAACTGCCCTGCGGCATCGTACTGGTAGGTTGTGGTGCCCAGGGGGGTGGCATCCGAAGAACTCTGCTGTTCACTGATCAGCAGTCCCCGGGTGTCGAAAACCTGGGTTGTGGACAGGCCATTGGCGATATGGGTGATCACCCGACTGCCGGCATCATCGTACTGGGATAGCGTTGCCTGCCCGAGCGCATCGGTGGTGCTATACAAACGCCCCAACCCATCATAGAGGTAGTGGGTGGTATAGTCGTTTGGTTCCGAAGAGGCCTCACCGCGCGGATCAATACGCGTGAGCAGCTGGCCGGCCTGATCATAAACATAGCGTGTCGTGGATGCTGTTCCGGCAACACCGGCTCCATTGTTGTCCACCGCTGCAAAGTCTGTAACCAGGCTCAGATTACCCCGAACATCGTAGGTATAATCCGTGCGTTGGATCTGACCGAAATTCTGTCCCCCCCGCCAGCTCAGCAGATCTGCTTCGCTCAGGGTGTCACTGGGTGTCAATGCACCAACAGCATAACGTCCTTCGAGAAACTGGAATGAAGCGGTCCGCAGGCCCACACTGTTGTAGCGGTGCTCTTCAACCCGGCCTTCAGCACTAACGATGAATCGCAGGTGGTTTTCGATGTCGTAGACATAACGTGTAACCAGCGGATCCCCAGCGGTCTCCGTTCCGTCACCATCCGGATCCGGCGTCAGGTAGGCTATTTCGTTGAGCAGCAGGCCCTCTGCGCTGTATCGATACTCAATCGTATTGCCTTTTGCATCGCGCTGTGAAAGCACACGCCCATTCTCATCATAGGCATAGACAGTAACATGGCCGTTTCCATCGGTGGTCGATGTGAGATTTCCCGACTCGTCATAACTATAGAAACTGGATATTCGCTCTCCCTCCACTGATGGAGAACGTACCTCGGAAATTAAATTAGCCTCAAAGATGTAGCTGGTGATATGTCCAAGAGGGTCTTCTACATCTGTTTGTCCATTGACAGCAGTCTCGGAAGTCACTTCATAACTGAGCGTGTCAGGTACCGGCAGCTCTTGCCCTGCTGCTAAAGTTCCCCACCCGGTAAAATAGGATTCAAGTGTCCCTCCTGCCCTGGCATCTCCATAAACCGTTAATGCAATGCTCTCCCAAGTATCGCCCGCCTGCACGACATAGAGAGGAATCGGCTCATACGGATCCACTATGGTGAGCACATCCGGATTGGCTGTGGCAGTCAATGTTTGTGTGCCACCACCCTGGCCGGTGTAAGTAAAGGTGGTAATCCCACCGTTCTGAGCAATGGTTTCCAGGCGCCCAGCTGCATCATAGGTGAACGATACAGCAACGCTATCGGCATGGGTGATAGACGCAACTCGTGTGCTGTCCCCATCGTATGTATATTGAGTTATTGCAATATAGCCGTCCGCTACAGAGTTATCCTCAGGACTCAGATCGACTTCTACTTCGCTCAGGCGATTCAGTGCATCATAGCGATAGCGCACCCGACTCTGTTCCTGCCCATCGGATACTGTGCGTATCTGGGTCAGGTTCGTGCCGCTGTAGTCGAAATAGGTGGTTTGACCCGATGCATCCGTTATCTCTGTAATCAGAGCACCGGTGTAGGTATAGGTTAAGAGATTGCCATCGGCGTCACGCTGTTCGATGATCTGCCCATTAGCATTAAAACGCTCCTCCACCCCGGGTGTTCCATCAGTCCAGCGCCAAATTCCCGCGGAAGCATCGTAACTCAGGGTGTCGTGAGCCCCTTCGCCTGCCGTGCTGACGTAGAGTCCCTGGGTTGCGTCATACGTGAATGTAATTTCAGCACCGTCATCGTAGACCTTGATAATGCTCGAACCTACCGTATTGACGGTGCCTGTCAGGTCGTAGAGCCGCTGATATACGTTTAGCCGCCAGTTGTCTCCATTAGCATCGTCGAAGCGTCCAAGGCTGTTGTATGTCCGCACCAGCCCCAAGTCCAAACCCTGGCTTGTGAGAAATTCATCTCGACGCTGAACAACCAGATTCCCTGTCGTGGCGTTGACATATATCCGGTCACTCTGGCCGTTACGTCCAATCCATCCATCGCTACCAATCGATCCAAAACGTCCCAGTGAACCGTTGTAGATTCCCAGGTTCTCACCACCGATGATTCCGACCATTTCCGTTCCTAATGAGTTGTTTTTTCCAAAATATCAATAGCTTCTTGAAGTTATCGCTCAAGAATCCAAATAGAGGTGCTCAACTATATCTATCCAGATATGTACAAATATGTTTAGGGCGGGATAGGAATTATATTCTTACGGTCCCTGACTCTTTGAAAGCTCTGCCCAGCTTCAGTTAGTTGTGATATATTCGCTGCCCAAATGGACAGTTATTGGTTAGAAAAATCAAGGAGCCGCCGGTATGTCCGTCGAACTTGAACGGGCGCGTAAACTGGAGAATTTCCTCGCTCAGGATCCAGCAAATACCCACCTGTTGAACGATATAGCAACCACTTATCAGGCTGCCGGGGAATGCGCCAAGTCAATCGAGTACTTCGAGAGGCTCAGGAACCTGACAGGAGATGATCCGGATTTACTCAACCGTCTCGGCGCCCTTTATCTCTCACTTGACCGCGGAGAGGAAGCTATCGCTGCATTACGAAGGGCAATAGCTTTAGCGCCTGACGAATCCAATCTTCTGTTTAATCTCGGGTACGCACATTTTGCGCTCGAACAAACCGAGTCTGCGAGGGATATATTCGAAAATCTAACAGACCAGCACCCGAATGAGCCGCGCTATCTTTACTATCTCGCGCTTACCCATGATGAGTTAGGTAACGCCGAAGCTTCGATAAGATGCCTTGATAAGGTCCTCGTGCTTGATGAGAACCATTTAGGTGGCCAGTATTTTCACGCTCTGAATGACTTTCAATCAGGAAAGCTAAATAAAGCTCAAGAACGTACGGAACGCATTCTAGCGCGTCATCCAAACGACATTGATACACTGCACCTTCAGGCAGAGATTGCCCTATTGGACTTCAATCCCGATCTGGCCCTAACCAGACTGCGTAACGCCGAATCTATCGAACCGAATCTGTCTCGAACATACCTGTTGAAAGGGCAAACCCTGTTAATATTGCAACGCGTCAAGCAGGCTCGAGAGGCATTCGAAAGAGCCGCAGATTTAGAAACAACGTCTTCATACGCCTATGTTGGCTTAGGATGGACGGCATTATTATCTAAGGAATACGCATTAGCGGAAGAGGCCTTTAAACAGGCAGTCACCAACGAACCCAACGAAGCTGATGGTTATGTTGGTATGGCATCGCTGGCACTGTCAAATGAATCGCCGGAAGAAGCGAAACAACAGGTACAAAAGGCACTGCAAGTCGATCCAGAGAATGTTACCGCCCTCCTTATACAAGAGAGTATCGGCGCTGCAAGAAATGGAGATCAGGTGACTGATTCAACGATCCACGAACTGTTAACAAACAGAAGGTTATCCCCTTTTGGTTGGAGTATGAGAGATATAAAAGTAAAATTCGAGGCATCTACAGCCGGTAAAACTGTGATCAACAAACATCTTCGTTTGGCACGAATGAGAAAATCAGGTGGATGAACTAATCTGCGAACTTTAAAGATAATGGAGAAAGAAGCAACGATGTGGAACAATCTTTTTATCTCTTACGAACTCAAGAGCGATGAACAAGACCGGACAAAGCTCGATCAAGCAATCGAGTCTTTGGGTAACTCAACCCAGCTTCATGATACATGCTGGTATGTCAACTCGCCAAAAAATGCCACCGAGGCCGCCAGTCTGATTGGCAGCTTCATTGAGGAGGAGGATGTCCTGGTGGTGGCGAATACAACAACCGACTCGGCGACCTGGAAAAACCTTGAAGAAAAACGTGAAATCCGCGTTAAGCAGAATTGGAAACGATAACCCCGATCTGAGTGTTATGGATGTCAGCAAAATTTACTGGGACTTCTGAGTTCTATTTGATGGTAGAAGGCATATGAGAAACGAAAGTGAAAAGCTTGACAGCGAAGAACTGATGCATCTGGCGATGCATGCCGAAAACCATGAGCAAGCTATTAGCTATCTAAAACGCGTGCTGGAAATGTCAGACGACAATGGCAAAGCGTATTATCTTCTGGGAGCCATCCATGCGGAAATAGGCATGTATGAACGTGCGACTGAAGAGATGACCAGGGCTGTTGAACTGGAACCTGACCTGCCAACCGCGCACTTTCAACTGGGCTTGCTTCACATTACCTCGGGCCGCGTAACTGAAGCAGAGAACGCCTGGCGCTCCCTTGACGAACTTGGTGACACCGATCCTTTGTTTCTATTCAAACGAGGGATGCTGCACCTGGTCAATGATGAATTCGATGACTGCATCAAAGATTTAAACCAGGGCATTGCTCTCAATAGTCAAAATGAAGCACTCAATAACGATATGCGCAAAGTCATCAGCAAAGCGGAGCAAGTCATTAAACCCGCTTCGCCATCATCCGAACTGGACAAAGAGGAGTCTGGAAGCGATGGTGGTCACCATATCCTCCTGGCTGCCTATCAGCGGGATGATGATACAGAACATTGAAAATCGCGATCATTCTGTTCCTTACGGCGTGTAGTCCAAAATGGATCCAGTAAGTAAGCTCACAAGACTTCTCGAGGCCTTGCGACTACAGCAAACTGGAAGCAATCGCGCAAATAAGGCAACAGCATCTATTGGCACCAAGCGATCTTTAGCCCAAAAGAAAAACGCCAGATATATCCCGGAAAAACCTGGTCTTGATCAATTAAGCCGGCGTATCAGTGAGCGCATTAACCGGCTCCCACAAGAAGAGCGGGAAAGCGATAAAGCAGTGCAACTCTTTATCGACTCTGTTTTAGCGTGGGAATTTGGTGAAGATCTCTTGGATTCTGGCTCATTTTTAAAATACTCAAAGCAAATCAGCGCAGCAATACACAATGATAGTAAGCTCAACCTGGAATTCAAACTGCTTTTAAAGTCACTGATACATACAAAAAAATAATCATTATCCTCGGTCAACTCGTCACCTTCCGTCTGCCCATCGGGGTAGTCGCCTTGCACAAAGTAATCCGCCTGTTCTGGGCTGCGCCAATAACCTGGAAAAGCGTGTCCCTCGATCAGGAACAACACCGGATGGATCTCGATGTATTAAAGACAGACTGCCAGCAACAAGGTCAAATCGATACAGGTACCGTGCGAACGTCGTAATACCTCCGAAGGGCTGCGTACCCTTTACGCCTGGGAAAAGTATGATGGCGGAGGATTGATGTATTGCAGACGGTGATCCAGCACCAACGCTGACCAAATTGTCCGCACCTGTCTCCTGTGAAGATCTCCTGCTGTTCCACATATGAATCTGCGTTCAATCGACGAACCACTGGCGTCGTTGTTCGTGGCTCTTGCCGGTATGTGAATCCACACCACAGAGAAAGGCGCGGCGTACACAGCAGGAGACACAATGGTAATAAGGGGTGGCATGGATAACGCTCCTTGATATCGAGTGTGAACGTAGAGATTGCCAGACTTGATGGTTCTGGAAAATTAAGGGTGGACCACCACCCTCCCCCCCTATCTCGCTTCAACATCTGTGCACATTTTTACAATTTTTCCCCCTCATACCTCCTTAAGCTGAACCCATCATGTAAACAACAAAGGATGACTACTGATGGTACAAAGATTGAAATTCTACACGGGCCTTATTGGTTTGATTGGTGTGGCCATTCACACACCCTCACTGGCGGAACGCAGCGTACAAGCAGGATTGGTGACTTCGGCCAATAGCAGCTTTTATGAGGATGCGGGTAATGAGTACTACTTTTTACCCCTGGTGATCGCTGAATATGACCGGTTTTACCTGCAGGGTATCAGTGGCGGCTACCGGTTCTATCAGGATGACGGAGGCCAGAGTCTGGCGTTGGAAATCCGTCGTACCTTCGATGGTTACAGCAGCGATGATAGTGATGCCTTGGAGGGTATGGCTGATCGTGATGCGGCCTGGGAGGCTGGCTTGGCCTATGAAGTCGGTATCGCCGGTGGGCAGGCGAAAGCCAAATTGATGCAGGATATCTCTGACACACATAAAGGCTTATCGGTACGGGTTGAATATGAGCGACCGTTCTGGACGAACGATACCCATATGCTTTCCTGGTATGCCGGCTCGGAATACTGGAACGGCAAGAAAACCGATTATTACTTTGGTGTGTCACCTGAAGAGGCAACGGCTGCTACACGGCATGATTACACCGCGGATGAGAGCTACAGGTTCTATCTCGGTAGCAACCTTGTCAAACGCATCGATGACAATATCTCACTGCTTGCCTCTGCCGAGTATCTCAGGGCGGATGATGCAGTCGATGACAGTCCTTTGACCACCAGACAGGACCAGTGGTCAGCCTACATCGGTGTTTTCTACGAGTTTTGAATTCGTCCAAATATATTTTCTCAGGGTAAAGACAATGATTAACGGGTTTAACTATCAAGGTAAAAAATATTTTCTCGCGGTATTTGCCGGTACTTTTCTATTTTGGGGTGTAGGCGGCTTCATGAGTTTCAGCCCTGATTGGGCGGACTATTACATGATGCCCATGCTGCTGGGGTTGATGATGCCGGCGATTGTGGCAATTGTGTTTATCTGGCGACAGCCGGAATCGGCTATGAAACGGGATTTTACCCGTCGTCTGTTGAGTGTTCGTCTGATTCGGCCAGGGATATTTCTGCTTTCACTGGCGCTAATGCCTCTATCTGTTGTACTTTCAATCCTTGTTTCGCTGGCGTTTGGCGGTTCGATTGAGCAGTTTCAGGTTTCCGAGGCCTTCTCATTCAGTACAGGATTCATGCCTGTGTTAGCCCTGCTTTTCTTGGCGGCGGTATTTGAAGAACTGGGATGGCGGGGGTATGGCTTTGAAAGTCTGGAGAAAGGGCGGAGTTTTCTGGCAACCTCACTCATCTTTGGGGTGCTATGGTCTCTGTGGCATCTGCCCCTGCTCTGGGTGAATCACTCCTATCAGTATGAGATCTTTCAACAAAGCCCTTGGTATGCGGTGAACTTTTTTCTCGGAACGGCGGTGCTGGGGGTGATTGTCAGCTGGGTGTGTCATATCAATCAACGCAGTATCCTGGTGGCGATTCTGTTTCACTTTGTCATCAACCTCTCCCAGGAGATGTTGAGCATGACCCAGCAGACAAAAAGTATTCAGACCTTCGTTTTGATTGGCTTTGCGTTGGTGATCATCATCAATCAGTGGTCCCTGTTTCGGCGTCAGGGATAGCCTGTTACCAATACCAGAGATATTGGCTCTGCTGATCGAAGTTGGTTTTCAGGTACTGTCCCGGCGTCATACCGGTATAGCGTTTGAAGTCTTTGATGAAGTGAGCCTGATCGAAATAGCCACTGCGATAGGCAAGTTCGGTCAGGTTGATCGGCTGGCCCCTGGCCAGGGTCTGCCATAGCACCTGATGGGCAGTGTGAAACCTGAGGTTATTCTGAATCTGCTTGAAGGACATACCATAGACCTCGTCATAGCGTTTTTGCAGCCAGCGTTTGCTTTTGTTGTAACGCTCCGCCTGTTGAGGCAGGGTTTCCTCTGTCTCGGGAAGCGGTGGGGTGAAGCCTTTCGGGGTAATGGTATGACCTTTGCTCTTGGTTGAAGCATGACGATCATCGATCTCCAGTCGCTGCCGGTTGATCTGTTGCCAAAGCTGCTGAAGAAAGTAGCGCTCGGCAACCCGTACCAGCGCCTGTCCGCTGTTGGCCGCTTCCATCTCCTCCAGCATCAGACTGGTGGTGGTATGGCCCAACAGGTCGGCCAGTTGCAGATCCTCACCGGCAAGCTCCTTGGGTGCGTATCCGAACAGTTCATACAAGGCCATCGGATAGAGGTCCACCTTGAGATTCTTGATCGGTCTGCTTTGGGCATTGCAGGCAAGTTGATAGATATCGAACCAGCTGCCCAGGCCCTGCTTGATATAGGTGCGCTTCTCGATCACAGCCCCCTGGGTGACCTGATTCCCAGAGGTATCCGCCTCTCTTTTTGATTTGGCGGGCTTTCCAAAGCCATGGGCCTCTCCCCGTATTTCGCTGAGACCGCCATAAAACTCAAAATAGATCTGCGTCATAACCGTGGGATAGGCGCGGGTGATCAGTTTGGCCTGCTGTTCTCTCAAGCACCCTATGGAGTAGGTGTAACTGGCGATATAGCGACTTAACAGGGGATGTTCAGGGCTGACTGAACCAAAATCGGCCCAGGAGTGATGTTCGTTTTGTTCGGCAAGCCTCTCAAGCCGGTCACTTTCATCGGGGGCGGTCATAGCTGGCAGCAGTATTGGATTAGTGTTAACAGGCCCTAGTATGGTTTATCGGGATTGATTAAATATTCTATATGAACTGCCGCTATAGAGGTAAGAATAAAAAAAATAATTAATTACAATATTTTTCCGGGAAATCAAGCGACCTAAACCATGCACTTCACGACACTATTGATTGAGCCGCCAGGCCTTGATTCGCAACTGATTAACCTCATGCTTGCACCTGAAAAATTCCGCGTAAAGTCAGTGGAATGTGGCCCCGTTGCCTGGAATCTTATCCTTGACAGCGATCCACCGGATTTGGTTCTTATCGACACAGATCTCCCCCTAAACGGAAATGTCAGAATCGGTGCAAGTCAACTGATGGAGCTTATGTCGAGCCGGCCCGGTTGGAAAGAAATTCCCAGGTTGGTGCTCACCTCAGACAGCAGCACCAGCATTTTTCAACAGTCTGACAAAACAAATGTCTGTTCCGCCATCTTAAAGCCGTATGACCCACGTCGATTTATCCAGGAGGTTTGTAACTGTATCAGTAAAAGTCTGGATGCTCACATCAGAGAGGTCAATCGGCAACATATTCAGCTTGGAACAAAGATCAAGAATTTAGCCAATATAAAGAGCCAAAAGGAGATAAAAGAGAGTTTGGGTAGTATCCTTACTGATATTGAGATGCACTTTGATTTTGAAGAGAAGTTCATGTCAGAGCACTACTACCCTGACTTCATTGAACATCAAAAGGGGCACCAGCAGCTATACAAAAATGCAAAAATGTTGATCGATGAGATATGCTCTGGTGACAGGATCATTTCCAAAGAAAAAATAGATCAGTTGAGTATTAATGTTTTTGACGGAGTGGAGGACGACAAAAAATATATAAACTTTCTCTATAAATTACTCGACTCTTTATCGAACCCAACTTGATGCCCTACCCCCGGTCAATCCACCCACTTTAGTGGATTGACTGTTATAAATACGAAATCAGCCTTGAAACTGCTCCTGCTTAAGGATGGTTTTTTCAGACCGATGCGGCTATCAACCCAGTCAATTCTGGCGGGCTGCTGTTCAACCTGAAGGGTGAAGCGGGGTGGAATCATAAGATTTTTTGATTCTGTCAATGTCCGCTATCGGCTAAGATCGTCTCGATAGCACGTACCACCTGTGCGGATTTCCTTGTATCAAGCGCGTCGTGGTGCGGTGAGGCGAATTGCCCTGCAGCGCCAAGATTGCTTTTTCAGCCGCTTCCAACTTTGATGGATTGCGGCCGTGTAACAGGATCTGGTGTCCCTTTGAATAGAGTTGCTTGGCCGTTTCAAGTCCGATGCCGTCGGTGGAACCGGTACTCCTTACCCCGGGAAGTCCGGCAATAGCTCGTGGGCAACACGTTGTAGGGTGGTCTCCATATCGGCCTGATTAAAGCGCAGGTTCAGGGCCACATGATTGACGCCGATCTGTTCAAGGGATTTCAGGTAGGAACGATGGTCTGTTGTGCCTGATTGTTGGCATGTCTGTTCATTTCTAATTCCTGTTCAGCGAGTGTGTCGGGCGCTGTTGGTTTGCCGGAATCACTTCATACTTGCCATCCGTACGCACATAGATGATGCTCTCTTCACCCGCTTTGGACGCGACCTGATGCACCGTCTCTCCCATCGAGCCGAAATAGCTCCCTGGATCTAAAGACTTGACCTCGGCATCCAGGTACTGTGGTCGACCTTTGATTACCACAGCGCGAAAGGTCGAGCCGTGGCTATGTATCCTCCCCGTGAATCCAGCCGGCAGCTTGATGAAGGTCCCATTTGACTGACCATCCCGCAGCTTACCCCAAAGATAGGCGATCTTCGGTCCGTTGGCAGAGGCCTGCATGCCGGGCGGATCGACCCAGACGATGTTCGATGTATCCACGTTGACCGGCCTTTCTCCACTATCGAACGCCTCCTCTACAGGCAGGACGAGATACGGCCCCTTGTCAATTTCGACAAGCACCAGATTGGTATCACCCTTGGCGGCGGTAATATGCACTTCGCCTTTCGGTTGCGTCCAGAAGGAACCCGCCGACATCCACATATCGGCGGCCTGAGGGTCATCGTTGTGAATGCGGCCACTGATGACCACTGCGCGGTAGGTAACATTGTGGATATGCGGTGGTGACGAGAAGCCATCCACAAACTTGGCGAGAAAGCCCGTTGGCACACTACCCTTGCGATCACCCCAGAGCGTCCCGGCCTGGGGGCTTTTGTCGCCACGGGCAGGGTTAAGTTGCTCCCACTCGACTTCAGGCGTCAGGACAACCTCTACAGAAGCATGGTTCTGACTTCCTATGGCATAAACCGAGTTGACAGCGGCTAATGTTGTTAGCCATATCGCTGCGAATTTAGCTCTCATGGCACTCCCTCCTTCATCGTCATGTTTGCCGTCTTTGATCTTCGTTAGAATTCCACGACCACCTTGCCAACGGCTTGTCCGCTGGTCAGACGGTCGTGAGCCTTACCGACATCTTCGAGACCAAACCGCGTTTCATCGAGCAGTGGCTTGAGTGCGCCCAGATCCACAATCTCGGCCAGCTTGGCGAGAATCGCTGCGTGCTCTTATCCGAAATCGAATGTGCTGACTGCGAAAGTCAGGATCTTCATCGATTATTTGTTGGAGAGGATCGGCGATACTCCGGCCTGGATAGCCGCATGATCGCTGCCGTCTCTATTTTTTCGCATCCAGCTCTTTTTGATAGTACTTGTGCACCAACTTGTCCTGGTTTTCAAGCAGGTAATCGATGCTCGGTTCGTTGTTCATGGCTTTCTCAAGTGCGCGGCGAGTCGCCTCCCGATGAATGTCGAACAAGGCTTCGTGGTCCAGATCGTCAACTGTGATAATGCCTGGATTCAACCAGACAGAAACGATAATACCGAGATCATTGGCCTTCTCTTTTGGTATCGTGCCGTTTCGAACAGCATCCAAAACACCATTCGCAATCGCTCCCTGTACAGTACCCATCAGAATATTGGTGTAAGCGGTCTTTTTGACTGTCACCTTACTTACCATCAATGTCGCGGGACGAACCTGCATGTCTGTATTCATCAGCGCCAGCACACGTGAGTGGCCTTGAACCTGATCCCCCATGAGGTTTGCGAATGCGGTGCCGAAGGGACCATCCAATTCGCCAATGACTACTTCCGGCTCGGCTGCGGTGAATGGCGGTCCTCCTGCCACCAATGCTTCACCAGTGCGCATGACAATTCTCTCGCTCATAGGAGTATCTCCAATTGGTTTGGTAAAAAACGTGAGATTATCTTTGTATGCCCCCCGATCGCAAGATTTATCTGTAATATCCCATTCTCCTCCAGTGACGAACGTGCGATTTCAATTTAGACACTAAAAATAGGGAATACCGCCAATCTCAGGAACTAAACTTAGGTAGCTCAACATTAGTGATTAAACGTTTTGATCAACATCAAACGCTTCTCTACCCACTGTGGTGAAATTACCTGATGCAAACTGAACTTTCACCAGAAGTACTTACGTAATGCTCTGATCCCAATCCAATGCCAAGGCCTATCATTCTCATCTACCTTTCACTGCTGCCGGCCCTTTGTCCTGCGTTCGATTTTGAAAATGGTGAAGAGATCAATGAGGTATGTGCTGGCTGTCATGGGGAGTACGGCCAGGGCGGCAAGGAGGGTGAATATCCCCGGCTGGCGGGTATGCCAAGCGCCTTTCTTGCGAAGCAGCTCCATCTCTTCCGTGACCGTCTGCGTCCCAACCTGGCGATGGTGGAGTATGTGGATCACCGGCAGATGCCCGATCAGGACATTGAAGACATCTCGAAATTTCTTGAGCAGATCGTATTGAAGACCAAACTGCCGCCGGCGGATGAGAACTCACCGGGCTTCAACGCCTATGAACGCCTGCTGGCATCCAAGCGTCTGATGCAAATCCCGCGCGCCCCTGGCGATATAGAAAATGGCCGGAAAATCTACCGGAAAGAGTGCGCCTCCTGTCACGGCCGTGAAGGGCTGGGGGACAATGAAAAGGCGGTGCCGATGCTCGCCGGGCAGTATACCAACTATCTGTGGCGACAAGTGAAGAAGTATCGGGAAAAGATCCGCATACATGACGAGGATGCGCCTGAGGATGAGCTGTTATCGGATTTCACCGATGGGGAGCTGACCGATATATTCGCCTATCTCTCCATCGTTGACGACTGAACCTGGGACGCGCTTAAGAACCGGCGCCGAGCAGCGGCACACCGGGGCGTACCGTGATGAATTGATAGGGTACGGAGATCTTCCCCATCTCGCTGTCGATGAACACCTGGGCCTCCCACTCCATGGCTTCCCAGACGCAGACCGGCAGCATCCCCTCCCCGCTGAACATGGCGGCAGATTCGCGCTCCAATTTGTAACGGTTGAATCCCATATGCATATCCTTGCCACTGAAGTCGACCTCAATGTTGTTGGCTTGCAGACCTTGCACCATGACCTGCAACTTTAACGGCTTCATCATCGGCAGTTCTCTGGGCTCGATCGATAGACTGACTTCACCGCCACCTTCGAGTCGGGTGACACAAGGCCCGGCACGGAGATCACACATCGGGTCGGCTGGCAGCTTGACCACTACATCGGGAAAGAGTATCGGCCAAGCCTTGAACAGTGCCACAGCAGACACAAGCAGCAGCAACGATCCCAATGACGCCCATAATATCTTGAGGGTTTTATCTGTTGTTTGCATGGGTGAGGCCTATGGCAGATCGCTGCGTTTAAACATCGCAAATCCCAGACCGGCGCAGGCCGTACCCAGTGCAATCGGATAGAGTATCGCATAGGTGATGTAACCGCCCTGACCGAAATTATCGAGTATCACGTAGGCGGTCGGCCCCAGGAGCACCAGCTGGGGATCGAACAGCATCATGGTGGCGGTACGAAAAACCTGCATCGGGTTGGTGAGTGCGATCGCTACCGCTGTCTCCGGTGGCAGATGCTCCTGGATCAATATCCCCAGCAGGATCAGATCGAGGAACAGCAACAGGGTCAGCCAGACCACAAAGGCTGCGCCCTGGGCCACATCGGTACTGCGTGTCAGGGTTGAGATCAGCATGCCGATCCCTAGAAAGCACCAGGCCAGGGCCATCAACAGGCCGCTGTAGTAGATCAGCAGATGCCAGGGCACCTCGACTCCCTTGACCATTCCCCAGGCGGTGGCGCCGACCATGGCGAGAAAGACCGGCAGAAAGACGACGAAAAAGCGTCCGAACACCCGCCCCCAGAACCAGGCGCCAAGCGTGATCGGCAATGAAAGCAGATACTCGAAGACACCCGCCTCCCGGTCGCCGGCCACCGATCTCACGGTGGTGATCAGGACGAAGATGGGCAGCATGGCCATGGAGAGTTGTATATAGGTGATCAACAAGCGTGAAAGCCCGGTAAAACCCATGATGCGCGACTCGGCCAGGCCAAAGGCGAACAGGATCACCACCAGTCCGCCGAATACCATGGCATAAACCGCGAACCAGCGGGCGCGCAGGGATTCGATGATATCGGTGTAGGCCGCGAGCCAGAGATATTTCATGGTTGCTTGACTCCTGTGTTGGCATCCTGCACGTTGTCAACCTCTCTGCGTTGTTGCTGTTCTTTGAGACGCTCCAGCAGATGGGCGGTATGTGCCTGGTGGCGCTGATCCACCAGACGGATATACTTCTGCGCCTGAGTGAAGTTGAGACCACCGGGTGTCGTCTCCTCCTGTGCCCCCAAACCATAATCCATGGGTGTGTGATGCCCCCTCACATAGGTCGCGCGGGTAGCGTCGATCCACACCCCGGTATCGTGATCGGTGACCCATATCCGGGTCCTGGGGTCCTGTTGCCAGGGCTTGTCCGCCAACCACAAAACGGCGCAGCCGATGTCATCGAAACGCGCCACCACCGAGCGTTGTTTGTCAGGGGGAAAGTAGCGGATTTGTGCCGCATGGTAACGATCGCTCAACACCATACGACAGCGCTCACAGCTATCCCTGTCCCATTTGATGCTGAGAGGACCGGTACCCCCGTCACCCGAGCAGCCTGACAGCAGCAACATACCGACCGGCACCAAATAGCGATAGATGGAGTCAGACCACATTGATGGTGCGTCCTCGCCTTGTAGTGCTTGCTTGCCCTTCCGCTTCGGAGATCTCTATATTCGAGAACAGCGCGGCATAACGGGAGAGCAGGCTGAGAAAACGCAGGCGATCGGGTCCGGCTATGGTGCCTTCCCACAGCAGCCCCGCCTCCAGGTCCCTGAAGCCCCATTCGGTGATGGCCTTGGCAAATGCCGCTTCGGCTTGCAGCAACTGGATTCTGCAGTAGAGTCGTGATGAGAGTTCCACAAGATCGGCCACCCGGTCATCCAAAACGATCTCTCCCTGGTCCATCTCGATCACCCGATTCACCAGCGTCGCCACCTCATCCAGACGATGACTCGATATCAGCATTGCCGCCCGCTGCTTCTTCTCGGCTAGGAGTTCGAAGAAGATATGTCTCGCTTCCGGATCGAGGTTGGCGGCGGGCTCATCCATCACCAGCAGCTCGCTCTCTCTGCCGAGGGCGATGGCGATCAGCAGCTTCTGTTTCTGGCCGCCGGAGAGTTTTACGAAGGCGTGATTGTGAAAACGTTCCGCGTCGAAGCCAAGTTGTCCCGCGACGCTGATCATGCGCGAAGGATCGCTATCGCAAAGGGTGGCGGAGAAGCGGATCAGCTGCCCCACCGGCATATGCAGTGGTGGCGGCAGTTGCGGTACGAAGCCTACCTTTGACAACACTTCGCGTCGGTACTGGCGGGGATTCATGCCATCCACCAACACCCTGCCCTCGCAGATGTATTCACCTAGCAGGCAGCGTATCAGCGTGGTCTTTCCCGCGCCGTTGGAACCGACCAGGGCAACCCGGTGACCGCGCTCGATAGTGAGATCGATGCCCTTGAGTACCCGCTGCCGCCGGAATCTTTTGACGATGTTTTCAAATTGGATCATAGCTTGTATCTGAATCTTGTCGGCATCTATTTGAGCATATTACTCAGCCCTTTGACCTCGAAGGTCAATGAATCCGTGGGACAGATATCCACGCACATGCCACAGCGGGTGCAATCGGATGTCACATCCTGGTTCACATCGGCCGCGCCACCACGGATTGTCAGGTCCAGGACATGGGGCACCATACAGATCTTGCGGCAATCGCCCTCATGGTGACAGGCCTCGGCGTTGTACTTGACCCTGATCGGCGAGAACACCCCCACCATGCCATAGGTCACACCGATGGGACAGACATAGCGGCACCAGGCACGACGGGAGTAGAAGACCTCGAACAGAAGCAACACCCCCACCCAGATCAGTGCGATGCCCGGCCCGTAGATCAACGCCCGGCTGAGGATGCCGGTGGGCGAGATGGTTTCGAAAACCGTGTAGCCGGTGAGCAGCGCCAACAGAGCGAAAATGACATAGAAAACAGTGCGCACCTTGCGGCTGAAGCTGTGATCCTTGATGATCTTCTTATCGGCAAGCCAAAGATGAAGATATTCGGCCCACTCGGACAACAGATGGTAGGGACAGACCCAGGCGCAGAAGGTACGTCCGCCCAACACTATCCACATAACCAGTACAGTGACCATGCCGATCACCAGATTGAGCACGATATGTTTGTAGGCCAGGGCGACCTGCAGCGCGGCATTGAGGTCGGCGAAATGGAAGCCGATGACCCGTGCGCCGGTGAGCGATCCCTCCACCAGTTGAACGTCGAAGTAGAACGACGCGACAAAAAGCAGGTTGACCAGAATCAGGGTGATCCAGCGGCGCTTCTTCCACTTGGAGAAAAAGGGGCCCTTGTGCTCATCCCGCAGCGCCTCCAGGTCCGCCTTCGAGAGCGCCCCCCGCTTACTTTCGTAGATCGCCCTCACCTCCGGACTTTGCTGATCCTTGCCGGGCCTGGGACGCTTGTAACCGAAAACCTGTAACAGGGAGTCTTTGATATAGTCCATCTCAACCCTCCGTCAGCGTATCGGCGTTTTTGTCCAGGTCGACCACGATGGCGGCACTCTCCACCGGACAGATCATTTCGCAAACCCCGCAGCCGACACACCCCTCCAAAACCGTCGGCCGCATGCGTTTGATACCGTCCCCCTGATCCACGGGTTCCAGGGCAATGGCGTGTTTGGGCGGACACTCGTTGCCCACCTTTTGCGCCACCCTCGCCACTTGCTGCGACTTGTCCGCCGCGGCGGTCTCGCACTGGGTGATACGGATTTCGATGGGACATTGCCGCACGCAGAGATCGCAGATCTCCAGATCGTAGGGATACTCTGCCACAAGGATGGGATTCCAACGGTCGACCTCCTCGTAACGCAGGAGTCCTGCATAATCGGGTCCCCTCGCCTGGCCCTTGAAGCCCTTTCCCAGCATGGCCAGGCAAGCCTTGGGGCGCGCCAGCCTGGCGAATCCCATGCGGGTATCCGCCGGATAGTCCAGGTCGTGGGTCAGGGCGCCGGTGGGACAGGCCAGGACACACTGCAGGCCGTCACAGGAGAAGTCGCAGGCCTGAGCCCTGGCGTCGATGTAAGGCAGCCCGATGCCGAAACCGTCGGGCAGATCAGCCAGTTTGATTGCCTCCACCGGACATACCTGAACACACTGGCCGCACTTGATACAGGCGGCGAAGAACTCCTGCTCGTCCTGCGGGGTCTTCAAGGCCCCCGGGGGACGCAGGCGCATCGCCTTTCCCTGGATAACCGGTACGAATCCCAATAGGGAGACACCGACCACCCCGGCGGTCAAGACCGTGGCGCGCAAAAACTCACGGCGGCTCTGTTCCCGACGCTTGGGCGTCAGAGGCCGTTTGGTTTTTTTCGTCACCGCTTTTCTTTTGCTCATCTTTATGACGACCTCTTAGCGTCCCAGAGATTCGCGCAGTGCTTTATAGGCATCGAAGGCCTGCTCAGCCTGTTCAGATGGCGATTCGGATTCATCGATTGAATCGGCATCCCCCGCCGCCATCGGGACCAGGGTTTCCATTGTCAGGGTGGAGGCGGCGGTACTCATACGGGGTTGCTCGTCCCGCACCAGCATGTTGGGTTGGGTGAAGGGTGCGAGGCGTTCGAGAAAATCCATTACTTCCAGTACCGGGGACCCTTTGAAAAATTGCGCCGACGGCACATCCATCCAGATCCGGTCGGCATAACTGAACAACTCATAGGGTTTGTCACCCACCTGATCCCGGTCGATGTCAAAGCCTTCGTAGTCATCCCAATAGTTCGCCTGCCACAGGTTGCGATTGGCGGTCTTGCCACCACCCGATACAGCCACCTGGGTGATATTGCCTTTGAAGCTGTTACCGGTCAGATGATTGCCGGTCCAGTCGTTGAGAAACAGCACCCCAATGCCGCTATAGGCGATCAGATTGTTCTCGATTCGGTTGATGGTGTCCGGTTGAAAGGGAGAGACATCGAGATAGAGACCGGTCGCGCAGTAGAGTATCCGGTTCCCGCTCACCACCACATCAGAGGTCTCCTTGAAACCTATGCCCATACCGGTGGCGCCTGTGGCATGGGCAATGTAGTTGTTTTTAAGATGCACCCCGTCGCTGTACATAATGAATATGCCGACAGAGTTATTTTCGTAGTGGTTATCCACCACCTCGTTGTATTGGGCATACATGAAATGGAGCGAGTATCGCCCGCCACGCGCATCGTTGCGCGCGATCAGGTTGTCACGGGAATACCAGACCACCGTATCCCTCGAGTTGCGGATGATATTGTCGGTGATCTTGTTGTTGAAGCTGTACCAAAGCCGAATGGCGTCCCCGCGCACGCCCAGTTCCAGTGGCTTTGAAGAGATACGATTACCTCTGACGATATTGTTTTTCGACTGTTGCAGGTCTACGCCGAACAGGGCGTCATCGATGACATTGTCTTTGATGACATTGAAATCCCCCCGCACCTGCACACCGGAATCGATGGTGTTATGGGATTCGCCCGAGTTGGTCAAGCGAAGATTTTTCAACGTGGCGCCGTTGGTCTTCAGGGTGATTACCGAGCCCGTACCTCCCGCGTCGATTGTGACACTTCCCTGCCCGTCAATAGTGATCGGGGTAGTGATGGTGACCGGACCCGCATAGGTCCCCGGGGGTGGGACCAAGGTGCCATCGGACTCGGTTGCATCCACCAGGGCCTGAAACGAGGGATGGGCCGGCGTCTCTGCGAATCCCTGCAACGAGATTAGTGACAGCATTAACAGACAGGAATTTTGAATTATTGATTTTGAATTCTGAATTGTTGAGTGTGCGTGCGCACACAATCTATTCGATAGATGTGAACGCAGTGAACACATTGATTCAAAATTCATAATTCAACAATCAAAATTCATTTATTCAGTTGTTTGAATCGAAACAGCGCAGCCAGCGCCAGGATAAAAGAGGTCAAAACCATCAGGCCAAAGCCGATATAGGGATAGGAGTGGGTGGTGAACTGCGCCACCTTACCGTCGCCGAATACCGTCGGCATGAAGGGTTTGACCGAAAACGCACCCATATCGTTCAGGGTGTGGCCGTACCACCAGAGCCAAGCCGAATAGTCTATGATGAAGAACAGTGGTAGAGCGACAGGGACCAGTATCAACAGCCAGTAGAGCACCCCGCCGTTTTTGCGCGAACCGAAAACCACTAACGCCATGGCTCCGAGGATGGCGTAAAATACAACATGAATCGCCAGCTCCAGGTTCTTCACCATCGGCACGATCTCTTGCGGATTATTGAAATAGCGACCCAGACTTTTCGCATAGTGCCAGGACATGACCTGGAAGGCGCTTCCATCCCAGGGTTGCAAGCTATCCGATTTCACCTGGTCGATATCATAGGTCAGTTTGAGTTGCTCAATCAGGTGGGATTTTTCTGTGCTCGTTGAACCCTGCGCGGCCCGCTTGGCCGCCTCCACCTGTGAAGGCAGGATTACCTCGACGCCCGACTCCTCCAGGGAATCCTTGAGAATGCCGGCCACGCCACCAATGACGATTTCGGGTTCGCTCGTTTCGCCGGACGCCTCCTGATCCAATGAGGTAACGAGTGCGCTGACATAGCCAGTGTTTTGCAGCTTGAAGCCATTCTCACCATAGAGGGTCAAAGTCATCCAGGCGGCGATGCCCACGAAACCAACACTTAAAACGATCATGCGTTGTTTCGGGGAGATGAACAGAAAGCCGAGCAGCATGACAGCCAGAAAAGCCATCAGGAACTGGCCGAATCCCCGCTCCACCGGACCGCCGGCGGCGATGGGATACATTCCCACATAGTGGTTGATGGTATCCATCTCATGTACGCAATCGAGGGCCTCCTCCTCGGCGATCTCCGCTTTCTCCTGCTTTTTGCAGCCGTTGAAAACCCCGTTCATGTGGAAGTGGATGCGTACGCCATCCGGAAACGACTCAGGCGGGTAGTTGGGCGCTGTCAACGAAACCCACCAGATGGGCGTATAGAAAATCACCACGAGTAGCCCCAACCCGATCAGGGTGAGTGCGGTTATTTGAAGCGTTTGCTTAGACTGCATAGCGTTTTCTCCAACAGCGACTCAGCATCCAATGGGTGGGACTATTATGGGTGACGGTTCAGCAGGTCACGGTCTATAGCAAAGGATCAATCGTAGTCCGGGTTCTGCCAGTCCTTGGATGGTGCGAGTTTATCCTTGGGCACGGGGAGCCGGGATACATAGTTGATTACCATCTGCATATCCTTGTCAGAGAAGTTTTTGATCTGCTCCACCATGTCCGGGTTCGCATTGCGCCGTTTACCGTCGCGGATCCACTCAAACTGCCGCAACATATAGGCATAGTGCTGGCCATGAATCTTGGGATAAAACTTTTCGCCATCACCCTCGCCGTTTTCACCATGGCACTGTACACAGTTGTCGGCGTATAGCTTCTTACCTTGTTCGAATTCCGGAAAAAGTGCATTCCAGGTACCCTTGCCGTTGTCCGGGTTCATTGGCAGTTCGGCGATATAGGCAGTCACGTCCGCAACCAGTTGTGCCGGTTTGATCTCACCCTCCTTATATCCCGATGCGGCCAGGATCTGGTCATCGAGGGCAAACGGATACATGGTCGGGTTGTCCCGGTTTTGCGCGCGAATATCAGACAGCTGCTTGATCAGTACATTGCGATGTTGTCCGGCCAACTGAGGAAAGGTTCCATCATCAAGCCCCCAGCCTTCCAACAGATGACAGGCGGAACAGACTTCATAGACGGCAATGCCCCGTTCTCTGTCAGGCGCGAGCAACATTGCTTCATCCTGTTCGCCGCCGGCTTCATTCCAACCCGCCAGAACAGTGCCGCACATAACAGCACTTATAGCTACGCTCAGGGTTTTTAGCATCGGTTTTACTTTCATCATCATTTCTCCAGCCCCGTCATCTTGCATTAGGGCTAATTGGGTTTCGCCACCGCGTCAGGTGTTCCATTAGAATCCCCCTTGAAGCCAATGCTTGCACAGGAGTGATACTGCAGTCTTTCATAGGCGAAATCCGTGCACTTTGATGTACATCAACTGCAACATTTCACCCTTCATCTCTATTCCTGGGTGCTCAGCCAGTCGGCGATGGCGCGCATCTCTTCTTCGTTAACCAGTCCCATGACACCTTTCATGGCAGCGGTCTGGCCATTACTCCGGGCGCCGGATTTAATGTCTTTCATCTGGTTGAATGCGTAGTCCGCATTTTGTCCGGCCAGCTTCGGATAGATGGGCATGATCGGTGTCTTGGCATCTTTGCCATGGCAGGACCAACAGGTCTTGGTCTTGTAGAGTTCGGCGCCATCAGCAGCCTGCGCCTGAGTACCGATACCGGTCGCAACCAGCAGCACAACCGATGACAACGCAATGTTCACTTTTTTCAGCATATCGATCACCTTGATTCACAATTGACCATCATTAACCGATGGTCTGACTCTATCTCATTCAACGTTTGGATGGTTTGAGCCAGGTTAAATTACGCGCTGGAAAAACCTTGGTAAATTCACGTGATTTGCCCAGCTTAATAGAGAAAGGGGCCTTGAGGCCCCTTTCTATTCCTACCAAACGAAGCCTATAGACTATTTGACCTTTTTCGCTCCATGTTCTTCCAGGAAGGTCTTGGCGCGAAGTCCCAGATCAGCCGTTTTGACCTGATACTGCCACCATTGGCCAGCCCAGAGGGTTGCGTTCTGATAGTCGCCCTTGCCGGCGAACGTCTCAGACTTTTTCTTCGCCTCTTCCGCGAAACCCAGCTGGTCAGTGGCATCTTCAACCAGTGCTACGACTTCAGGAAAGTCCTTGTAGTTGTGGCTGGTGATGAAACCGACCACAGAGTCGATAACCGCCTGGGTGTCCACGTTGGTCTTGACCTGCTTTTCGTAATCGGCCTGGGTGTACTTGGTACCTTCGTCCATGGTTGTCTTCTTTGCCACATAACCCTTCGGCTTGACCAGCAGGTAGCCCTGCATCTCCAGATGGAGTGCCGAGCAGAACTCGGTGCAGTAGTAGGGAAAGACACCGGCCTTGTCCGCCGTGAAGGTGGCTGATACGGTCTTGCCGGGTTCGATGGAGAGGTTCACGTTCTCGTTGTAGAGGGCAAAACCATGGGTTTCGTCTTCTGCACGTTCCAGGTTGGTCAGATGGATCGAGACTGTGTCACCCTCTTCCACCTCGATGATCTCGGGCGTGATATGGGAACGGATCACGGTGCCATAGACGTGCACCACACCATTCTCATCCTTAACCACCTTCTCGCGTCCTGCCCGGGTCTTGTAGGGCGACCTCTTGTCGGAGCGGCTGTCCCAGCCCGACTTGTAGCGCACCACGGGTTTCAGCTTGTCGGCCTTGATCGCCACCACATAGTGAGGTTCGCCCAGAGGCAGGGGCATGTCGTACAGCAGTTGCATCTTGTCGCCGCTGATATCGATCAGCTGATGGTTCTGCGGATGCAGTGGGCCCACGGGATTGAAGCGGTCGATGGCCAACTTGTTCAGAGAGACAAGATACTTGCCGTCGGGTGATACGGAGTCACCCTCCATCGCCACCAGATGACCGATGTTGTAGTGAATGTGCAGTTGATCCAGCACCTTGCCTTCACAATAGTCCCACTTGGTCACCATGGAGTCCACATAGATGGAGGTGTAGACCACGCACTTCTTTGCGTCATACTGGGTATGCAGCGGACCCAAACCCACCTGCACCTGGGTATGCAACGCATCCTTCATGGCGATGATCGGGATACCGTAGGGGTCCTTGCCTTCGAATTTCTTGTTCTTGATGGCCTGCTGGATCTTCTCCCAACTGTAGACCCAGGCATGGCTGTCCAATTTACCCGAAACGATGATATGGGTGCCGTCGGGGCTTACGTCGACACCGTGCGGGCTCTTCGGTTCAGGAATCAGGTAGAGCAGTCCCTCTTTGACCGCCTGCTCCATGGGAATCATATACGCGCCCTTGGACTTCTTGACCTTCCCCGCGGCAACCAGCTCGGCGGCCTTCTTCCAGTTGGTGACATGCAGGAAGTCGGTATCTTTCTGGGAACAGCCCGCCTCGAAGGGGGGGCGTCCGCGCTCGATACCACCCACATAACGCTCGGAACAGAAAGAGTTGGTGAAACCCCAACCCATGGAGGGTCCCTTACCGGCATCGGAAAGGTCCTGACTATAGGGAGGCAGTTCGAAGGTAAAGGATTTTTCCGGATCGAGACGGCCTATCTTGTCGTCGAACTTCCAGTAGGTCACCGCTCCGCGATACTTTTCGTTGAACTCCTCGAGGGGCACGAATTCATCCGCGAAGGGGGCCGCGTACTGAGACGCTTCCATGACATATTCCGTATTGGGGGTAACGAAGGCGCCGCCATGCTCCGATTTCATGAAGGGATTGACCACGATCTGCTTGGTCTCGAAGTCGTGCAGGTCGATCACCGCCAGACGCGGGTTGGCCTTGTCGTTGATGAAGAGATAGCGGCCGTTGTACTCACCCTTTGTCTCTGAAAAGGCCGGATGATGGGTATCGCCGAAGGTGATGTCTTTGCCGTTGATACGGCCTTGGGCCAGCACGGCTTTCGACTCATCGTCGAAACCGTAGCCCTGCCAGGGTTCCGGGGTGAAGACGCCGATGTACTTCAGGATCCTCATGGAGGGAATACCGTAGACTATCACCTGCCCGCTCTGGCCACCCGAGCTGAAGGCAAGATACTCATCGCGGCCACCTGTCGGCGTATAGGTTTTGGCGGCAGCCAACAGATCCTTTTGGGTTAAACCACGCTCCTTCATGACCTCCTCAAGTGATGACTGAGACCATGCATTGGAGCCAACACCCAGGCCGATACCCAATCCTAGGGTCAGTGCGGTTATACGTTTCAAACTTATGTTCATCGTTCCCCGTCCCCGTTATGTAAGTAAGATAGTTGTTTGATGCAGCGATGATGTACTGGGGAATCATTGATAATTGTGTCATTTGACACATTGATTTAGGTCAAATTGTACATTTCATAGCCTTATTTATGGCTTATAGATGCGTGGACTACTCACTTATGGGTAGACGATATAGGCGCATTCGGTAATAAAAAAACTGTGTTGAATTCTTTTTATTGAGAAGTGAGATTGAGTAACTCTCTGGCAACGTCCGCCGGTTCGATACCGTGCGCCAGTTTAGTGAGAAACTTACCTTCCGGATCAAGGATATAGAGGCTGGCGGTGTGGTCCATCAGATACATGGAGGGATCCGCACCCTCTTCCACAACCTTTTCATAGCGCGCCTTGAACAGTTCGGCCATGCGTTCGATCATCTTGGGCGATCCGGTAAGACCGATCAGACGCTTATCGTAATATTCGACATAGTTCCGCATCACGGCCACACTGTCCCGATGTGGATCTATGGTGATGAAATAGGGTTGAAAGAGCTGCGACCTTTCGCCCAGGAGATCCAGGGCTTGAAACATGATCTGCAGCGAGGTCGGGCAGATATCGGGGCAGTAGGTATAGCCAAAATAGAGAATCTGATACTTCCCCTTCATGCTCTCATTGGTAACCAGCCGGCCCAGATGATCGGTCAGAAGAAACTGTCCTCTGCCAATACCCTGAGGGACTGGAGCGCTTGACGGCCTGGTCTGCGCCGCAGGGGGGACTGCAGCCTGGGCAGCAGTAGTAAGACAGTTTTTAATCACCTTGGTATTGTGATCCATGAGATCAAAATAGAGCTGGGGGCCCGGCTCCATGCCAAATCCCAGGCTGTTCAGTTGGCCATGATTGACCCTGCTCTCGACGGTCAGCAGCTCTTTGTGTTTTGCGGGAAAGCCCTTTTCCGACAACAGGCAGCTCACCTCGCCATTGGCAATCTTTTCCCGGACCTTGAGTAGCTCAACTGTAGCGATCTCTTTATCCGGCGCACCGGCCACATGGTCGATGATCTTCAAGGCATAGGCCTGTTCGAAATATTGCAGCGTATCGAAGTACTGAACGCCTAAACCGGCCTTCATTCCACGGTAGCCATACTCATATTCTCGATCAATACGCGACAGGCGTGAAAGCATAGCGCGTCTGTTTCGTTCATAGAGATGGGTGCGCAGTGGATCGGATTCCTGAAGAAGATGCGCAATATCGTTGATAATGATGAGAAGATTGCGATTGTCCAGCCAGAAAAAAGGATCACGATTGTTTGGATACCCCCTTGCCGGAAGTATCTTCATGCCCTGATGGGATAGCAATTCGATAACCTTCACCTGGGGTGGCAGGCCTTTAATAGTATCGGCAAGCAGCGGCTCGAGTTCGGCGCCTACCCAAAAGATGATGTCTGCGTTACCCATCGACGCCTGTTGGCCCTTGCTGGGCGTGAATGAGTATGGGAGCTGATCATCGATTATGAGTTCCGGTGTTTCCGCACCTTGCATAAGTCCGGCCAGGATAGAATGCAGCGGTTTTACGCTGACCATGACACGCAACGAGTCCTTGCCATGGGATGCCGGTACGGCGAATAGACCGATGACCAGAAATGCGAAATAAAACAGTTGCTTTGAGCGACGATGTTTCATCTTGCAGGATAGAGGGATTGCAATCTGCCGAGGGCCTCGTCAACTTGTTGTGCCAATAATTGCGGTGAGGGACAGGTGTCGTTTTTCTCGATAAACGCCATGAATGATCTGTTGGTTTCATAATCGAACAGCTCGCCCAGCTGACGTCGTTTCGGAAGCGTCGCCACCAACTCACGCTTGATCCGCTGGGTTTCTCCCAGCGCGTTACAATGCAGCGCTATGCCATTGAGCGAACCCAGCGCAGTGATGGCGGCAAGCTGTTCACTGCTCTGTGCCGCCGCGTCCGTGGCCTTGAAGAGCATCAGGGAAAGGCCGGCCGAAAGCAACAATATGTATTTATTAACTTTAATATTCATGCCTTTATGTCAAGCAACCGATCTTGTATCCAGAACCTGGTTGATTCGGGAAGCAGTCACCGGGTCATCTTTTGTGAAGCTGAGCCCGCTTGGTGTCTGTGACCATTAAAACTTATCCTGAGCTATTACAGATTGATGAAGATCAAGCCCGGCCGCGAGTGTGTTGGAGAGAGTCCGTTTCGACAGACTTATTCAGGAACCAGATCCTTTGGCGGATCGATGACATCGGTGAAATCGGGTGATTGCATACGCGCATTGACAAAGCGGGATCCGGTGAGTCTGGCGCCCCGAAACTTGGTCTCGGTCAACGTGGTGCCGTTCAGTAGAGCCCCTGACAGGTCTGCTTGGGTGAAGTTGGCGTATTCCAGGGCGGCCCCGGTCAATACCACTTGGCGGAAACTCGAGCCACTCAGGTCGCTGTCTATGAGTACCGCCCGCATCATGAACGCGTGATCAAAATTGGAGTTTGTCAGTCGGCTCTCCTCCATCGAGATATCCTTGAGATTCGCATCTGAGAAGCTGGCCCTGTCCCCCGTGACCCCGTTCATACTGGCGCCAAAAAGATAGGCCTTGGTAAAATTGGTATTGTCGATCCTGGTGTCGTCCAGGTTGGTATGGAATAGGTCGGCATTGGTAAAATCCGCTGAGGACGCCCTGCAACCGGAGAGCATGGCCCATTTGAGATCGGCATCGATCAGGATCGCATGCTTGAGATTGCAATCCAGCAACTTGGCATTCTGAAAATTGACACCGCTCAACAGGCTGCCCTCAAGGTTGACTGATGAAAGATTCCTGCCATTGAAATCGCAATGACGATAGTCACGATAGGGTCCAGGTCGCATGCAGTCACCCTCCGCCAGGGGCTTAGGCTCCTGGCCATATGCCAGGATTGGAAAGAGCACGATGACCATCAACAGTTGTATGCGCACGCCACTCACCATCCGTTTTATTGTAAAGCCATATACCATCATTCTTCCAGTATCGCCTGTTGCTGTTTGTTGAATCTCAACAGCGCGGCCAGCAGGTTCTTAAAAAAATAGAGGGACGAGAGGCTTAAGGCAATGCCTGAAGGTCTTGCAAGGGTGGCGGGCATCAGGGTGGCCGCGACCAGCAGAGAGATTGCCGCCAGATGCAAGATGTAATGGCGTTTAGTATCTTCGTCATCGATATAGTGTTTCATCGATGGCAGTCGGGACGACAGCTTTCCCTGCTTCACCAGCAAGCTCTGCAGGTGAAACCAACATAAAAATGGTATCACTTTGTAGATGATCCCGATCGGGATGGTCATGCAAACGCCGCCAAGTAGCAGTACCCCGATCAATAGATCATTGCCGCCAAACATCCAAACGATGACCGTAAGCCCTAAACAGACCAATCCTGTATAGAGAAAAACCAAGGTCATATCGACAATTTTTCGCCTGCGTGTGCGAATGGTCTGAAACAGTGTGAGGCTCAGCAGGAGAAACAACCCCAGGATCATCGGCAGACTGAATTCAAGCAGTTGATTGTCGATGTAGTGTGACAGGGTAAACAGGGACAAGAGAATAACAATGGCCGCGAAGGAGTAATCCCTGAATTTGCCCGGTAACTCTTTGGTTATATAGAAGATGGGAAGAAGCTGGAAGACCGTTGCAAATAATACTATACCCACCCAACCCAAAAGGCCCCAGGAGAGATGAATGGTAGTGAGCTGAGGCATATGGTCAATCTCAACCATTCCCGACAATCCCAGCACCATGTAGATGCCTATTGCCACCGTGGGAAGGATTGCCGCCCAACCGAGGCCGATGGGGATTGAACTGGCCTGCCTTTTTCCAGATCTGGTCAATGAAAAAAACAAAGTTAGCAGGAAAAAAGAGATAGCGAACAACGCAAGCCCCGCGCCTGTGCCAAGTATATAGCCATGGGACAGCAGGAAACCCAGCGCCATCAAGGTGGCGCCAGCAAGGAGTGACAGATGGATGATTCTGCTTACTGTCACAACCGCCGGTATGGGAGAGCCTGCCAATACGGGCAACAGTTGAATCATGGCGCCGGTCATGACCTGGGCAAGAAAACCAACCGTCATTAAATGGGTTATACCTAAAGCCAGAGGACTCCAGCGGGAAACGAACACTGCCTCGGCCTGTATGGCCAGGACCAACCCTGCGGCAATGGTGAATAGTGAAGCCGTGAGGAAATATTTGAAAGGTATGATAATAGGCGGGGCCTGATCGAGAGACAGCCCGCTGGTCTTCACAACTCCTTTCCGATGCTATCGGGAGGCGGACTGCCGACATGCCAGATCAAAATAACGCAGATGTTGCTCTGCCATTTTGTGCGCCATGTGAAATCCATTTCCCGTAGCATACTGTAGAGCGGATAGGGTTCGCGGCTGTGCACCACTCTAAGCCAGTCATCCGCTGGCAGCTCTTCCAGGGCTTCCAGTATGCGTTCCAGGGGTACGGGCGGTTCCAACTCTCGAACATCAAGCCGCAACTCCACTAGGAAGACTCCGCAAACGCCTTCGCAATATTCTTGGCGATATCCGGGACCGCACTATCCGCCAGGGGGTAGAGGATATTCTCTTCCTTCATGTTGTGCTGTTGCATGGTGACGAGCAAGGTGTCGATATAGCCCGCGGACAATGTATTTGTCATATTGTCGAGGGATGACGTCAGCTGTGACATCAGATGCCGCATTTGATCATGTTCCAGCATCATCATATTGACGGGGCCACTCGCCTGGGGGCTTGCCGCCTCAAGGGCCGGAAAGAGCAGCTCCTCCTCTATCTTGAAATGGTGTTCCATTGATGCAGTGAATTCCTGACAGAGACGATTTGCTTCCGGCCATTTATGTTGCAGAATGGCCTGTTCCATCTCTATAAAAAGTTCATCACAGCGACGGTGATCCAGTACCATAGAATCATTGATCGTTTTCATGGTGTTTATACCTCGCTACTGCCATCTATTCTCTGCGTGTGGGTGACACCCTCCTTGACATGCATCAATACAGATAAATCAGAATATTAGAATTGTCGGTTATTTTCCCTGGGCATTGAGATCAGCTAGTGTTCAGCAGCCGTGGCGGTTCACTCGCGAGTCAGGCGGGCATAAAGCATCGGTAACTTGTGGGGCAGCTCCTGAGGCTTGTGAATGACCACATAGCCACCGCTACCGAACAGGTAAGGCAGATAGTCGTTGCCTTTTTCATCGATAGTGACGCAAAAGGGCTGGATACCGGATCTGCGCGCTTCTCTGACGGCCTGCCTGGTGTCTTCCACGCCATAACGCCCTTCATACTTGTCCAGATCGTTGGGTTTTCCGTCGCTGAGCAGTAACAGCAGTCGCCGTTGGGCCGGTTGCTGGTCGAGCAGTTGATGAGCGTACCTGATTGCCGCACCCATGCGGGTGTAGTAACCGGGCTTGATGGCGTCGATCTTTCCGCGGGATTTGGCTGAATAGGGTTCATTAAAGGCCTTGATCTGATGGACCCGGACAGGATCCCGCTTTCTCGATGAAAACCCATACAAGCCAAAGCTGTCCCCCGTGGCCGAAAGGGATTCGGCAAACAGATACAGGCTGTCACGAATGACATCGATTACACGATGGTGATTGTCTATCCAACTGTCGGTGGACAGGGAGAGATCGGCCAGCAGCAGACAACTCAGATCCCTGGCGCCTGTCCTGAGGTCCCGATAGAGATTGTCGGCGGCGGCGAGGTGGCCACTTTGCCGTTCCGCGGAGAAGCGCAGATAGGCCTCCAGGTCGATTTCGCTGCCATCCGCCTGGCCATGCTGCCAGCTGCGCGCAGGCATCAACTGTTGGAATTGGGCGCGTAACTGCTTGGCGGTCTTTTTCAGGTGTGGCGGCAGTTCGCTGGGCGGGGCATCCTGAGCCTGCAGGGTCATGATACGGCAGTGATCCTCCTGCATGACCTGGCGTTTCCAGTCCCACTCCGGCAGCAGCATGCCTTGTGCTACGATCTCATCGTCACAGGCCTCGGACGGTAGATCGAGATCGAACCTCAACTTCGATGCGACAGACTTCCCATCCCGGGTTACGCTGAATTGTTCCATCTGCTCCGCCGCTTGCATGGCCTCGTCCAGATCATCATTCTCCTCGGCCCCTCTGTCGACCTTGGCAAACTCTCCCCAGCTAAGAATGTTCTCCATACGGATGGTGATCAATCCCCCATCCGCTTCGGGCATCTCCCTGCGCTCTCCACGACGACTGCGCCCATCGTCCAGTGCCTTCGATTCACCGGCAGACCCATTCTCCTGATCACCGGCATCACCCCCCTGAACCCATCCGGGGGGAGACGGATGCAACCACAATGGTACCGGCCAGGGCGCGCGGCCGGCTGGCGGCAGATGCGGCATGCTGCCAGGGTTGATGAGTGCGCCCCTGATGGCCTGCTCCTGTGCCGCTTCATCCTCCCGCATTTTTTCCGGATCCGGACGTTGAGTCAGGTGCGCGGCCTGCAAGCGTTCATATCGCGCCACCATGCCCGGATATCTTTCCAGCGCCCGCTTCGTCAACTGCTGGTTCTTCAGCAACCAGGGGCCTCTTTCACCCTGATCACAGGCGGCCAATGCCGCCAGCCAGAAATAGAGATCCCGGTTCAACGAGTGCTGGGGAAAGAGATCGATGACTTCCGGCAAGCGCAAGGCATGTTCGTCACGCCAGGCCAGCTCTATCCGTGTTGCACTGCCCGCCACACGCTGCAACATGCCCCGTCTGGCATGGTGTTCGGTGGCCCCGGCAGCTTCGACCCGCAGTCCGCCGTCACCGCCAAAGGCGCGAAACAGAATACCCAGGGTATGGTTGAGATCGGTCAGACGCGCCGCAGCCTGCGGATAACGGTCCTGAGCCAGGCGGGTGATCAGTCGGTGCCAGAGTTCGCCGATCCTCTCTTCCATCGCCTAGCCTCCGGGTGACTCGATCGGGTTGATGATCATCAGGCCATACCCCGGCACGCCTCGGGCAATACCCGGCCGATAAGTGGGTAACGGAAACATTTACCCGCCATCGCCTTGGCGAGGCCCAGCATGCCGATGAGAATCAGGCTGGAGTGGCAGACCGTGAAGTAGATGATGACCACCATCCAGGTATAGGCGCCGTCATAACCGCCAAGCAGTAGAATAACCAGATTGACAATCACCAACAGCACCCCCGCCCAGAGAGAGGCTGAGACGGTTTGTTCAAGGTGTGATCGTGCGAGTGGTGGTAAGGATTTTGACTGCTTGAAATAGATGACCATCAGTATGACAAACGCGATACCCGGTATCAGCAGCAAATTTGCCAGATAGAGAGATTCCGCGGTGACAGCCATGCCTGTGCCCGGTGGATCCTGGGGAAAATTGTCACTGCCCGATTGTGGCATAGACGACCTCCATCAAGGCTGCCGCGGTTTCCAGGTCATCAGTCAACGGTTCCACCAGGGCGGCACGGCAGGCCTCGACAGGCTCGTACCCGCCCAGTATCAACGTGGCCGCGTATACCAGCAGTCTGGTAGAGGCCGCCTCCTCCAGGTCGTGATCCTTGAGGGCCCGCATGGCATTTGCCAAACGTACCAGTTGCCGGGCCATGTCACTCTCGATGCCGGTCTCGCCGATTAGGATTTCATGTTCCAGCTCCGGTGACGGAAACTCGAACCGGAGTGCCACGAAACGCTGCTTGGTGCTCGGCTTCATGCCTTTCAGCAGGTTCTGATAGCCGGGGTTATAGGAGACAACCAGCATGAAATCCGGCGGCGCCTTGAGGATCTCCCCGGTCCGTTCCAGGGGCAGGATACGCCGGTCGTCGGTCAGCGGATGGAGCACCACGGTGGTGTCCTTTCTCGCCTCGACCACCTCATCCAGGTAGCAGATGGCGCCCTCCCTGACAGCCCGGGTCAGCGGGCCATCCGACCAGTAGGTGCCGCCCTCCCCGATCAGATGCCGCCCAACCAGGTCCGCCGCACTCAGATCATCGTGACAGGCCACCGTGTAGACAGGCCGGTTGAGTTTGGCAGCCATATAGTTGATAAAGCGGGTTTTGCCACAACCGGTCGGGCCCTTGATCAGCAATGGCAACTGATGTTTATAGGCATACTCGAAGAGTTCGATCTCCTGTGCCTGGGGCTTATAGAACGGGAGTGACGGGTCAATATTCCGAGTGGTCACTACTACAGGTTTTTCCATCGATATTTCCTCATCCGACAAGAGTAAAGGCGACACCGATCAAACCACCGGGCAGAAACAACCAAAGACTGATCGGCCAGCGCCAGAAGCCCTTGATCTGTTTCAGACCCATAAAGTAGTCACCCACCATCTGCCCCTTTATCAGGGCAAAAGCCAATACTGTCAGCGAAACACCCAGCCCACCCAGGCCATATCGACCAATCAGGTAGGTTGCCAGTGTCATACACATCATGATCAGCCACACCCAGGTACAGGCACGGATACCAAAAACTGTGCGTCTAATCATTGCCGTTCATCTCATGATGTAGACCAGGGGAAACAGGATCAGCCAGACCAGGTCGACCATGTGCCAATAAGAAGCGCCTGTTTCAACCCCTGTATGTTCCCTGTCGCTGTACCCTCCCCTGTTGGCCTTCACCGCCACAGCGGCAAGGATCACCATGCCCATGATGACATGCATGAAATGAAAAAAGGTCAGTGACAGATAGAACATATAGAAAGTGTTTGTACTCAGCCTGATACCCGCATCGATATGGTGGACATACTCATGCCCCTTCACCATCAGGAAGAGTACCCCCATGACCAATGCCGCCAACAGCCAACGTACACACCCGCTACTGTCATCTTCACGAATGGAAGCCACCGCCCTGACAACGAAATAGCTGCTGGTGATCAAGGCGAATGTGTTGATCAGAGCCGCATCGCTGTCCAGGGTGCCCTGGTAGTGGTTGAACATTTCCACATTTTGCATACGGGTAAAAGCATAGGCCGCGAAAAACGCGGCAAATGCAGCCAGTTCAGCCAGTATGAAGACCCAGATCGCCAAATCTCCCGGGGGATACCGATTCGATTCGATTGTTGCCTGGGCCTGCACCTGCCTCAGTGCTCCTATAAAAAATTCACCTGTCCCATGCTAAAACAGGAGCGATTCTTCACCTTGATGAATATCAAGCTGTGTATGGGGTTTGGCTGGGCTTTAATTCAGTAGAGAAACAGTCATTTGATCCTTGTCAAAGCGCTATCGCCGGACGGACGGACAATGAGCCATCACACTATCCAAAGGTCCAAGCGGATTCCGTTTCCGATATCAATCCTCTCATGCCTGATCCCATAGCTCCCACAGCACAGGCAGTCATACCGGTAAAACACCATATACCCGGCAATATGGCTATCTGGGTAGGGATTCTCTCGGAAATGACCGAGTTCGCATTGATGTTCATCGTCTATTTCCTGGCCAAGGTCCACAATCCCGAGTTTTTCGCCGCAGGACCCCTGCAGCTGAATACCACCGCAGGCGTCTTGAATACCCTGGTGCTGCTCTCCAGCAGCTATTTCGTCATCAAGGCGATCAAATCGATCAGGATCGGCCAGGTCGATATGTGCCAGCGCTGGCTCTGGTCGGCCGTCGCCATGGGAGTGCTCTACCTGATCATCAAGTTCTACGAGTATCATTGGAACAGTGAACGGGGGCTGGCGACCGATACGGATATCTTCTTTACCGTCTACTACTACACCACCTTCAACCATCTGCTCCATGTCGGTTGGGGGAGCGGCGCAATATTATGGGCTATTATGGGAATCAGGATGGGTGGTATCACCCAGCATAACCACAGCGGCCTGGAGGCCGTTGCCGTCTACTGGCATATGATCGATCTGGCGTGGATTGTCATATTCCCCCTGCTCTATGTTCTACGTTGATTGGAGACGAAAGGTGTTCAACCCTAAATCCGTTGATTTCATTTGGCTGGTGTTGATGGGATTGACCCTGCTCAGCGCTGCGATTGCCGAGTCACCTGATCAGGGGTTGGTGTTGATCCTGGTGATCACCTTCACCGTGGCCTACAAGGGGCGCATGATTGTCGATCACTTTATGGAACTTAAAGATGCCAATCGGTTGCTGCGGAACAGTATGCGGGTCTATTTTTATGTTATTCCGGGGATGATTGTGGTGGTCTATCTCTTTCCGGAACTTATTGCCCGGCTTACCACATTGCAATAGTCGTACTGATTGAGGATAGCCGCAAACGAAATATTCCACCGATTCTCGATCAAATATCTCTTTATCAGCTGAGACTCACAGAAATTTAACAGTTTTTTAACAAGACCATCTGTCTCGTTATCATTAGTTATGTACAGCTAAGATTTAAGAAAGAGCTGCACGGTGTCTGCATGCACACCATCATGCTTCATGGCTGCAGCACCTTCTTCGCTTGCCATAAGTTCATTAAATTTTTCCATGTCGAGAATATTAGCGGTTAAACCTACCTTATTGGGATCTTCGACACATACAAATGTCTCAATGTCTTCTAAAACGCCCTTAAATATCTCCTCTCGTTTAGGTGAATTTAACCAATGGTCTACATCATCAACTGTATGAAATACAAGTGCTTTAAGCATAGTATATCTCCTTCATATTAGTGATTATTTATTGAAATTTTGTTTAATTGAGTCGTTTCATTCGCAGAAGAATAAAGACACATAACGCCTTTTAACTAAGAAACTTCTGATGATTCCTCTTTCCGTCATCCCGGCGCATGCCGGGATCCAGGAAAATCAAGCGCATAGATTCCGGCATTCGCAGGAATGACGGATTAATCAGACCTTCCCTAATCAGCTTTAAAATCCACACTGTTATGCGTGCCATCACAAAACGGCTTGTTTTTAGAAGCACCACAACGACACAGGGCCACTTTATCACCCTGCCAGGCTGCACGGCCGCTGCCGGCTTTGATTGTGACATTGCCCGACAACATTAGCGGACCATCTTTTAATGGGGTAACTTTTAATTTTCCACCGGTTTCCTTCAAGGGCTCGCCGGTCTCCCCTACCGCACCATAGTCTTTAAATTGACCATCATGACTATTGTCACAAAACGGCTTGTTTTTTGACAAACCACAGCGGCATAATGCAGCCCGGAATTCAGTGCCAGGCATATCGCTTGGTGATTGCTCTATTGCCAGATCACCCTTCAAAAAATAGGGGCCCTGATAAACAACGGTTACGGTGTTGTCTGACGCTGCGGTTTCGGTTATCCGGCCATCTTTGTTTTTGTAAACCAGTGCGCCACTTGGGCACCGCTCCACGATTTCCATAGTTTCTTTGGGGGATGAAAGGTCGGGTTGACACCAGGGATCTCTTCCTGCGACAAAAAGCTCCCCTTCCGAATATCCGCATTCACCGATGTGAATGCAGAGTCTTTGGTCCCATTCAACATCGATTTGGTTACCCGGATAGAGAAAAACCTGTTTTTTACCCATTGCGTCCTCCATCGGTCATCCAATAAATTGAGTATAGAAGCTTACAAAGCAGGGGTCGGCTTGGACTGATTGCATGCAAAGGCTGTATCCATTATCGGTACTTTGCGGATGTTATGAATTGGCCGAATGACTCGCACCAGACGATAACGCTATTGAAGTTCTCCGGGTCGATAGTTGGTGGAAGGTTTACAATGAAATTCTCGAATGTCTTGACGTCTCCCACACGAACCATATTGGCCTTCAGGCGATTGAAGTCTGATTCGGTCTCAACGAATTCCGGTGAAAGATACAGCTTGTAATCCGGGCCAGGCGCAAGCTTTCCCATCAGCGTGATGGATTTGGGGCCCACTGAGACCGTACCTTCTCCCCAATGCAGTACGTCGCTGCCTTCAAGATCTCTCTTGAATTCCGCTGTATAGCTGGCATTGGTGGACATTGCCTTTATCTCGGATGTACTGGGGGCAGGTGGAGCAGTAAGAATGGGCAGTGCGTAGATTCCAGCACCGAACCCTGCTAAGCCAACAAGACCGTGTGTTGCAATCAGCAATACTATCGTACGTACTTTCATAGTGACTCCGCGAATATACACATGCTACGTCCAGCAATTGTATGAATCAGTTACGATCGATGAAGGTTGTTAACGCTCATCTTAAGTGCACGACATCCTGCATTCATTCCTCATACAGATCTGAAGTGTCGGCAAATATCAGGTATTCATGGATACTTCGCCCCGCCATCTTGAACACATTGGCAAAGGGAACACTTAACTCGCTTCCACTCCGACGCGTATATGTAACAAGGCCATGACAAACAATCGCCCCATCAGCACTCCATACGTCTTCGATTTTATGTTCAACTCCAAGAATCGATTCGAAGAATACCGCTACATATTCTTCCACTTTGGCCTTCCCAACAACTGGCTTTTGGTTTCCGAATCGAAAAATGCAGTCATCCGTCAAATGCTCTGCAAATGCGTTAGCATTTTTTTTATCTATCGCCCCAAATAATTCTTCAATCATTTTCCTGACTCCAATGCGCCGTATTCATTGTTATTAACGAGCGCCCCTGTCTCTTTATCCATTTCCAGCCTAATATTTCTCAAATTCCTGATCAACGGCCATTATTTGTGGGTTCTTTCAGCAATCGATCGATATGGAACTTAAAGATGCCAATCGGATGTTGCGGAACAGTATGCGGGCCTATTTTTCAGTATAGTTGATCATAACCTGGCGCATCGCCTGAGATATCATCATTCGTAAGGACATAGCCTCGATCACCCGTGTGCACGGCTCTTAGTGAAGCCGCCAAAGACGCATCCAGGTAATAGCTGTACATCTCAATGGTGTTCACACCCAGCATCCGTTTGTGAATCTCCCTGCCCGTATGATCCAGAAATAGCAGCGTTGGCGTCACCCAGACCCTATAAGAGTCCGCAAATGCACCAGGCGACACCGAAGCGCCTTTAAAGTCGCGGATATTTTCAGCTGAGTCAAGGAGGATCTCCGTGATGACAACCTTGTCTTCGTAATCGCCACTGATCCGCATGGGGTGGATAATCTCCTTCTTCAAGCGCACACAGAAAGGACAATGGTGTTGAGAGACAATAAGTAGAATGGGCAGCCTTTCCTGTTTTGCCCGGGCTGCCAGTTGGGAAAGATCATTCTGTTGCAGTATGTCGGACGCATGGGTCTGAGAGGAAAAAGCAGTCGCCAGTAACAGGAGAAATAGATATCGCATATGATTTAACGAGCCCCCGTCTCGCTATGCCTAATATGTTCAAATATACTCATAAGTTCCGTAATCCCAATATTTTTTACCAGGACTTCGCGGGCCTAACCAGTTGTTTCCTCGTAGCTCTTTGGCCACAAAATGATTCAGAAAACCGTGACCAACAAAAAGAACGCTATGATGTTCGTTTGCTAATTCGATGAGCTTTTCAGAAGCCTTTTTAGCGCGGGTTTTAGCTATTGAAATTGACTCGGTATTTTTGGAAAACCCCAAAAACCATAAGCTGCGGAGCAGGAGTACCCAATAGTTGAGCGGTAATTTGATTTGTACGTTGTCAAAATATGGCAGATTCATCTCTCTGAATGCTGCGGACGAAAAGTGTATTGAATCGGCGCCCAGAGCTTTGGCGGATTGAAGAGAGCGCGGCAAATCGCTGCACACTATACACTTGTGTTGATTAACTAAATCAAGTGATTCTTCAGGAGGATTTCCAACAATGCCAGCAGTATCATACGCATGCTCAAGACTTCTGAATTCAGACCCTTTTACAGTTCTTTGCCACTCAAAATCTGGTTTGCCGTGTCTTAGTATGGTGATATGCACTTCTTTCTTCCTGAACATAATGTGGTTTAAGTTGCGTGCTGACTAGTCGCGTCCAAGTGAACGATAGTTAACGGATTTGAATGCCTGGTTAGGTTTTTTATTGATACCATTCTTTTTCCGTTTGCTTTTTAACCCTTGCTAACTTTGCATAGCCTTTTTGTTGATTAAGGGCATTAGCTTTACTGTCGAATTTGTATAGATGCCGAAATAAACCTTCTAATTCTGCTATCTCTTCATCGCTTATGTTGTCCCATACTTCAAATATTGAAAAATGTGACCAAAGATCTCCTTTGTGCTCCCTGTGTTTTCTAATGCGACCTCTTATGTTATTGGATGCCATACCTATGTATACAAAATTATAGTGATGTGATTCAGCGTTCTTTTTGCCTACTTTTTGGTACAAAACATATATGCCGCGCAAACCGAGAGGGATTGACAAGAACTCATCCTTTGGAATGTACTCCAAGGCATGTTTTATAAGCCGAAGTTCGCTTCTCTGCATGTTTTATTGAAACCTAACAGCTTTATTAACGAGACCCCTTGTCTCGTTATTCATTTAGACATTTGATTTAAGACGGTTATCAAACTGTTCACCAATCCACACCTCACT
Source organism: Candidatus Thiodiazotropha sp. CDECU1 (assembly GCF_963455295.1). NCBI lineage: Bacteria > Pseudomonadati > Pseudomonadota > Gammaproteobacteria > Chromatiales > Sedimenticolaceae > Candidatus Thiodiazotropha > Candidatus Thiodiazotropha sp. CDECU1. Next base: position 2,280,106 of record NZ_OY734020.1, read on the forward strand.
GCCAATTGGTACTTCACTGCTTTTACCATGAGGGATTGTAACCACATAGTTTGGATACAAGTCTCCGTTCTCATTCTCAAAATAACTCAGTGAAATATCAGCAACCACCTCCTTTTGAACTCCGCCCTTCGTTTTAATAATAATTGTTCCTCGAATTGGTTTGTTAACCTTATCTGGCAACGGAAGAGCTGGAACTAGTACTAAACTTGATTCGGTATCCTCAACATTAAAAGTTTTTTTAATCCTAAATAGGCGAATCACAGTATTTGCCTTCTTCTCATTGGACGCTCCCCGTTTATGGGGGAGATGTGTGTCCACTAAAGGGGATCAACTCCAGTCCGCTGGAAGGCCTGGTTAGATTTCATTGCCCATCTCTTTTTGGTGGGCACGTATTTCTTTGAAGCGTTGATCAATCTCCGCCACCTTATCACTGTCTTCTTTTGCCCAATAAACACAATACATTGCGTAACTTTCACGGATTATGCTTGAGATTTGATTTTTTTTAAGCAGTTGCTGCTGTTTTATTGCTATTGTCTGAGTTTCAAAACAAAGCCCTGTGTGCCCATTTGGAGGGCCGCCTGTGACCTCATTCATAATGGATTTCACTTTATCTTTATCTTCTGTTCGGTAAGCAATAATCTCTCGCCCATCATCAACATATGTATAGTATTCAATTGATCTTCTTTTTAGTTTATTTTTTACTGCCTCATTAATTTTTGGATCGTCATAACTTGTACCCTCATACCCTAACTTAAGTGAATGATCGGAACCGCAGCCAGATAAGGCAAACAGAAGTAGTAATGCGATACCGATATTGTTCTTCATAAATCTAACATTACCTTAGACCGCTTCTTCACTATTACTAATAGTGCAGTTGTGGCCTATCATGTGATTGAACGAATCGGCCTAGCATGAGAAACATTCTGGTTAATCTGGGCAGGCTGCACGAGGCTTTGATAAGGAGAGTAAATATGAACGGTTTTCCCACCATCGTCCCTGACCTCATTTCATGATTGTTCTATAACTAATAGAAATGTCTATAGATACTAGATACTTAAGTAGACGCATATGTGCAGAGTAAAGATTATCCATGCCCTAATTAAGGCCTAGAACAAACAGGAAATCAAGCGGTTATCTGGATCTGAAGTCGAACGACACTTGGAAATGATAGGCTGCCAAAATCGTCACGTGGGCTCTGCGATTCTGAACTGGATAGATGCTATACGGATTCTCTAGCGGAAGTCACCTGCAAGCACATGACCACCATTGGATCGATTCTCAATGTTGATGCCTGCCAGGCAGAGTTCTTGAGGTCTACCATTCGTCCTCGTTATTTAAAGTGCACTGCGCATGTCGCTTGTGAAATGACTATGTCAGCTTTTCTTATTACCGTCGTAGTTACCTCATCGATGACTATGTCCGCTACTGGCCGAAAGCAGTCTATTTTGTGGATTCTCTCAGCAATCTGTCGATTAGACGTTCGCCGATCTCTGGATCAAAGCCACCAAATCTCTGGAACCGCACAATACCGTTGCGGTCGATGATGGCCATCTCTGGTGTACCCCGTGTGCGGTAGCGGCGCATGGTCTGCGGAATCTCTTCACCGGGAAGGTGAAGATCGATCCCCACGGGATGGGTGATGCCCTTTTTCTTCACATAGTCGCGCAAACGCTCGGGATTCTGGTAATCATGCCCTTCGAAGACAGTGTGGATGCTCAGGAAAACGATATTCCCGGCTGCGACCTGATCGGTATATTTTTTCTCCCAGTCGGCCATCAGGGGCACAGAAAAGCTGTTGCACCCCGGACACCAGAGCTGGAAGAAGTCCACCACCACAACCTTACCCCGCAGTGCCTCCACTGTGGTGCCATCACCATTGAGCCACTCGGATATACGCCACTCCGGGGCCGCCTGCCCCTCCACCGCATACACTTGCCCTGTCATCAGGATAAATAGAAAACCCAGGGCGCGTAGTCTTATCATGTGATTCATTCATGTCTGGTTGCGTAGAAGTGGGACTGTTGGGAATACGAATTGTTCCAGGCATGCATGGCCACTGACCGCCGGATGTAACACCCATGCCAGTGATGAGTCGTAGAGTTGTAACCCTCGCCGGCATTATTCGAACGACTTTTCCTCTACCCTCAGGAAGACATGGGCGATAACCCGCCCCAGTTCATCGAAGTTGTACCAGTCGCTGTAAGCGCTCAGCTCTTTTTTGATCGGCTCGACCATTTCGTAATCGCTCATGCCCTGATCGTAGTAGCGCTGCACCGCATTCAGCAGGCTTTGCAGAAACTGCAGTTGCCGCTCGGCGATTTCACGCCCGCCACTCTGCCCGTGTCCCGGAAGGTACCAGCGGCTGTTCGTCTTGAGGGCAAACTCGACGGCATGGATCTGACCGAAGATATCGCTGTCTCCGGGCCTCGCCGATTGAATGCGTTTGTTGGTCACGATGTCGCCAGTGAACAATGCGCTGTCAGCCGGTAGCTCAATCATGATGTCATTATCGCTGTGTGCCTTGCCGGTGTGGTGGATACGGAATGAGAGTTCACCGATAGGGATCACTTCCCCGCCCTGCAGGCCAATGTCGGGTCCGATAACCCTGGTCCCGTCGGTAGCGCCTGCAGTTAACCGGCTGAACAAGGCTATCCACTCCTCGCCGGTCCCTGCTTCGACCTGTTCAAGCATGCGTTGATGCGCATAGATGCGCGCCTGCGGATAGGATTCGCGTATCGCCTGATTGCCGAGCCAGTGATCCCCGTGCACATGGGTGTTGAACACGGCGACAACCGGTTTACCGGTTATCTTGCGAATGCTTTGCAGCAGCCTGCGTCCGATCTGCACGCTGCTGCCCGGGTCAACCACCACCACACCGTCGCGGGTCAGGATGAAACCGGGGTTATTCATAAAGCCGGCGGTTTGGGGATTCGGAAATGCCTGAGGGCCATGTACAACGTAGATGTGCTCAGAGATTTTTCTAGCCACAAGCTCCCCGTTTTCCGGTAGCGATGTGGGTGGGTGCGCCAGTACGCTACTGCACAGCGTCATGCCCAGCAGCAGTCGACAGTACCAGGTCATCATTGTGGTGCTTCCGCGCTTGTTTCCGGGTGCTCCGGCTCCGTGAAACTGATCGGGGCATAGGCGTTTGTATCGACCTGCAATGTGAAGATATCCGGACGTGAATAGTGACCGACAATGTCCAGCGTTCTACGCGCCATGGCCGCACGTTCGGTGTCGATTTCTGCATATAGAATACCCTCCTCGTTGCGAAGTGGACCGGCGACCAGTTCTCCGCCGGGCGCAATGATCGCCGAGTCGCCGCTGTTGACCCACTCATCGGCATCGGGATAGAGGGTGGTACCATCATCGAGGTCGTCCGGCATGTCAGTGGCATGCAATAAATTGCCGCTGTTGATAACCCAGCAGCCGGCTTCACGGGCAATGTGCCGCATGCTGCTGAGCCAGTCGTCACCGCTGTCGTAGGTTGGAGCGATGTAGATATCTATGCCCTGGGCATACAATGCGTATCGGCTCAGCGGCATGTAGTTTTCCCAGCAGATCAGGGTGCCGATACGACCGACCGGTGTATTGATTACGCGTAGACCCGAGGCATCACCCGCACCCCAGACCATGCGCTCCGGATTAGTGGGCATGAGCTTGCGGTGCCGGTTCATCAGACTGCCGTCCGGGCCGATCACCACCACGGTGTTGTAGAGGGTTGCGCGACTGGAACGGTGGTCACGTTCGTGCATGCCGCACACCACAGTCACATGATGTTTCCGCGCCGCTTGATAGAGAGGATCGAGCTGATCGCTTTCCAGATCGACGGCATTCTCGAGCAGGCGCTTATGCAGCGCTTCGTTGGTGCCCCAGTCGCTGCCGGGGCGCAGTCGCCAGATCCAGGCAGGGTATCCGGGAATAAAAGCCTCGGTGAAGACGATCATCTCGGCACCCTGCGAAGCTGCCTGGTCTAGCAGTTCGACAGCAAGGGCAATGGTGGCATCGCGATTCAATACGACGGGTGATTTTTGCACGACAGCTACTTTTTTCATGGAAACGCTCCAACAATGGATTGAGACGCACTATTGCGCCGTCGTGGCATCCAGCAGTCCTTTGACCTCTTCCACCCGATCCGCCGGAAAACCGCTCAGTTCTGCATGTTGCAGTATGATGTCGGCATTTGGCGCGATATAGACGCAATAGAACTTATTTTGTGTAAGATAGCTGTGAACCCATTGAATCTGTTCGCCCAGCTTGTCGATGACCTCGTTGGACATGCGGGCGCCGCCTTGACGCTCTTCGTGGCTCATATCGCCAACACCGGGGATCTCGCGTTCAATCATGAATTTAGGCATATCTGAATCCTCATTAAGATTGATGTTGAATGGCCATTGGTGAAGCCCGCCGGCCTGTGCTGTAATCGTCGTAGCACGGACGACAAAAAACCTGCAGAAAGCACTAAGTTTTTCCTAAGAAAATAAAACACGAGCGAAAATATAGGCTTATGCCAACCAAAACCATCGTGAGTCGGCTTGAATTCGGATCGGGATCGGCCCAATGCCAGAACTGAACGGTGGCCCGAAGGCACCCATACGCATCGGCTCATGGTGGTTTCATCCGGAGCTCAATCGTCTTCGGGACGGCAATTCGGTCATCCACCTGGAACCCAAGGCGGCATTGGCGTTGATGCTCCTGGTTGAGCGCGCCGGCGTACCGGTGACTCGCCAGGAACTGCTCGACTCTGTGTGGAAAGACGTGGTAGTGAGCGATGACGCACTCACCCAGGTGATCATCAAGTTGCGCAAGGCCTTGGGCGACAGTTCCCGCGATCCGCGTTACATCAAGACGATACCCAAACGGGGCTACTGTCTGCTGGCGGATGTGCAGACAGGGACCGGTTCCGCTGACACCCTGAACGAGCAACCCAGGCAGGGTCTGCCGGGGACAAACCGCTACCTGGTGCCGGGGATGGCGATATTGGCTATCGTTCTGGCTGCATCCATGCTCGGATACCTGTTTATCGACGACCCGTCACCGGCCTACAGAGGCCCGGTCGAGGTCACCGTCGCCGAAGGCGCGACCCTGACGATCATGCCGTTCGAGGCAATTTCCGAGAACGAGCGCGAGCGGCGCTTCGCCAGGGGGATGCGCGCCGATCTGATCACGGACCTCTCCGGCCTGCCTGAACTGACAGTCATCAACCCGTCAATCAGCAAGGCGGTGCCGGTTGCGGCCCGCTACCAGGTCTACGGCAACGTGCAGCAGGTCGGTGAGCTTATCAGCGTACATATACGTTTGGTGGAAACGGCGTCTCAACGGCAGTTGTGGTCGCGGCGCTATGAACGCGCACTGGATGATATCTTCCAGGTTCAGCATTCGATCAGCCGCGATGTGGTGGATCAACTCACTCTCGAAGTCCCTGCCGCGAACCTGGAGCGCCTGGCCAGTCGTTATACACCGAACCTGCTGGCTTACGAGAATTTCTTGCGCGGCCAGGCTGACTTGTTGCTGCGTGAACGCGAGGCGAACACCACGGCGCGCCACTGGTACCGCCAGGCCATCCAACATGATCCGAACTTTGCCCGCGCCTTTGCCGGTCTGGCCTTGAGCTATGCGGCCGATTTCCGCAATCATTGGACCGATGACGGAGAGAAGGCGTTGCGGCAGGCCCAGGAGATGGCGCAGACCGGTGCGCAGATCGATCCGGAGATCGCCGAGGTCTATTGGGTCCTTGGCTATGTCACGGCGCAATTCAAACAGCACGAAGAGGCGCTGGCGCATTTGCAGCGGGCGTTGGAGGTCGATCATTCCTATGCCGATGCCTATGCCCTCATGGGTGGCATAAACACCTACCTTGGCAGACCCGATTTCACTATCGGCCAGCTGCGTAGCGCCCTTCGTCTCAACCAGAATGCCGGATACCTCTACTATCTGATTCTAGGACGGGCCTACTACTTCATGGGCAAATACGAGCAGGCACTGATCAACCTGAACGAATCCCTGGCACGCAATCCGACCAATCTTGAAACGCATATCTACCTGCTGGCAACAGCGGTGGCACAGCAGGATACCGACACGGCGGATTGGGAGATCGAAGAGATTCGAATCATCGAGCCAGGGTTCGAGGGAAACAGGTGGCTGGAGACTTATCCGATGACCGACGAGGACCAGCGTAAAATGCTGGCGGATGTTTTGGCTCGTGTGGAATCTTAAATCTGATTGAAGTGGGTCAGAGTGGAATGATGCTTACTTAACATGATTTTCGTCATTCCGGCGCAGGCCGGAATCCAGGAATACCGTCACCATCAAACATTCTGGATCCCGGCCTGCGCCGGGATGACGGTAGTAATAACCGAGGTGACGGTAGTAATAACCGGGATGATGGTAGTAATAACCGGGATGACGGTAGTAATAACCGGGGTGACGGTAGTAATAACCGGGGTGACGGTAGTAATAACCGGGATGACGGTAGTAATAACCGGGATGATGGTAGTAATAACCGGGGTGACGGTAGTAATAAAGTGGGCCATAGAACAATTAACTCTAATATCAGGAAGAATTGTTCTCTGACCCGGTTTTTACGTATTCTTCCTATACACAGCGCGCGGCTGCGCCACCATTCTGGGGTAAACAGATGCTAGGAAACTCATATCACGCTTGCTCAACGCGGTGGAAATTTGATTGGGAAGGCCTGGTCTGGGTTGTCTCTGTTGTTACAGGTGTGCTGTTTACCGGGTCAGCCGCTGTTTCCGGGCCCGCGATTGGCCAGTTCGAAGTCAAGAATCTTAATGCCACACCCGGAGAGATTGAATTCCAATCCCAGAATGCGCATATGTCCGGCAACCCGAAACGCGATCTGAGAAATGTGGATGGGGAGATCGAGTACGACGACAACAGTGTAGCGAAGCAGCGCCACGCCCTCGAACTGGAATTCGGCATTACCCACCGGTTTAAATCCCGTATCGGCATCGAATACGAGAAAGAACGTTTGGATGACCCGGAGAACCCGGGCCAGGCGGATGAATTCAATGACATGGAATTGTCTGAAATCGGGGCGGAGATCATCTGGGTGCTTGACCCCATCGAAGAGAACGATTGGGGATTCGGTCTGGTGGCCGAATATGAAAAGCCGCTGGAGGATGAAGAGGCTAGCGTATTGGTTTTCGGGCCACTCTTCCAGATCGAGAGGGAGAAATGGTGGAGCATCATCAATCTCTATCTGGTGAAACACCTGGGTGGCGACCGGCCACGGGACGAGAAGGTCGACTTCGCCTATGCGACCCAATTCGGCCGTGTCCTGAACCAGGATTGGCAGCTAGCCCTGGAGGCCTATGGGACGGTGGACCGGATTGGTGATACCGGTAATGCGGGTGAGGAGGCAGAGTTGTTCGGGGATCACAATCAGCATCGGCTGGGGCCTGTGTTCTATTACACCGGAGGCTTCGGAGGCGGTGCGTCCGATGACGATTCGTCCGTCTCGATTGGTGTGGGGTTTTTGGTTGGTTTGAATGACAATACGCCTGACACGACGTTGAAGTGGTCTGTTGAGGTTGAGTTCTAGCGCAAGGAAAAACAGGCACGCCCGTTAATTGCTCCCTTTATTCTATAGGCGATAACATTTTCGGATCATTCATTTTTCGAGCAAGGGTTTCCAATTCGGTTACGATCATGTCTCGTTCATCATATCTCCGGCCTTTCATGTTGATTGCTTTCATAAGATGCACCTTGACTCGGGTAGGTCGAACCCGAAGAGAGCCATAAGGCATCGCATCCCAGACCTTTTCGTAGAAAACCGGTACGATATGGCCCTGAGTATTCAACGCCATCACTACCGGACCCTTTTTGTAAGGCAGAATCTGACGATCGGCGGAACGTCTCCCTTCAATTGAAATATAAACGTTGCCGCCTTTGGATAGATATGACTCCATTCGCTTCACGGTTCGAATGGCTTGGCTGGGCCACTGACGGATGATTACAAAGCTATGTATCATGATCATCCATCCATAAAACGGCAGCAGAGCAAACTCAATATTCGAGATGCCTATCAATGGACGAGGTAGAGACAATAGTCCAACTGCGCCATCTAAAAGACTGGTTTGATTGAGTAGGGTTAAGACGCAGTTTTTGTATTTGAAGTCAGGTCCGTTCTCGTCCTCAATTTCAATTTTCACACCAAGTGTGCGCAATGCAAAAGCGTTAAACCAGGTGGAAACACCCGCAGCACGTTTCAAGTTGAAGAGAGCAGTCAAACATGCCCAGATACTTACCGGGACGACCAAGACAGCCAGCAAGAGAATTTTGAAGAAATAGGCCATTGATTGTCGATAGCAGGTAATAACACTGAAAAGTGTGGATCACATGCTATTCATACAAGTCAAGAACTCTCAAATCGTCAAGAAAAACGTTGACCGGTAATTGTCAGAAAATCTCTAATATTGGGGCGTCAGTTAATTGCTTTTTGAAAATCAATCACAACATCCAAAGCCCCCCGCTTTCTCTTGGCGCACAAAAAAACCGAACGGTTTGATGTGATCTCACCGTCCGGTCAGGGGGTTGCTTCAGTTGGTCGTAGTCGGTCAGCCGGCTGCAGCCTCCACCGCACCGCGCTGTTCACCCTGGGGCTCCATCGCCGGCATCTCCGCCGCGGTCTTCTCACCCGGAATGAAGAAGCTCCAGATGTAGACCACCAGGCCGCCGAGGAAGATCACACCGGCAAAGAAGCGCAGCCAATAGAACAGGGCGATCTTGTCCTGCACCACCAGGAACGACAGCGGGGTGTCGCTGAAGCGCTGCAGGTAGACCTGCAGGATGCCCGCGCCGGTGAGGAACAGGGTGATGAAGACGATGGAGACCGTCATCAGCCAAAATGCCCACATCTCCACCACCTGGGCCTTGTCGCTGTTGGCCTCCCTGCCCCGCAGGATCGGCACCGCGTAGCTGATGATCGCCAGGTTGATCATCACATAGGCGCCGTAGAAGGCCATGTGGCCGTGGGCCGCGGTGATCTGGGTGCCGTGGGTGTAGTAGTTGACCGGCGCCAGGGTGTGCAGGAAGCCCCATACGCCCGCGCCGAGAAACGCCATCACCGCGGTGCCCAGGGCCCATAAAGTGGCCGCCTTGTTGGGGTGGTTGCGCCGGCGCTTGTTCACCATGTTGAAGGCGAATACCGTCATCATGAAGAAGGGAATCGGCTCCAGGGCGGAGAAGACCGAGCCCCACCACTGCCAATACTCCGGGGTGCCGATCCAGTAGTAGTGATGCCCGGTACCGATGATGCCGGTGATCAGGGTCATGGCGATGATGATGTAGAGCCACTTCTCGATGATCTCACGGTCCACACCGGTGACCTTGATCAATACGAAGGCGAGGATCGCGCCCAGGATCAGCTCCCATACGCCCTCCACCCACAGATGCACGGTCCACCACCACCAGAACTTGTCATGCACCAGGTTGACCGGATTGAAGAAGGAAAAGAGAAAGAACACCGCCAGGCCCACCAGGCCCATCAGCAGCACCAGACTCACCACCGTCTTGCGCCCCTTGAGAATGGTCATGCCGATGTTGAACAGAAACGCCAGCGCCACCACCACGATCCCCAGCTTGGTGATCGTCGGCTGTTCCAGGAACTCACGCCCCATGGTCGGTAACAGATCGTTACCGGTGATCTCCGCCAGGGTCGCATAGGGCACCAGCAGGTAACCGGCCACGGTCAGGGCGGCGGCCACCAAAAACACCCAGAAGGTCAGGATCGCCAGCCAGGGCATGTGCAGCTCGGTCTCCGACTCCTCCGGCACCAGGTAGTAGGCGGCCCCCATGAAACCCATCAGCAACCACACGATCAGGGTATTGGTGTGGACCATGCGCGCTACGTTGAAGGGGATCTCGGGAAACAGAAAATCGCCCCAGACATACTGCAGCCCAATGATCAGGCCAAACAGGATCTGCGCCACAAACAGGCCAATGGCGGCAATAAAGTAAGGCATCGCCACTGCCTGGGATTGGTATTTGAACGTCATCGTCTTCTCCTCAGCTTGTCGTTACTCTATCCGCGCCATTAACCCTGAATGTTCGGCGGCCAGTCCGCCGTGTCGATCTCGGAGCTGTATTGCAGAAACTCCGCGATCGCCTTCAGCTCCTCATCGGTCAGATTGAACTGCGGCATGCTGCGACGCCCCGGGATGCCATCCTTCGGCCGTCCCTTGATGAAGGCCATGAGCGCCTCCTTGCTCTGTCCGTAACGCTGATAGACATTGCCCAGCTCCGGGGCGAAATAGGCCCCCTCGCCGAGCAGGGTGTGACAGCCGATGCAGTCGTTCTCCTCCCACACCTGCTTGCCCATGGCAATCAACCGGCCCCGCTCCGTGGTCGGGTCCAGTGCCGCGCGATTGTCCCGCTCCGGCAACGCCAGATGGGTGTCAAAGGTCAACGCCAGAAACAACAGAAAGAAAAACGCCGTACCGCCGTAAAAGATGTTGCGTGACATCTCTTTTGTGAACGCCTGTGCCATCACTCGCCTCCCAAGCCTGTCTTGATTTGGTTTTGGTTATTAGAAATCAGACATCCTTTACTACCTTGACATGTGTCAAATGGGGTTTTGCATATGCCGCACTAAGTAATATTTTTTTTGCTTTGATCTTTGTCAAACAACAAAAACGATTTTCAGTCATACTCTATGATTACACCTATTAAATGAGGTAATTGCCGGTTGGATATAACACTTTTTAGGTAATTGACATTGCCTCATCTGCTGGCAAACATAATAGGGACGGCCGCCGAATACCCTCCAACACGGATTTCTAGTGATGAACATTGACATTCGCATGGCCCATCTTTTCTCCGCACTGAACGACGATCATGTCAGGCAGGTGATGGAGAGCAGCCATACAGGCACCTTTAAGGATGGGGAGTCGCTTTTTGAGACTGGTGATGAGGCGAACCGGTTTTTTCTGGTGATTGGCGGACAAATAAAGCTGTTTCGTGTTTCATCCAATGGTGATCAAAAGATCATCGACATCATTCAGCCTGGCAATACATTTGCTGAAGCGCTCATGTTTATGGAGCATCCAATCTATCCCGTGAGTGCTGAAGCATTGGGTCCCGCAAAGGTCATCTCATTTGACAATCAGCGCTTCTTGCAGATCCTGAGTCAATCGATCGACGTTTGTTTCAGAATAATGGGCACGATGAGTCAACGCTTGCGTAGTCTTATCAAAGAGATTGACGATCTGACCCTGCAGAGCGCAACGACAAGATTGTGCGCCATGTTGTTACGGCGAATGGACGATGTAGGACAGGACCATTTCACCCTGCCGGCAGCCAAGGGCGTGCTTGCAGCGCGACTCTCCATGAAACCGGAAACTTTTTCTAGAATCCTGCAGAATCTTGCAACAAAAAATATAATCAATACGAAAAGCAATGAGATTCAAGTACTGGACGAGAATTTACTAAGATCCCTCGCCCACTTGGAATCGATATTCGGATTGGAACCGGAAAATCCTTGTCCGCAAAAAGTGCAAAATGTTTACATAGACCTCAATTAGCATCCTTTTTAACTTGTTCAACATCCCCAGGTTAAGCTGCCTACACAGCCATGTCGATCCTATGCCAGGAATAGCCACTTGTTATTCTAAATCATGTCCAAGATTTGATGTTTTGAAGATTGCATAGTGGGTCGAAGTTATTTACCCGGATTGGTTGAAAGCCAGTCAATCTAAAATAGATTATTAATTAATAAAGCTTTATATATTGTTGTTATTATTAGTATTTATATCTCTCTTCGTGTTACTTGATCTCCCCGGAATAGAGCTATTTGGCGGTGAACCATCTGGGTAAAACAATTGTAGATCCCTAAGCTCCCTTGTATTCAATAAAATTCACTCCCAGTCGATACCAATAAAGAATCACACGATCAATGTGTAATGCATGTCATGATAAAAAATAATATTGTTTTAATCGCCCTCCTTCTCTCTTTCCTCTCTACAAACCACTCACTAGCCAATGATGATTCGACGCTTGGAGTGCTCTTAAAGTCACGGCATGATATCGACTATCACCTAAACACATATGCTGTCTCTGTATCGCTGATAACACCGGCTGGGCTCTTCCGCTGTGACCCTGGCGCGCTTGCCGGAAAGACGAGAATTGACTCATTCAATAACATTGTTGGGATATCCGATGTGCGTAATGCGGAATGGAATAGCTTCTATGCACACGATCTAGAGTGTCGTTATGGTGCCAAGTGGAACGCTGTTGAAGGCACATTTAAGGCGGGAATCGGATTTCGTGACTATCAGGGTAATACAGACGACAAGCCGGGTGGGAAAGATATAAGTATTGAGGGCGCTGGTGCGCTGCTTGACTATGAGAGTGAAGTTTTCGATGCGAAACTGGAGTGGGAACGTGAGATCCATGACTACACTCTCATGCACCAGACTTCTGTCGGAAACTATGACAGCCTGATCGATGCGACTAAAAACACATTCAACTTATCAAGCACATATGGAAAACTGTATATCCATGCCAAACATCTCAGGGGCAATAAAGATAATGTCTATACAACTCCGCTTTTTCCAACAAACAGGTTCCGTTATGGCTATACCGATTTAGCCATTGGCATGAACCTCATGCCTGAGGCAGATGGATTGACTCTATTCGCGCCAATCATTGGCAACGGTTCCTACCGGGGATCTTTCAACCCTCTGTCGGGAAATTCCGGATTGAAAGGGCTACAACTTGCGGGCCGAGCCAAGGGCTTTGAACTCGATTTCTACATTGTGCGCCATGAGGGTGAAGGCAGCCGCCCCTACCTGCCCGCAACAGAGCAGCTTACCGAAAACAAGGACGCGACTACGATTGCCATAGGGATCAAGAGAAATGCTTGGACTGCACGGCTAGAGCATTCAAAGTCCATCCACACAGCCAATGCAGCCATTGCCCATCCAACATATGCAGCCATAGTTGGTGGGTATGGTCCTTTTAATAATAAACGCGCAGAAGAGAAATGGACTTTATCTGCTTCGTTCCCTCTCCTGAAAAAGGTCACAGCCGACTTATCGCTCTATCACACAGCCCGTCACGATCGACAGTTTACCCATCCCGAACATAACTATACTGAGAAAGGTGGATTCATACTGCTTATATTTAGAAAATAGCGATGATCTGCTGTTCAGGCTGACCTCAAGCCTATGCGCCCGTCGATACTTCAGCAAGTTCAATCCTGTTGCGGCCTTTGGTCTTGGCCCTATAGAGTGCTTCATCGGCTGTAGCTATCATTGCATCCGTCGTCTCCGTGGACGTCAAACGCTCTGAGCAATACAGGCCGATGCTTATGGTCACTTCGATCTCATGTCCTTCCTTAACCACAGGCTTTGCCGCCAGGGTTTGACGCAACTCCTCTGCTACACGCATCGCGCCATTGGGTGGTGTATCAGGCAGCACCGCCAGAAACTCCTCGCCGCCAATCCGCCCTACAATGTCATTGCCACGGAGGCGCTGCTTGATTGTCTCTGCCACTTGTTGCAATACGGCATCGCCCACCTGGTGTCCGAAACGGTCGTTGACCTGTTTGAAGTGATCGACATCGATGATCATTAAACTTAACGGTTGCCCTGAAGCCCCGGCGATGGCAAATAACCTGTCCATGGCCTCGAAGAGAGCTCGACGGTTGGCCAGTCCGGTCAGAGGGTCCTCCCTGGCGATACGACGATTAACCTCCGCACTCTGCTCTACCGAGCCCAAGACAAATCCAAAGGCCAGGAAGATCATGCCCAGGTAGTTAATCATGTAGAAAAGGGTATTCAAGGAATCCCTGGACTGGAAGGGGGTAACCTCATGCCAGCCGAACCATAGCGCCATGCCCCGATAGGCCATGCTAGCCATCCCCACCATGAGTGTGATCGCCATGATCATGCGGCCTCGTCCCACAATCTTGTTGCCAGGCCGGTGTAACGCCCATAGAATCAAGGCAATTTGATAGCATAATATAAATGAAGCGAGTATGAGCCTTGATTCACGATCTTCAACTAATATCAGGCTGACTACCAGCATCAGGACAACCGGCGTGAAATAGAGAATGGGCGCCATGCGGGCGCGACGCCAGTTAAGCACCGCCTGTAGAATCAGGGCCAATGCCAACGCACCGAGGGTGTTGCCCAAGCCAATGGCCAGCAGATCCGGAATCTTGCCCCGCGCACCCACCACCAGATAATAGCCGCTATTGGCGACCAGGCCCCAGGCAAGCTGTGACAGACCAGGAATGAATTGACGCAGGGCAACGATCATTACCGCCATGGTCATCGCCACGTTGGTAATTACACTGACGAAATACATGGTAGGGATATCGAGTATCATGCGTGGACATACAGCTCTGAGAATGGCTCGTGATTTGAAGAGAATCTAGAATAAGGCGCGCTCCCTCGCACACTCCATGATAGAAGATTATCTGGTCCATGAACAGGAAAGATATAGGAACACCGCGACCGATTGACATCACATGAACAGCTGCTAGCCTTGTTTGAACAGGAACTTAATTCCGCCACCTTTGGCTACCAATAGGGAGTATTGGCACAACTAATGTCCGATCAAATGTTACCGCTGCTGAACAACCGATTCACGGTAAACATAGACAGCCCCAGACCCGATTGTTCCCGACGGGACGTTGCATTCGTACGTATCGCAGGCATGGGTTCTTCCTTGAAAAACGGGGTCTGCTCCTCTTCCATGAGGAGCCTGTTCGGACTTTTATCCCATAAATTCCAAACCCACCGTGCTGAGCTGCGACGGGCGCTTGATCATGACCATTTTTTCTATGACTGGCATAGTGCCAACCTGGAACGCATAGTGGATCTGCGTACATTGACGATTATCCAGTTCGACCAACACACCGATGCCACAGTCAATTGTTGGCGCCTCTTCGACTGTTGGATACACACCTGGCAGGGTCCGGATTTCGATGCCATGAATCCAGATATAGCCTATGAAACCATGACCCTTTGCTACCGCTCTTTAAGCTGGTTAAACAAATCCGATCTCACTTAGAGGAGAACTTCATGGCCATACAATCTGAAACACCCTATGGTGCCTTCAATTTCCTGGTCTCAATTGAGGGCAGTGACCCTCATGCTGTCCAGGCTGGATTCAGTGAGGTCAGCGGCCTCTCCATGGAGGTTCAGGTGATTGAGTACCGGGCCGGTAACAACCGCAGCAACACCCCAGTCAAGATTCCTGGATTGACTAAATATGCACCAGTAACCTTAAAACGCGGCTTGATCGGTTCCCTCGACCTGTTTGAATGGATCACCCAGAGTGCCAACTCAGGCCGTAGCGGTCAGCGTAACATCACCATAGAGTTGCTGAATGAGGACAACGATACGGTATTTACCTGGAAACTGCGTAATGCCTGGGTTTCCAATTACACAACTGGCGACTTAAATGCCAACTCAAGTGAAATAGCCATAGAGACCGTTGAGGTTGTTCATGAAGGATTGATAATCGAATGAAACCATGAAGAGGCGTGTAGAATCTCTTTGAGCTTGCCACCAATAGGCTTGTTCAACAACTTGACTAACTTTCTCATTTATCCGTCCAACCGAGCTTGAACCGCCATGCTTATTCCTGATGCGACTATCATTTTCCCAATACTGAAATCATTGCAATGGCAATCCCACTGTGATGGTCTTACCGCCATATTCATGAACAGAGTCGTGTGAGCGAATAGTGACTGTTTTTATATCTGCTGGAATTGTAAGACCAGGCAGGACGCGGGTAAATGGTTGCTCGTTTACGTGGGGATGATGCAAGGTTCTTGTGCCTATCACTGCACCCTTCTCATCCAATACTTCCCATCGATTTGCATAGTGATCCCAGCCGGCATCCTGATGCTGGACCGTGACGGAAATGTCATACAGGTTCGGTCCACGTTTTCTCACCTCCACATCAACCACATCCGCTTCTCCGGCATACGCAAATGAACCGGTGACAAGAAAGAGCAATATGTAGATTATCGATTGGTTATGCATGGTTAACTTCCGTAGGATTAGAGCACATGTCCTGTTGAGATAAATATCCGCTAATAATATAGGGTTTTGTTATTTCAAGGAAGACAATGATCAATGAACCCGACCTGCCCCTATCAATCGTTTGCGCCAATAGGGGTCGTCAAGAGAGGCTTCAGCAACACGTTTCTTTGTTGTCGAGGCATGGATGAATCGCCCGTTTCCAGTATAGAGACCCACATGTGACAACTTACGTGAATTTATTTTGAAGAAAAGTAGATCGCCGGGTCTCGCATGCTCGATCGGCAGTCGCTGAGATGCTCGATATTGGTCCCGCGTCGTTCTTGGGATAGACAGTCCCGCTTTTCCATAGGCGTAATGGACAAGACCACTGCAATCAAAGCCTTTTGGCGTAACGCCTCCATAGCGGTAGGGTTTGCCTTTTAGCCTTTCTGCTATTTCGATGACCGGGTGAGCGGTTTTGATTGAAATGTTTTGCTTGTGGACGCTGGTGTTTTCAGCTTTGCTTGCTGCCGGCTTCGATACTGTGGCACAACCCGTGAACAGTGTACTGACAACCAGTACCAGGAAAACAATCAGAAAAGACCGCCAACCGCAGTAGCATATATTGTTTTTGACTCGCACTGTATATGCAGACTGTGACTCAAGCAAAATGCAAACCTCTCAGTTCCTGATTGAAAGAAAACTTACTTGCTTAATAATATAGCCAAATATTGACACGTGAGAATGTGGAAAGTGTCAATTAACCCACAGATGTATCCTTACAATATGCACCTTAGCGGCCTAACCCTGAATGGTAGCTTAATGCCTGATGAATGAAACGACTCTTTGTCCGGCAATCATTCTATATGAATCCAAATCCTGACCGGCTGCGTATACCCTATTGTGAATCATCTGCTCACACAGGTAGCAGTGAGCAATTTCATGGGGTTGGCTTGGATAGCACAATCGTGAGGCCGCAAATGAACAGACATGCCTGACATGCGGGCCTAAAAAACCCTGCAACCCAAGGTAGACATGGATCTGATAGGCGAATGATGTCACAAGTATAAATAATCATGAAATTTTACAGGGTTTTTATCGTACTCTTCTTCAGCATCGGACTGTCCCTGGGGCAGGCCGTTGCAAAGAGTTATAAAGGCGGTTTTGATGTCACCGATGCCTTGGTGCCAAACGAGAATATATTGCCTGGCGGCCCTCCCAAAGATGGAATACCCTCCATTGACAAACCCAAATTCATACCGGCCGACAAGGTCGATTTCCTGGTGCCTGAGGATCGTGTGCTCGGTCTCTCTTACAATGGACATATCAAAGCCTATCCCATCGCCATTATGAATTGGCACGAGATTGTCAACGATCGTTTTGGCAGTCAGTCCATCGCTATTACCTTCTGCCCGCTCTGTGGCACGGGTATAGCATTCAAGGCAGAACAGAACGATAAACAACTCAGCTTCGGTGTCTCGGGATTGCTCTATAACAGCGATATGTTGTTATATGACCGGGATACAGAGTCGTTGTGGTCACAGATCAAAATGCAGGCCATCAGCGGTAAATTCAAAGGCAATCGGCTACAGCCAATTGCCTTGCGCCACACCAGCTGGTCAGACTGGGTAGAGCGTTATCCACGTACGCAGGTTTTATCCGAAGATACTGGATATTCGCGCAACTACCGACGATCGCCATATGGTGACTACGAGAAAAATCGCGCGATCTATTTCCCTGTGGAGTTCGCCGCACAGGGTTACCATCCCAAGGAACGGGTACTGGGTGTGAATATCGGTGGTGTCAGCAAGGCCTATCCATTTGCCGAATTGGCCAAAACATCAGGCAGGATAAATGACAGTGTGGGTGGTCAAATAATTGAAATCGAATACGATATCGATCATGAAACAGCCACTGCGCAGGACTCTGAAGGCACGACGATACCGACAATAACCGCGTTCTGGTTTGCCTGGTATACCTTTCACCCGGATACTCAACTGTTTCAGATGGAATAAACATCCAGGAGTATAGTGAGGATGTTTACTGTTGGTAATACCAATCCACCATTTCCGCTTCTTGCGGGGTAACTTGTTATTGTCGAATTACCCTATAAAATATAGATAAAAAGTAGTGCGATATGTTTGTCAAACGTTGATGATGGTTATTAATTATAATCGCATTTGGGGGATGAACGATGAGCAAAGTACGAAATGAAGTCTTAACTGCAAATGCAGCCTATGCAAAAGATTTTGGTGACAAATCCGAGCTTCCCATGCCACCGGGTCGTCGTTTTGCGGTCCTGACCTGTATGGATGCAAGGCTTGACCCGGCAAAGTTTGCCGGCCTCTCTGAAGGTGACGCCCATGTGATACGCAATGCTGGAGGAAGGGCAAGTGACGATGCCATCCGCTCTCTTGTCATATCGTATAAATTACTTGGCACTAAAGAGTGGTTTGTTATCCATCACACAGATTGCGGCATGTTGACATTCACCAATGAAATTATGGGTGACTTGCTTGCAAGCAGCCTCAAGACAGCCACCATTGACGCCAGTGGTTGGCAGGATTCCGCTGATGGCAGCGGTTCAATCGAAGGCAAATTCATCAATTGGCTGACAATATCGGATAACGCAAAAAGCGTGGTCGAGGATGTGCTCAGGATACGCAATCACCCTTTGGTACCCGAAGAGATACCGATCTATGGATATATTTATAACTGTAATACCGGAAAGCTGATAGAAGTCCCGATGCCCGACTGATAAACCGGACAGCATCTGCAATTGGGCAATGACGAATTACGATCCAGATGATGTATTCAAGGCAAACACAGGTTGTTTCTTGCTCAAGTAGAAAAGATGCTGTCCGATTTTTTTGCCTAACACCAGTATCGAGCTCCACTCCGGATTGACATAATCCGCATGGTACCAGAGTGCGCCGTCTGTTGGGTCCTTGGTATCGCCCGCAAGGATTGTTCTGGCCAGTTGCAGTGATTGCTGCCAGGCCTTTTGGTTCATGGGCTGATCTGAACGTCCATCGCACCACCAGGAAAATTGGCAGCGATGGCGCCTTCTCTCTCCCCCCTGCTTGACCACAGCGCAGACTGAATCCGGATAGCGTTTGTGGGCAACCCTGTTCATGACAACATGACCTACCGCAAGTTGTCCCTGCTCTGATTCACTGCGTGCTTCAAAATAGATATTTTGTGCCAGACACGCAATCTCTTCTGAGATCTCAACTGTCTCGGCGGGTCGATACAGAGAGAGCCAGTGCAGGAGATCCTCTTCCAGTGATTTTTGACTCACGTCCTCACCAGCCATGATATGGCTCGCACATGAAATACTGAGCAGTAAGAGCAGTACCTTGAGTAGATAGCGGTCATTCAGATCGGACTGAAGGGTCGTGGTTTGCATTGTTATCGTTAATGAAAAACTGGCTTGTTGCTCAAGCTCAATGAAGCAGCAATGTCGGCTTTTCTTTCACCTTTTGCCGTAACAGGATGTTTTTATTAAATAAATGCATAACTCAGGCCAGAACTATCTTAACATCGTTATATTAAATATTTACCGTCAAATTTTAATGTAATTAATAGCAGCAGGCGTAAAATATTCCGACGGTATGAGCCTCATAACATATTGGTTTGTTGGCTTTTTTATGGATTCTAGGGGATCAATCCTGTGGCGGGAGAAAGAGTTAATACACTTAAGAAATAATCTACTTTAAAAAACCGGGCCAACAGGTTTGGCAAATATGAAATAAATTCGCATATTTATAAATTTTCGTTACTATATACCTCATATCATGTAGAAAATTAATTGGCTGAATAGGTAGCTCTATACAAGCCAATTGCTGGATATATAAAAATCATAGCAGGGGACCGATATGCAGCATTGCAAACGCATTACAATGCTTGCGAGATACTCTTTTCTTGTTTTCAGCTTGGCCTTTTCGCACCAATCCTTTTCAGCGGAATGCGAGCATGTCGCTCAATTGGTCTCCCAGCAAGGGAGTGTTGAGAAGAAAAGTGCCGGTCAAAACGAATGGCAACAAGCGGTACTCGACGATCAGTTCTGCAAAGGGGATGCCCTTAGAACACACCGCGACGGTAAAGCAGCGGTTCGCTTGACTAACGATACCCTGCTGCGTCTCGATGCCGACTCTTCGTTGACATTCTCTCAGATCGAGAAGACATCGCACTCATTGCTGGACCTGCTGCGCGGTGCGGTACACTTCATCAGCCGCACACCAGAGAGTCTCGAAGTCAAAACCCCCTATGTAAACGCCTCCATCGAGGGTACGGAATTTGTCGTCCGCATCGAGGACGAAGCTACCGACGTGATCGTCCTGGAAGGCGTGGTGGTGGCCAGGAACGAGGCCGGTTCAATCGAATTGAGCGCAAATCAGGCCGGCCGTGCAGCAGCCGATCAACAACCGGTTCGGATCGAAATCGCAAGACCCTTCGATGCGGTTGCCTGGGCGCTCTACTACCCTCCTCTTCCTGAAGTCCCCGGTAAAGCCGATACCCTGGCCCGGGATGCGGTCAAGGCGATAGTGCAAAACCGACTGACTGAGGCGGCAGAACTGGCAAAACAGGCTATTCAAGAGGATAGTCAGTCAGCTGCCGCCTATATGGCGCAATCCTATGTCGATCAGGCCATGTTCGACATTCCCGCCGCACTGGCCAATAGCAAGAAGGCTGCAGAACTGGCGCCGCAGAGCGCATTGACTCAGGCGCGTCTTGCAGAAGTTCTGTTAATGACAAATGATGCCAGTAGTGCTCGTGAAGTCGCCACCAAGGCAGTCGCAACAGATCCCAAGTTATCGCTTGCACATACGGTTTTAGGTTTTTCTTCACTACGGGATGTCGACTTGACAGTTGCCAGAAAAGCCTTTGATGAGGCTATAACACTTGATTCCGCATCACCACTACCTCGACTGGGATTGGGCTTATTAAAAATTCGCCAAGGCGCTCTTAGTATGGGTCGTGAAGAGATTGAAACGGCTGTACTTCTCAATCCAAGCAATGCCTTGCTGCGCAGTTATTTAGGCAAAGCCTATTCTGAAGAAAAGTGTAACTGTCTAGCCTATGAACAGTTTGACATGGCCAAGTCACTTGACCCGAATGATCCGACTGCTTGGTTCTATGACTCGATACTGCTCCAATCTGACAATGATCCGGTCGGGGCACTACTGGCACAAAAGCGTGCAATTGACCTGAATAATAATCGGGGTGTCTACCGGTCTAGGCAACTATTGGACAAAGATGAGGCCGCACGTAATGTGGCGCTGGGTAGAATTTATAATGATCTGGATTTCGAACAACAAGCACGCTATCAGGCAACCGAAGCACTTGCACAGGATCCAAGCAACCACTCCGCCCATCGATTGCTGGCGGACAGTTACTCAGGCCTTACCAACCTTGATGCTGCCAGACAGAGTGAATTGCTGCAGTCGAAAATGACTCAGCCCCTCAATCTCGACCCATTGCAGCCACAGATGAGCAACTCAAACTTGGGTTTGCTCGATGGAAATGGGCCCGGAGAACTGTCATACAATGAATACAACCCGCTCTTTACACGAAACGGCTTGGCTTTTCAATTTGATGGATCCGTTGCTGAGGAAGGAACTTGGGGTAACGATGCTATTCTTGCTGGCTTGCATGATCGCTTTGCTTTCAGCATAGGGCAATATCATACAGAGACTGATGGCTTCCGGCCGAATGCAGATTATGAACAGGATATTTACAATCTATTTGGCCAATATGCTCTATCTGATGCTACCTCAATCCAGGTTGAAATAAACCAGGACGAAGTAATTAAAGGTGATGTGGCTCAGAGATTGCTGCCCGATTTGTTAAATGATGAAAGCTTGCGCGCCGAAATTGATGTTACGAATTACAGGATAGGTTTAAGTCATGCATTTTCTAGCAACACCCAAATTCTATTCTCAAGTAAAAAAACGGATATAGAAGGTGCGGTTCTAACATCCTCACCAACTGAAACCGTTAGCCGAAATAGCGATGCGAAGCTAAATATCTATGATCTACAATTCCTGCATAATGCCGGATCACATCGATTCATTAGTGGTGTAAACTTTAATCAAGACAAACTAAGCAGCACAAGCACGTTTGATTTCTCTCCGCTCCCTTGTCTGCTACCTTATCCAGATTGCACATTGCAAAATAATATCACAGAGAAACAGTCGCGACTCTACGGTTATTATTTTTATCAGCCCTCTCAAATAATTCATGTTACTGCTGCTATTGCTGCTGTACGGAACACGAGTGAGATATTTTCAGAAAAGGAAACTATTATTCTTCCTAAATTGGGAGCTCAATGGTCGCTCACTGAAAAGTCTAAACTACATGCTGCTATATTCAGATCAAGTTCAAGTTCTATAGCGGCATCGTATTATCAAACACTGGAGCCGACTCATATAGCAGGATTCAATCAGATTCATGATGAATTCCGTCAGACAGACACTTGGAATTACGGATTGGGCTTGACCCACGATTTCATGCCGACCCTAACTGCTGGCATTCGAGGATTGCATCGTAGAGGTGAAACTCCATTTGATTTAATTGACTTAAGCACATTCAATTCTTCCATGTTCGATGTTGAATTTGATGAATCCAGTGCTAATGCCTGGCTCAATTGGTCACCTCAAAAATATGTAAGCCTTAGTTTCGAATATGATTTCAGTAAATTGGACTCCGCAACAAATATCAGTGCGGTTGAATATAGCGGCCTATCGCCAGATGGCGTGCTTGAGTTAGAGACTCATCGTTTACCGATCGCTATTAATTATTATCATCCATCAGGTTTTATTTTCGGACTAACGACAACCTACATCGACCAGAAAGGGGACTTCCAGGGAAGCACCTTTGCGGAACCTCCTCAAGAGGCAGAGGACGAATTCTGGTTAACAGATCTGCTTCTTTCATATCGTTTGCCTGACAAATATGGACTTATTTCGTTAGGTGTCAAAAATATGTTTGATGAAGAATTCGATTATGAAGATAGAAACAGCTATGACAGCCTGGCTGTAGAAACATCTGCGTCACCTTCATCACTAAGCCCAGAGCGTACTTTTTTTGGGCAGATATCCATATCTTTCCGTTAATTTGTACTTAGTAACTTCCCCTAAGAGGAGCATCGAAATGAAGCATTTGAGTAAAATTATAACTCATACCCTGGTTGTTTTTATTGCAACGACATTTTCTGCCTGCGCCGAAATGCCCACAAAACCTTGCAAAGACCCTTGTTCAACATCAAAAGACAGGTTTGTGTATTCTATTCAGTTTAACGCTAAGACTGGCGAACTTGAAGTACTAGACAAGAATGGAAAAGCTGTTGAACCTAAAGTTTTAAACCTCCCAGAGGAACCCTTACCTGTTAAAGCAATAGTCAATGTCCACACAATAATCGAAGCAAAAGGGTCATGCTTCGTAATTGTTAATGGCAAGGCATATAACGTCTGTCTATTTTAATAGTTCACTTAGTTAATTCTTCACCCATAAGGATATGAGTGAAGGTTTAATTAATATCTGTATCCAGAAGCTCACTTCGAGTGTAGTCTGGTCTATGCTAATCACATTTCTGAAATGATTAATGGAACATGAAGTTCATTACTGCTGCATCCTCCATGTACACCAACCAATTTGTATCGCTTCTCCTGAGCTAGCCAATCCTTGATCACGTAATTCGCCTGCATCAACAGCAGACGGTCACCAATGCGCCATGACAATTGGCGATTCGGTGACCCCAAACCAAACCAATTCTGTTCTATCAACTCTTTAGATCGATAAGCGATCGCTTTTCCGTCCAACTCGCTTTTTACATAGTCATCAAAGGCATTCTCGCAACCAGGTCGAAGGTAACAATAGGCTGCACGCGGTTCACCACACAATGGCAGGCTGAGCATTTCCAGTAATTGCGGGTGGTCGTCGAGTGAAATCCTGTCACTGGGTTGGGTATCGATCTGGCCATGGTCTGCGCAGATGATGATCAGGCTGTCTGTGCCTCGACATTGCGCCAATAGACTACTGAAAGCCTGATCGATCTCCAGCAGATGGCGCTTGGCCTCATCGCTCCAGATGCCCGACTTGTGACCGATGCTGTCCAGCTCTGACCAGTAGGCATAGAGATAGCGTTCATCCCCATGGCGGAGCAGATCTGCAATCTGGCTGGTGAGATCCGGCAGGTTTTTGTGTTTGACCAGGCGCGCCCTGCCGAGATGGGCCCGATTAAAGTCCGAATCGGCGATATAGGCCGGAGACACCATGACTGAGTCATAAGCGATTTTATCGCTGAATGGGGTGTGCCCATGCAAGGCCTGGGTGTCGATGCCCGCCTGTCCCAGGGTGACGCCACCATATCTTGGCCAGCCAGGCAGTACAGCCAATATGGCGCCCAACTCTCTGAAGTAGATATGCCAGCCGGTGAGGCCATGCTGCTGCGGTGCGTCGCCGGTGAGAAAGGTGGTCACGGCACTAGCGGTAGTCGGGGGGAAAACAGAGGTTATCGCACCCTTGAGATGCGCATTCAACGTCTCGGCTTCAGGATGAGCTCGAAGATAGTTGGCTCCCAGACCGTCCACCACCCAGAGTAGGATTTTACGGTAGGACCCGAGTGGCGTGGATACCAGGAGATCGAGCGGTGGGTAGCTGTGGCGGTCACCACCCATCGCCCTCTGCAAGGAAGCCATCAGATTGACAATACTGCCGCCGTTATAGTCGGGTAATGGCATAATACCTACCGATCGTGGATGCTGATACACGATGAATCATTGTACATTTTCAGGAATTCTTTCATATTGTTCAAAATGAAGATACAGCCGATATATAACTTGTAATCCAATCACTTTGTATTCCCAAATCTTACAAAGGCTATGATCGACATGCCCAATGCCTTATCATTTGCGACTAATAGCCCTTTATGTGATTTCTAGAGAGGATTCAAGGTTAGTGGCTACACATGATGACGATCATCCCGCACCTGAC
This sequence comes from Candidatus Thiodiazotropha sp. CDECU1, assembly GCF_963455295.1. NCBI lineage: Bacteria > Pseudomonadati > Pseudomonadota > Gammaproteobacteria > Chromatiales > Sedimenticolaceae > Candidatus Thiodiazotropha > Candidatus Thiodiazotropha sp. CDECU1. Next base: position 2,305,101 of record NZ_OY734020.1, read on the forward strand.
GATGAAGCGACACGCATCGCCACGACCGGCAGCACGGGCAACCAAAATCATACCGGCCCAACAACACCTATTACCGATCCAGGAAAGAGTGTCACTGAAGCATTGACCGCCGTCTCTGAAGAGCTGGCAAATTCAACCTCCAGCGTAGTAGGCATCGGCTCAGTACTGAAAAACCGCTTTGTCCTTGAACAGATGCTGGGACGGGGTGGCATGGGGGTGGTCTACAAGGCCAGGGATTTGCGCAAGGTCGAGGCGATGGACCGGGACCCCTATATCGCAGTCAAGGTATTGTCGAAGGATTTTCAGGCCAATCCGGACTCTTTCATTGCCCTGCAGCGGGAGAGCAAGAAGGCGCAACAGCTGGCACACCCCAATATCGTGACAGTCTACGATTTCGACCGGGATGGTCCCAATGTGTTCATGACCATGGAGCTGTTGGAGGGCGAACCTCTCGATCAGCTGATCAGGCGTCTTCGTCCGGCCACCCTGCCGACCCAACAGGTCCTCTCGATTATCGAACAGATGGCCCGCGCACTTGCCTACGCCCATTCCGAGAGTATCGTTCACTCCGACTTCAAGCCGGGCAATGTGTTTCTGACCTCGAAAAGCGTGGTCAAAGTGGTGGATTTCGGCATCGCCCGGGCTGCCAAAAGAGCCGATCGCCCGGCAGAGGATGCCACAATCTTCGATCCCGGCTCCCTCGGCGCCCTGACCCCAACCTATGCCAGTTGTGAAATGCTGGAGTATGGTGAGCCGGATCCGAGAGATGATGTCTATGGCCTGTCGGTGGTTGCCTATGAGCTGCTGGCAGGAAGCCATCCCTTCGATCGTAAACCGGCAACTTATGCGCGGGATCTAAATCTCAAGCCTAAACGCCCCAAGGAGCTGCCGAAGGAAATCTGGAATGCCATTATCCATGGATTGGAGTTCGATCGGGAGAAACGGACCCGTAACGCGACAGAGTTCCTCAAAGAGATGTCCGGCCCCCGCCCGGGGAGGGACAGTGCGCTTCCCAAATGGGCCATACCGGCGGCTGTAGCGATAGTCCTGCTGCTTGTCATCACCACCGGCTCGCTGCTCTTCAATGGGCAAAATGGAGATCTTCAACCAGAAATTGTACTAGAGGAGACATCATCACTGGAACCAGAGATGCGGGAGAGGATTGAGAATATTCTCGAGGTCGCTGAGGTGCATATGCTTGTCGGTCGACTTCTGGAGCCGCCGGGTAGCAGCGCCTATGATGCCTATCATCAGATATTGATCATGCATCAACACAACAAGCAGGCCACCGAAGGCCTACAGCAAGTAGGCGATCTTCTTGAACAACAGGTGAGAGACTTGATCGAGTCAAAAGAGATTCAAGCGGGTAAGTCATTGCTGGAAAAAGGCCTTGATGCCCTGCCCGAGCATCAGGGATTAAAAAAGTTACAGAGTGATTTATAAAAAACCCTTTACGCAGACGCTGCCAAGATCGTAGTTACCGCGGCGACAGGTGACTCCCTTCACATCGATCAGCCACACAAGCCAATACAGCTTGCCATATCTCTTCCCAACAGCAAATGTGAGTAAAATCCTCGAACAGTATGTAGCGACTGTCAGGTTGATTGATCAAAGCATCGCGAATTATCCCTGGAGGTATATTACTATCCTTGCCCCCCGCCAGATGATACTGCCGGATTGTTGTGGGCAAAGGCGATATCGACTTAGGGTTCTTTGACCCCTCCAAGGGATCGTAGCCATGCAGATCAGCCCAGGTCTCAACGTCCAGGTTACCGGCTATGGTGACGATGCTTTGAGTCTCAGGAAATTTCTCAGCCATAAGCATGGCCAAGCCCCCTCCTCCACTGAATCCCACCAGATGGAGATTTGTATGCCCGTACTCAGCCATGATCTTCCGCAGCACCCTGGCCATGCTATCGATCACATCCTCAGAGTAGCGTGCTGAAGTCCAGTAATCGGGGGTGCAGGGGTGACGATCAGAATAGCCATGGTAACAGGGTCGCCCAAGAAAAAGACTGGGTGATTTATCCATTGCCATCAATTTCAGTGTTACAGGCCTTCTCGGTGTAGGATCGCTGGCGATGATGAATCCGCCAATCCAAGGTGTGCCGTCTCCCCCCAGGTAGACATGCAGGGTCGATGATGTGCCCAGTTTGCCGTTATCGTAGATGACATGGGAAAAATCCCCTCCCTCCACCTCTGTTCTATGGAAACCCTGTTCCTGCGCCATTCCGTCAAAGCGTTCACTGGGGGTGGTACAGGCGGCGAGCAGGGCCCATATTGCAATGCAGCAAATACGTGAATATGTCATAGATACCCGATTAAACCATTTCCAGAGGGATTTGAATTGTCTATTCTTAATCGAGAAGCAATATTATTAGGTTTGGATATACCATGTTACATCGTTGTTCCAGTATGAATACACCCAATATAAAACCCGTACCGCTGATCGTCAGCACCCTGCTCACTGCCCTGTTAGCCCTTTCCGGCTGCCAGACCCAGAGTACCAGGCAGATTAGCGATGATGCGGCAGCACCTGTCAGCGGCAATCCGGACAAATTTCTGATTGTCGACTGCCTGTTACCTGGCCAGGTACGCAAGCTGGGCGCAAACATGACCTATCTTTCACCCAGACGGCCGGTCAAAACCACTGCCTCCGAGTGTGAGATTCGAGGCGGCGAATATGTGGCCTTTGACCGGGCTGACTACCGGACCTCCCTGCGCGTCTGGCTGCCTCAGGCCAAAGAAGGAGACCCTGTAGCGCAGAACTATGTGGGTGAGATCTATGAGAAGGGTCTCGGAATCGAGCCTGATTATAAGACTGCCGCCGCCTGGTACCTCAAAGCGGCAGACCAGGGCAACTCCCGGGCACGCATCAATCTGGGCTTTCTCTATGAAAAGGGCTTTGGGGTGAAGAAGGATCTGGCTCAGGCCCTCAATTGGTATCGCCAAGCCTCCGGTCTGGAGGATGACAATCTGCAGTTCTCTTCTGCGGTGGAGATCTCCAAGGCGGAGCGAAAAGAGCTACGTCTTCTGAAACAGGAGAGACAACAACAGAAATCTGAAACAGAACAGCTGCGCAAGCAGCTCAAGAGCACCAGCAAACAGCTGAAAGCAGAAAGGGTTAATCTGGCGAAAGCGGAGAAGCGTCTGACCACGCTGAGGGCGGAAGCGGTGATTCAACCCACAATGACAACCTCCCCCACTCTCAACACTGCCGGTCCGGAATTAAAACAGCTCAAATCCAAACTGGTCGTGAGTGAAAAACAGGCCCTGCAACAGCGCACCCAGATAGCCTCCCTGGAAAAGGCCCTCAGCGAGCAGCGGGGTGAGATGGATAGTGCAATCAAACAGTCTCAGCTGGAAACCGAACAACAGCGTAAGCAGGCTGCGATACTGCAGCGCAAGCTGGATGAGACCAACCAGCAGTTGCTGAACAAAAAGGCATCACTCGCCTCCACCGAGTCCGAGCTGGAGGCGCTGCGCTCAGAGTTGAGCCGAAAAGAGAAACTATCCAAAGTCTCGCAGACTGAAGCGCTCACCACACTGCAGGCGCAACTGTCCGAACAGGAGAAGGCGGTACTCACACAACAGCGCAAGATCGTCGACCTGGAGTCATCCCTCTCCACTCAGCAGACAAAGATGAACGAGGCACTGCGCCTCTCATCCCAGGAAAAGGCCCAGCTACAAGAGGCGTTGAAGGTTCAAACCGGCAAGGCCAGCCAACTCAAACAGAAACTCGATCAGACACAGTCTCAACTTGACCTGACGATTGCGGATATCGAGAAGAATCAACCGGTGCTAGCCGAACAGCGCCGGCAACTGGAGTTGGCACAAAAATCATTGAACGAGGCAACCAGCAACAGTATCAGCCTCGAACAGCAGGTAGTGCGCCTGCAACAGGATCTGAGTAGTCGTGAGAGCACTATGGGCCAACAGGGAGAAGCTGTCACAAAACTCAGAGAAGAGCTGAATCGCTACCAACAGCGCCTGCTCTCACTGGAACAGGAAAAGATCAACCAGCAAACCACATTACAGGGTGATGTGGCGAAGCAGGAGCGCCAGATCGCGGAGTTGCGCCAAAAACTGCAGCAGACAGAGCAGCAGCTCGATACAAATCAGGCGCAACTGGCAAAAATTAATCCTGACCTTGCCCGCCAACAATCGCTGTTACGCAAGACGCAGAAAGAGCTTATTGCCACCAAGACAGCTGCCGCACGCAAGGAAGCCGAGGTCACACGTTTGCGCAAATCCGAACAGACCTATCTGGATCAGATCCAAGAACAACAGATAAAAATAGACCGTTATCAGGCGGAAGCATTACGATACAGAGCCCAATTGGCCAATCTGCACGCCAATCAACAGGCAAGTTTGGTGTCCGGCCCCACTATAGAAATCATCGACCCGCCGGTTGCCCTTACCCGCGGCATTCCAAGTGTCCGTTTACGCTCTGTGGCGAAGGAACGGAAAATTACCGGCCGGGTTGTGGCGCCGGCTGGCCTGCTCTCTTTCACGGTTAACGATAAAACCGAATCACCCGACACTCTGGGTATCTTTTCAACCACTATCAAAGTAGAGGAAGAGCAGACCCCAGTGAAAATGGTCGCTGTGGATAAAAAGGGGCAACATACCAGTCTCGAATTTCTGCTCATTCCAAAACTGCGCTATGCCTCTAGCGGAGAGGAGCAGCTGAATACCTCCAGCGATACCAGCAAAACCACCAGACGTATCGCCGGCCAAGTGGACTTCGGCAACTATCATGCGCTGGTGATCGGCAACAATCAGTATAGTCACTTCCCCAGCCTTCTGAGCGCCAGTGTCGATGCGCGGGAGACCGCAGAATTATTGCGCACAAAATATGGATTCCAGACCACCACGCTGATTGATGCCACTCGTTATGACATGCTTTCTGCACTCAATAACTTGCGTGAGACCCTGACTGAAAACGACAATCTGCTGATCTATTACGCAGGTCATGGTGAACTGGACAGAGTAAACCTTCGCGGCTACTGGTTACCTGTTGATGCCGAACCAAACAGCACCGCCAACTGGATCTCGAATATCGCCATCACCGATATTCTGAACGCGATGTCGGCAAAGCATATCCTTGTGGTTGCCGACTCCTGTTATTCCGGCTCCCTTACACGTTCATCCATGGCGCGACTGGAGTCCGGGATGTCCGATGAGGTCAAGACCAAATGGCTAAAGGTGATGGCAAAGACAAGGTCGCGTACGGTATTGACCTCTGGGGGCCTGAAACCTGTTCTCGATCAGGGTGGTGGGCAGCACTCGGTATTCGCCAAGTCGTTTCTCAGGACTCTGGCTGAAAATGAATCTATTTTGGAAGCCTATAAATTGTTCCGTAATCTGGCAAAAGAGGTTCAGCAGACAGCTTCGAAATTTGGCATTGACCAGATACCTGAGTACGCGCCAATAAAACACGGGGGACATGAAGCAGGTGAGTTCTTCTTCATACCGCAGGGTTGATCAGCTCCTCAAGGGCTGACAACAAAAAGAAATTAAAAAAATCCGGGGAGGATATCTAATGGCTGATTGTGGTAATAACGCTCGAGTACGCAAGCTTTTTGTCACCTCATTGCGATATAGCTCCGCACTCCTGTTGCTGTTGTACTCGATGAGTGCATTCGCGATATACAGCGTAACGCCTGCAAGCTTGGACTTTGGTGGCATAGGCGTCGGTAACAGCAGCGGCGTATTGACAGTGACATTCAATAACGATAACTCCACGGATGTTATCGATTTTACTTCAATCACTGCAACCGGGGATTTCTCAATAGTCAACAACTGTCCGGTAATTCTTGATGAATTGACGAGCTGTACCGTCGACGTCATGTTCAACCCGACTACTTCAGGTCCAGCAGTCGGCACCTTGACGTTTAACGGGTTTGACCACTCAATCGTACTCGGGATGAGTTTTCTACCAATCACTGCAAGTGTTCCACTCTCCGGCACCGGCCTGAGAGGCGACTTGGTTATCGGCAGCAATGGTGTGGATCTAGGCGCGGTACCAGTGGGTATATCCAGTCAATCAGTACCCGTTTCACTTTCAAACTCCGGCAATGCCGCCGTGAATATCTCCACCATCGACGCCACAGGGCCATTTGCTCAGACCAACGATTGTCCGGCATCCCTCGCTGCCGGCACCAATTGCACCATTATGGTGAATGTCACTGCCACAACCCTGGGACCACAGTCCGGGACACTGACCGCAAGTGGTACCGGCCCCCAAGGGACGACTACCCAGACTGTCTCGCTGGCTGCAGATGCTCAAGGCGGTGTCATGAGCACATCAACAACAACGCTCAGTTTCCCCGATACGCCTGTAGATACGATCAGCAGCGCGCAAACAGTAACACTGACGAATATGGGAAATGCATCGCTCCAGGATGTACTGGTATCGAGTGTCGGTGAATTCACGCAATCCAACGATTGCCCTACCACGCTCACCGCTAACCAGAGCTGTACAATCTCGGTGATGGCGGCGCCTACAACGGCGGGTGACCTTACGGGTTCGTTGGAAATCAGTGCGACCGATGCTGGTCAGACTGTTACCAGTAGCGTGGATCTCAGTGTGACTGCCACCACTGCTGACGTGGCCACATCCGAGACCCAGCTCTCGTTTCCTGACGCCACTGTCGACACATCCAGCCAACCTCAGGTGGTAACGGTGACGAATCAGGGCAATGCCCCTCTCACGGTCAACTCGATCACCACCGAGGGCGACTTCAGCCAGACCAACGATTGTGGAACCGGGATCGCTGCCGGCGCCAGCTGTGATATCCAGGTTGTCTTTACACCCCAGACATCTGGCACAGCCACGGGCGCCCTGAACATCGATACCAGTGCCGGTATATCCAGAATCGTCCTCTCGGGCAGTGCCGAGGCTGCCACCAGCACCAATCCGGTTGCCGATCTGCTCATACCCTTCAGTGGCAACAACCCCAACATTCTCTCCCTGATTGACGTCATTGCCGAGGCCTGTCCCAGCGGCAGACTCAGTGATCGCCTGCAGGAGGATTGTAATGCGGTGGTGGGTGCGGCCATTGATGGTGACACCAATACCCAGCTGGCGCTGTTTCAAGTCAACCCCGAAACCGCTATCAAGGCCAATACCACCTCCCGTCAAGGCAGTGAGACCCAGATACGCAACCTGGGGACACGTATCTCCGCCCTGCGTGCCGGTGCCAGGGGCCTCTCCTTCAAGGGGCTCGACCTGCAGATCGATGAGCAGACGCTATCCATTGACATGATTGCAAAGGCCTACCGGGACGCAGGACGTCGTGGTGGTGGCGCCAGTGCCGACAATCAGCTGCTGGCATCGAGGCTGGGGGTCTTCGTGACCGGTGATGTCGCTACCGGCGAGCGGGATGAGACCGATCTCGAGTCGGGTCTCGACTTCGATACCGCAGGCATCACTATCGGTGCGGACTACAGGATCACCAACCAGTTTATTCTCGGCGGTGCGATCGGTTTCAGCGACACCGAAGCCGAACTGGAGAACGATGCCGGTGACCTGGATACCCAGGGCGTCAGCCTGAGCCTGTTCGGTACCTACTACAGCCCGCAGAACTACTTTGTGGATTTCTCCGCCACTGTCGGTGCCAATGACTTTGACCAGAAGCGTAGTATCGTCTACACCCTGGACGGCCTGGCTGATGTCAGTCAGAACCTCAAGGCGGACTACGACGGTGACACGATCAGCCTGTTCGTCGGCTCCGGCTACGATTTCAACCGTGGCCCCTGGTCCTTCGGGCCCCGTGCCGATCTGGAGTATATCAAGTCCGATGTCGACGGGTTTACCGAAGAGGTGTCCGATCCCACGGCTGATGGCGGCGGTTGGGCCACCCGGGTGGATGGAACCGATCAACGCTGGCTGACCCTCAACCTGGGCGGCAAGGTCTCCTACACCCACAGCGCTGACTGGGGCGTCCTCATCCCCTATGCCAGGCTCGATTGGATGCATGAGTTCGAGGATGACTCCCAGATCATCACCGCATATTTTGTCGAGGATCCTGCCGGCTTGGGTATTGACATCCAGACCGACGATCCGGATCGGGATTACCTGCGGTTACGCTTTGGCACATCGGCGCAGTTCCAGAATGGGGTGGTCGGTTTCATCGATTTCGGTACCATCCTCTCCCACAGCGAATGGACCGCCCATACCATCAGCGCCGGGATGCGCATGGAGTTTTAGCTCACCCTACCCATGGCAGGTGCAGGAGTCGGTTGTCCGATGCGAACCGACGCTGCATCTGCCAGCAGCTTGACCAAAGGTATGAATCCCGCATCCATGCCGGGGCCTCGCCACATCTGGCATTGAGGTCGGCCACACCCTCAAAATCATGTTTCCTTATCAATTAGAGCATGGCATGATTGGGCGCTGATGCAATGGGATTTAGAGGATTATTCATCATTCTGTAATCCGGCTGAAACGTTCAGCTGACAGCTTCATCCTCGCTGTCCAAAGAATCCAGCATCCTCGCCAAACAGGCGTATGGAGTATCAGGTGGGTAGGTAATTTATTGCCCTGTTGACCGGCAACATAGAGCAGCACATAACATCAGGGAGTATAGACAATGGTATACTGCATGAAGGACACTCAACCATCGAGGCTGATATCTAAATCACTACTTTATTTATCTGCCCTTCTACTCGCACTCAACTCCGTAACCGCCTATGCAGTATATACTGTGGCGCCAACTTCTATTGATTTCGGCACTGTTACGGTCGGTACCAGCGGTGGGGTCACGACAGTAACATTCACCAACAACAATACTTCGGATCTTATTTCTTTTGATACGATCGCGGCGAGTGGGGATTTCAGTATCACCAACAATTGCCCGATGATAATCAATGACCTCAGTTTATCGGATGGTCAGTCGTGTACCGTCAGTGTGGCGTTTTCTCCCCAGACTACCGGCACAAATACTGGTCAATTAGACTTTGTTGGGTCTGATGGCATTACTCCATTTACAGCCACTGTGGCACTATCGGGCATTGGGCAGTCGAGTCAGATTGGCAGCCTCTCTTTTTCTCCCGGCAGTGTGGATTTCGGCTCAGTTACAGTAGGCAGTACCAGTAGTTCGGTACCAGTGACTCTCTCCAATACCGGTGACGCATCGGTGAGTATCAACACAATCACCACCACAGCACCTTTCGCCCAAACAAATGATTGCCCCTCAGATCTTGACGTGAACAGCAGCTGTTTGATCATGGTTAGTGTGACACCTACAACGACTGGAACTGCTTCAGAATCGTTGGCAGTTGACGCGACGGGACCACAAGGAGCAATCGTAGAAAACATTACCCTGAGCGTGACAGGCACTGCACCTGATCTCGTCGTCTCTGATACAGCGTTATCGTTTCCTGACACCACTGTCGACACATCCAGCCAACCTCAGGTGGTAACGGTGACGAATCAGGGCAATACCCCTCTCACGGTCAACTCGATCACCACCGAGGGCGACTTCAGCCAGACCAACGATTGCGGAACCGGGATCGCTGCCGGCGCCAGTTGTGATATCCAGGTTGTCTTTACACCCCAGACATCTGGCGCAGCCACGGGCGCCCTGAACATCGATACCAGTGCCGGTATATCCAGAATCGTCCTCTCGGGCAGTGCCGAGGCTGCCACCAGCACCAATCCGGTTGCCGATCTGCTCATACCCTTCAGTGGCAACAACCCCAACATTCTCTCCCTGATTGACGTCATTGCCGAGGCCTGTCCCAGCGGCAGACTCAGTGATCGCCTGCAGGAGGATTGTAATGCGGTGGTGGGTGCGGCCATTGATGGTGACACCAATACCCAGCTGGCGCTGTTTCAAGTCAACCCCGAAACCGCTATCAAGGCCAATACCACCTCCCGTCAAGGCAGTGAGACCCAGATACGCAACCTGGGGACACGTATCTCCGCCCTGCGTGCCGGTGCCAGGGGCCTCTCCTTCAAGGGGCTCGACCTGCAGATCGATGAGCAGACGCTATCCATTGACATGATTGCAAAGGCCTACCGGGACGCAGGACGTCGTGGTGGTGGCGCCAGTGCCGACAATCAGCTGCTGGCATCGAGGCTGGGGGTCTTCGTGACCGGTGATGTCGCTACCGGCGAGCGGGATGAGACCGATCTCGAGTCGGGTCTCGACTTCGATACCGCAGGCATCACTATCGGTGCGGACTACAGGATCACCAACCAGTTTATTCTCGGCGGTGCGATCGGTTTCAGCGACACCGAAGCCGAACTGGAGAACGATGCCGGTGACCTGGATACCCAGGGCGTCAGCCTGAGCCTGTTCGGTACCTACTACAGCCCGCAGAACTACTTTGTGGATTTCTCCGCCACTGTCGGTGCCAATGACTTTGACCAGAAGCGCAGTATCGTCTACACCCTGGACGGCCTGGCTGATGTCAGTCAGAACCTCAAGGCGGACTACGACGGTGACACGATCAGCCTGTTCGTCGGCTCCGGCTACGATTTCAACCGTGGCCCCTGGTCCTTCGGGCCCCGTGCCGATCTGGAGTATATCAAGTCCGATGTCGACGGGTTTACCGAAGAGGTGTCCGATCCCACGGCTGATGGCGGCGGTTGGGCCACCCGGGTGGATGGAACCGATCAACGCTGGCTGACCCTCAACCTGGGCGGCAAGGTCTCCTACACCCACAGCGCTGACTGGGGCGTCCTCATCCCCTATGCCAGGCTCGATTGGATGCATGAGTTCGAGGATGACTCCCAGATCATCACCGCATATTTTGTCGAGGATCCTGCCGGCTTGGGTATTGACATCCAGACCGACGATCCGGATCGGGATTACCTGCGGTTACGCTTTGGCACATCGGCGCAGTTCCAGAATGGGGTGGTCGGTTTCATCGATTTCGGTACCATCCTCTCCCACAGCGAATGGACCGCCCATACCATCAGCGCCGGGATGCGCATGGAGTTTTAGCTGCTGAGACGCTGTAGAAAGCGATTCACCCATTCCATGGCAGGTGCAGGAGTCGGTTGTCCGATGCGAATCGACGCTGCATCTGCCAGCAGCTTGACCAAAGGTATGAATCCCGCATCCATGTCCGGGTCCTTGCTGCTCAGGGTGTAAAGAATCGATGAGACTCTTTTAGGCAATACTACATTTTCCACCACCGCCGGATCGGGCTTGGCACAATAGGCAGGATCAGAAACGACCAGGAATTCCCGACAACTCAAGGGTCGATGAGGATGTATCGAACAGGATTGATTTTGCAAAAACGGGCATGGCAGGTTGAGTTCAAAATAGGCCAGGCCGATCGCCTTGATTCGCTCCTTGTCATGAGCGAGAGCAGCCTTGTCCAGCTCGCCCAGCAAACCCGTTTCATCCAATACGGCCATACTCTTTGCGAACCTTGACCTCACCTCAGCCTGCCTCTCATCTGGCATGGACTCCACGAGATCCAGCAGTGTCGTGGCTTCTGCCTTACTGACGGGGACCAGTTGAGAACAACAGGCACCACAACCGCTGCGACAAGATATCCGTTTGCCGTTCTCACTCACCTCTACAATCGCGATTTCCACTACTTTATCTGTAATATTCTGAAAAAATGGAAGCAGTTCGTGAAGATGAATCGTTTCGTTGGTAAATTGAGCAGAGAATCGGATGCTGTGGTTGCCAATACGAAGCTCTGCGTCTACTGTCTCAGTTTGAGGGGTTATGTCTGTCACAATCCAGGATCTTTTGTTAAGCGTTAACAGGACTGTAAAGATGGCAAATAATGACATGCTTATCAAGCTCTATGACATGGAGATCGATTGGAGTTTTATCTCACGTCAGGCGCAGCAACAGGTGACCATCCGTAAACCGATCGGTCCTGATCAGAGAGCTATTCTGGCTTGGGCGGAAAAGCACTTTCCGCAGACCTGGCTGGGGGAGATTCAACAGGCACTCAACAATACCCCTGGCTCTTGTTTTATTGCGCAACGTGATTCATCACTGCTTGGGATTGCCTGTTATGACGCTACCGCACTTGGTTTTTTTGGTCCCCTTGGTGTCATTGAATCAGCGCGTGGCAATGGTATCGGCCGTTCATTGGCCCAATCATGCCTGATGGATATGCGTATGAAAGGTTATGGTTATGCGATAGTTGGTATGGCGGGCACAGTGGATTTCTATCGCAAGATTGCAGATGCAGTTGAGATCCCCGGCTCAAGCCCGGGAATCTACCGATCGACATTAGCGTTAAAGGGCTAGATAGGCAAACAAGAACAGCGCCAGAACAATAAAAATCCCAGCAACTCGCGATTTCGCCTTGAAAAGCGGTGTATGCGTTTTTTTACCCATGCGCTGATACTCTTGCCAAGCCGTCACCGCATGATAGACGCCAATGGCCAAAAACAGCAGGGGGATCCAAGATTGTGGTGACATAACGGCTTACTCATCTGGATCTATGCGTTTCTTTCTGTCACGCATCATATGATCCAGTGATGGGTAGTAGGTTTTTCCAAACTCGCGTGCACGCCACCAGCCGCGAGATTTTCTTCCAACCAACACCTGGGGTATCTCGAGTATATTCTCTTTAAGCGGCGTGAAGGCACGCCAAGTAATGGTAAACAGGCCCTGATCGGGTTCCAGCACAATGGTATCCATCACCGCTTTCTTTTTAACGCTCTCGCCCTTTTTGTAAAAGAAAACAACCGGCACATCCAACTCGGGCAAGGTGAAACTGGTGTGGCCTTCCGGAGTCAAGTTACCCAGGAAGACCCGCTCACCGCCTTGAGGATAGGGAATCTGTTGATCAACGGGTGCGGCCTGGAAATAGCCAGCATCAAAATCTGCAGGTGGTAAGGGATAGATATTCTCCACCCAATCCTGATCGATGGTTCCGGCCAGTTGCAGCCGCGGCTGCCAGCACCTTCCCAGCGGGCCGAATGACATTGGTGCATAGTTCCCATTGGGCATGCTGACTGGTCGCTGCAACTCCTCAGTGTTTGGCATCGGTGATCCATTAACGAAAGACCTGCCAAGCTGTTGATGGTATCCCTTGCCTACCGGGTTTTTCATGAATGCGCTGTGCTTATTTTCATTGTCGTGATAATTATCGATGCCACCAAAGGCGCGATCATAGCTGATTGGCATTCTGTCAAAGATACCCGAGTAGCCAGGACGGATGGCAATGTTACCCGACTCCCAGAAGCGATCGCCGCAAACGGCGAATGATTTAAACAGGGGCCCCAATCGCAGGGTTACTTCAACCCTGGATGTCGGTTTGTCTCTGGGTGCATATGCACTACCAGCCAAGAGGACATCACAGTGTCGTTTAAAGGGTGCATAGTCGAGCTCATAGAGCGGTGCTGAGAAACCAGGCTCACCGGTGTACACATCGGCTTCCACAAGCTGTTTTTGTGGCTCGATGTAATCAGGTTGCCCGCCTCTTTCCGGTATCTTGAAAGTGCCTTTCACTACGATCACCAGCAGCTCGTGAGCATCGGGCAGCATACTCATGGTATACCCTGTCTGCATTGGTGTGGCATTGAGCAATTCCATATTACTTTTTTCTCATTGAACTATGCGGTGAATGGAAAATGGCTCAACCAGTATTCGACTGTCCTGGGAACAGACCGCGAACCAAAATTTACTCCGCAGCTACCGGTGGTGCTGTCAAAGGTAACCCACTTTGACGACTTGTCGCCATTTGGCGCTGCCATGCTTGCTGATTCGCTTGGTTGCGACCATGTTCAGTTTGAGTCTCGTATTCCCTGGTTAAGCTCTCTGCGCGCTGATCATGCTCGCGCATGATCCGACGCATTTCCAATAGCAGTCTGTTTCGTGAACTTCCCCGTATTGTCCTGGCCTCCACTGTAAGATCCCGATAGCAGAGACCGACAATATCGAAATGACCCTGTTCGTGGGCAAGGAGCTCTGCGGTTTTCGAGGTGGCGACGACCCATGACCCTGCGGGATTTAAAACCATCGCGAACTCCATCTCACCCAACCTGTGTTCTGATTCCTCTTCTACAACCCTGACCCTGCCGGGCCTAAATCCCATAGAGATTCGGGCATCCTCGGACTCACCTCTGGGACGACTTTGGATGTCTCTGAAATCACTCCATGCCAACTGTCTGGGCCAACCGGTCAGTGTGGGACCCGGTTGCCCGGGCGCTGCTGCTGCACCCTGTGGTTGGGCGGCCCTGAAACCCGCATGGGCGACATCCTGGGATGGGGCCGCAGGTGCTGGACGGTTGCTTTGGGCAGGAGATGGGTTTTCACACATAATCGCCTCGTAGATCTTGTCCTGTTACTCTACCTTCGCCAGGCACAATCTCTGATAGTAGGGTAACAAGGCCTCTTCGGTAAGGGCTCTGTAATAGTCGTCGAACTGTTTGAGATCACTTTGATGCGCCTGTTTGGTACGTATCGCGGTTAGCACATTATCAGCGCATTGAAAAAGATGGAGTTCGTTCTGCAAATATTCCATGCTGTTTTTTTCCGGTGGCGATAATCCTTTACCCATTGCTTGCTCCGCCGACTGATCGACCGAAAAATACTTGGGCGTTACAGCTCTCAACTCATGCAACTGCCCATTCTCCGCATCGAATAGAGCCAACAGGCTGGGAGGCCATATCTGGTATCCCAGCTCCGGATTCACCGCTTCACCTCTGCCCACCAGAAAGGCAATAAACAGTCTGTTTTCACCAACTACCGGGATTGGCAAACTCATATAGTTGGCAAACTGAAGTGACGGGGCGATGAGGTTTCTTGCCGATGCAGTGACGACCGAAGTGGATAGTTGATCAGACATAGGATGGATACCTTTACAATCTACCTCTAGGAATTGGCGACATGCCCGACCCAGCGTAAAAAATCACCGCCAAGCATATCGTAATAGGGCGACAACGGCTTTTCGGCATGCCGGTCGAAATAGTGGACATACTGCTTGGCTGCCTGCTTGATTTCCATACTGACAGCAGCATCCCCTTTGACAAATGCTGGAATCAGGATGTCATACAGGGTCCATATGCGTTCAAATTCGGGAATAATATCCTCAGGCTTCTCAAACGCCGGCCTGTTGTGAATCCATGGCGGCGGCTTCAGGTTTGGCACATCCATTTCGAATTTCTTGATGGTAAGGAACGAGTTACTGGAAAGATCATAGCTTGCAACGTATTGAGGCTCTGTAATCGCGGTTCCATACTCCGGGGTCGTACGTGTAAAGTAGATGAGTCGCCGTACGATAATCCGGTTATTCTCGATCTTCACCAACGGCAATGTGATACCGCGTTCTACCGGCATCATATTCGCGTGCTGTCCGATCTGCTGGACCGCATCTTTCATGGACATGGCATAAACACCTGTTGTATCAATGCATAACAACAAACAAAGTAGCTTGGCATAACAGAAGACCCTCTTATCCATAATTGCTACCAAATCGGATTATTGGTAACAGCCGCACCTGAGGGTGCAAATCCATTTGCAATGGAATTATTCGCACCCGTAGTGAGAAAATTTTGAAACTGGGCGGCCGTTGCCCGCTGATTGCAAGCACCAATGCCGGTATCGTTATAGATGACGTGGGTGATATTGCCAGCGTCATCGTATTCATAACCTGTAACTGTTACAGCATGAGCACCTGTCTGCGTCCCCCAGCCGGGAAGGCCCGATACATCACCGTTGGCGATAACCCCCCTTCCCTGTGAAAGCGCAGTCTCGAGCTGGCTGAGTTGGAGACCGGTTGAAGTGGGAGCCACTCTGCTCGATGGCACTCCGTTGTTGGTAAGTATCGAGGCCTGCTGCCCCGACGTGGTGCCGCCGCTGTACCAGGCCTGATTTGCTGCCGTCACAGTACCACCGCTTCCAGCACTGCCGATGGCTGCTTGGGATGCATTGCTATTGGCAATGGCAGTATTCATCATGGCCTCTTGACCTGGGTTTGCACCAGTAGCCTGTTGTACGATCTGCCTCGAGGATTCAATACCACAATTGTTATAGCTTTGCCCTGGGGTATTGGAAGCAATAGGGTTTCCACCTGAATCGGTGGACCCTGGGGGTGGACTTCTTCCCGCCGCCATGCTTTGACAGGCCTGATTGCCCAAGCGGGGATTGCCGGTGACGCCGGAGAGACCGATCAGTACCGTTGGGCAGCAAGGAGGCATGATCACCGAGCCGGGATGGGTGCCTGAATCAGTCATCCTCGCGGCCGGCATATTCATGATAGGCACGGGAAAGGCGCCGCGCACGATAGGATTTGGTACGGGTACTGGTGTTACGCAGAGACTCATGTCACCCATCCGCGCTGCTGGCTTACCACCGATCAATACAGTGAGCGCTCCCGGCGGTATGATGGGAAGCCCTGGCGGTGGAGCGTGAGGGACCGGCGGTACGGCAGGAATTACTTGAGGTAAACTACAGAAGATCATATCGCCTACCCGGGCGGCAGGTTTACCACTCATGTTGAGCTCCCCTCGTTAACAATACACCAATATCCATGCATCTATGCTCTTTATGAATTTGTTCATGTATTGATTTTGACCATGGTGCCCTTGATCGTGATGATACCCCCGGCATCGATATGTACCTTGCCTGCAGCGGTTTTGAAGGTCACATCCGTCCCGGAAACCTCGATCTTACCGCTCGGCTCCATGCTGATGGCTGCGGCACCGGTCTTCAACTCAATCTTAGTTGCGGCCTCTAATTTATACTCACCCTGGGTGTCGATGCTGTAATCCCCTTTGATCGCGGATTTCTTCTCACCATCCACTTCTTCTGACAGCTCGCCACTGACAGATGCTCCATAATCGCCACCAACACTGGTCTTCCTGTCACCGCCCACGGTCTCCAATTTGACGCCACCAACCTCTTCTGCCTTTGCGCCCGCCACCGTCTCATTCATCGCACCACCGACCGAGACCTGATACAGGCCACCGATTGTGAGCTCCTTTGCGACACCCACTGTTTCCGCGCTATTGATGCCGACGGTTTCCGATTTATTCGAACCGATTGTTTCTGTCTGGTCGACACCCACCGTGTGGGACATATTCAAACCGATGGTTTCGGTATGATTTTTAGCGATGGTTATGGTCTTGTCGTTATTCACCGTCTCTGTCTTGTCGTGACCGACGCTAAGCGAGCGATTGTAACCAACCTGTTCGGTGCGGCTGCTCTCGGTGATGTTTTTGTGGTTTTTCTCGGCATGGATATAGAGCTCTTCGGATCCCTTTTTGTCCTCAAACCGGATTTCGTTGAAATTATCCCCTGAACCACCCTTCGTACTGCGACTCTTGATCCCACTCTGGGTCATATTGGAAGGCAGTCCATAGGGTGGCATCTGATCAGCGTTATAGACCCGCCCAGTGACGATCGGCCGGTCGGGATCGCCCTCGAGAAAATCGACAATCACCTCCTGACCAATGCGTGGTATATGCATGGCCCCCCAGTTCTTGCCCGCCCATACCTGCGCCACCCGCACCCAGCAGGAACTGTTTTCATCCCTGCTGCCATAACGGTCCCAATGAAACTGCAGCTTCACGCGCCCATACTCGTCGGTGTAGATCTCCTCTCCCGCCTGACCGACCACCACCGCTGTCTGTGGCCCCTGCACCATCGGCTTCGGCGTGATCCGTGCTGGACGAAATCCCTCTTTGGTGTCCATACAACTGAACTCACACGCATATAACGGCCCCTCGGCTATCTCTGGCACCGACTCGAAGGCATCAGCCTGAAGCGCATAATACGCACCGGTGACCAGATATTCCCGATTCTGATCCCCCCGTGGATGCTCGGTCATGGTGAACAGACCGCCCGTCGTTATGCCGCGCGCATTCCCCTTCCCTTCCAGAACCTCATGCCCCCCCTGCAGCTCCTGTATCCGATGCCTGGCGTAGCCCTCGCCATCCGGCGGCACTTCGTACTCACCCGGATAGTCGTAGATCTCATAGTCCGAATAGGGATGACTTCTCGGCATCAGCGCATTCGTAGAAAGATCGGATTTCGGTTTCTTGAAGTCGTAATCAGTGTGCGCATATTTGCCCGGCCGTACCGCTTTGGTGAATTTCCAGCTATGAATATAATCCTGAAAACGGCTGGAACCGGTCTCTGCGGGCGGCAAATAGGGAATATCCGAATAGGCCTCCAACACACTGTGAGAGCTGTAATCATCACACAATATCAGTGTGTGCTTGCCTGCCTCATGCTTGAAGAAATAGTAGATGCCCTCCTGCTCCAGCAATCGGCTGACAAAATTAAAATCGGTCTCCCGGTACTGAACACAATACTCCCACTCCCGATAGGAGCCGGTCAGGTGATCCTCAAAATCACTGAAACCATTGTCACGAAACACCTCCTTGATGATGTCTGGTACCGTCATGGCCTGAAAGATGCGGCAGTCCGAGGTCTGGGTCAGCAGCCACAACCAGGGCCGCAACGTGACCCGATAATGGGCAAAATAGGCCATGTGCCCAACCTGTGTGAACTGACTCACATAACCATCGAAATAGCGCTTGGTGGTATTCACCATATCCATCTCGACCGTCATCTTCTTGCCCAACAGATCGTCATGGGCTACCGACTCATTGTCACTCAGCAGGTCAATGGTAAATTCGTACAACCGACCCAACTCCTCCCTCCCCTCCAGCTTGAGGATCAAGAGCTCATCAGGGCCCAGTGGGGTTTTGATCTGTAGCTGTCGGTTACTTTGTGTGAAAGCCATCCAAGACTCCTGCGCGTCTAAATAAGCATTGAATATTTTTTTTGTAACCCATGCCTAAACGTTCTCTAGATGGTGAGATGATATATAAGCATGCTTTATATTAGAGTATGTGTATCAGAATAGCTTCGGTCAATGCTATCGTGTAGGTAGTTTTGCACACTCACTGTGTGGCACTATTTACAATGCACTGCACAATAACCATTCCACCTGTCATCTTACTCTACACCTAAGCGAGCCTATCATTCATCCAAATGGGTAAAAAATGATCGCCCAGGATTCTGTTGACCAGTTACAATATGAAAATATGGACATATACTTAAAGATAGACCACATGGAATCATTGAACAGTTGCTGCAACCTGCTACGCTTGTGGTTTGTTGAGTGACATAGTTCCGTTACTAATTGTATATAATAAGGATGAGATAAATACATGTCGGAGCGAATGCACTTCTCGGTCGATCTCGGTAGAAAGGAAGATTTGAAGCACCCAAGGAAACCTGCCAATGGCTATACCATTGTCTTACTCGGGGCCTTTGGCGGAGGCACCGGTACTGGTAATCCAGTCACTGAAACCAGCCTTTCACTGCATAGTATCGAAATCGAGACAATCGACGAACTGATCACAAAGTTGCAACCTTCGATATCATTCGCACTGGATGATGAATCAATCCCATCCATAACCCTTACTTTCAAATCCCTCGATGATTTTCATCCGGATGGCCTGCTTGAGCAATTAGCTGATCATCAAATTTCTAATGAATGCACAGATGAAGTACCGGCCTTTGATGCGAAATCAGAAGAGATTGAATCGCAACAGGAGACACTGTCGCGCTTGCTTGGAGCGCGCCCCCTGTCTGCGGAACAGCGCCGGGGAGCAGGCCCGTCGTTGTCCGATGCGAAACAATCGATGATTACGGATGTGGTTCGTCGACTTGCTGAAAATGCTGCAGATCCGGATCTGCCTATGGCAGCTGATGCGCAAGCAGCTGCCAAGCGGTCTGATACAGACAAAACCATATTATTAAGAAGCCTGCTGCACCATGATGCCTTCCAAAAGCTGGAAGCGGGCTGGCGTTCTGTGGATTGGCTCATGCACAATATTGAGCCCGATCCGGCAATACGTTGCTACCTATTGAATATCTCACGCACCGAGTTGGAGCAGGAGTGTTCAAGTCATGTTGACGCAAAATCCTCCGCCCTCTATCACAGGCTAAGATATGCTTTCGAACGCAATGATTTATTAGAATCCAGTTTTATACTTATAGATAATCACGAATATGGGCCTGATCAGGAAAGTGTGGCAATGCTCAATTGGTTGGGATCTTTGGCAGGTGGATTTGCGGGCACCCTGCTGGCCGGGTCCAATTCGAGTTTCCTGAATGATCAGAACGGGACCGGGGAGCTCTACAATGAGTGGCAGAACTTCAGGAAACAACCCTCAGCAACAAACGTAGCATTGCTCTATCCTCAGGTGTTGCTCAGGCTACCTTACGGTTCAGCTACCGATCCCATTCAATCTCAAGCATTCGAAGAGCTGGATGAAAAATGGTCAATTGAAGATCTGTTGTGGGGTAATCCCGCATACGCACTGGCAATATTGTTGATCAGGCAGTGGACGGTTCAGGGTGACCGGGAGCAGGTACCGATATTGACTGATCTGCCTGCCTATTCTTACCCAAGAGAAGGAGAACACCATCTTCAGCCCTGCACTAAACGCATATTGCATGAGCAACAGATAAACCAATTACTCGCTCTTGGAATCATCCCGGTCATCGGCAGCCGGAACAGGAACGCCATTCAGCTGCCTTGGTTCCAACGCCTGGGCCAGTCCAGCAACGCGTGACAGTTTATGCATAGGGAACATCTGCACCATTATTTGAATAGTAACCAGGATCGTAGTCGGCCATGAATTGGGTGTTAAAAAGTTACGTAATTGACCAAAATGGTAATATTTAACTTCCACTTATATGCATTTGTTCTAGTATCAACTACAACGGTTTTGTGCTAAACCTAGGTATAAAAAGGGATATGCAAAATCGACATTGGATAGAGAGAAACAGAACAGTTAAATCAAGCAGAATCGAATAGCTCATTTTAATGCTCTTTCATGGGGGACGCAGGATTGACGGCTACCATTGACCTAGAAAAACTTCTCACCGCGGTCTCAGATGAGGCCCCAGCAGGGTCCGATTTAGAATACGACCCTCTATTCAGTGAGATGGAACGGGCAGCAGAGGGTAAAGAAGAGCAGGAGTTTGGAGACACAATCGTTCCGGCTGAAGACCCGGACTGGCGTGAACTGAAAGCCAAAGCCCTACAGGTACTGGAGCAGAGCAAGGACCTGCGGGCAGCCATCCACCTCACACTCGCATTAATCCATACCGATGGCTTGGCCGGTCTGTCCGATGGTCTCGAACTCATCAAAGGCTATATTGAACAGTATTGGGATAGCCTGCACCCTCAACTCGATCCTGATGACAACAATGATCCCACTATCAGGATCAACACCTTGATCAATCTGTGTGATCCGATCCAAGCCCTTGGCGCCGTCAACAAGGCCCCTCTGGTTTCATCCACCATAATGGGCACTTACAGTTACCGGGATATTCAAATCGCTTCAGGCAGTCTGCAGCCGGCAGACGGGGAAAACCCGGAGATTGCACTGGATCAAGTCGACGCCGCTTTTCGCGAGTGCCCAGCCGAACAGACACAACAGACCCTATCCCATATCGGGCATGCCATCGAGTGGGTGAATACGATAGAGCGTCAGCTCAATGAGCGGGTAGGTCTTGATCAGGCACCCGACCTTCAATCCTTGGCAGAGTTATTGAAACTGCTGCAAAAAGAGGTGGCAACCCGCGCCGGTGTTGACACCGGGGACGAGGCAATGGACCAGGATACGGGTGATGCTTCAACACAGCAGAAGGCTTCCTCTCCTGGAGTCATCAACAGCCGTGACGATGTCATTAGCGCCTTGGAGAGGATCAACCAATATTACCGCAAAAATGAACCATCCAGCCCAATCCCGTTGCTACTTGATCGTGCAAAGCGGCTGGTGAAGATGGACTTTTATGAGATCGTCCAGGACTTGGCGCCAAATGGTATGTCTCAATTTGATTTTTTGTGGAAGGAAGAGGATAGATAGGGCAAAGGAATCACCCGGCCGGAATCCGTTTTTAGTGGCAACATACCGATTAGGTACTAGAGATAATAGAGAGGTAGATCGTGGCAAAAGAGAGTAGCCAAAAGTTCGTAGCCCGTAACCGGGCACCCAGGGTCCAGATTGAGTACGACGTGGAACTCTACGGGGCTGAAAAGATGATCCAGCTACCTTTCATCATGGGAGTGATGGCGGATCTTTCAGGTAAGCCGCAAGAGGCATTAGCCCCGGTGGCCGAGCGTAAGATGCTGGAGATCGATGTCGATAATTTCGATGAACGTCTCAAGGCCATGAAACCACGAACAGCCTTCAGAGTACCCAACACACTGACAGGTGAAGGTAATATCAATGTGGATATCACCTTTGAGAGTATGGATGACTTTTCACCGGCGGCAGTCGCGCAAAAGGTCGGGGCTTTGCGACAGCTGCTCGATGCCCGTACCCAATTGGCCAACCTGTTGACTTATATGGATGGTAAATCAGGGGCGGAGGAGCTGATTGCCAAGGCTTTGAAAGACCCGACACTACTCCAAACCCTCGCCTCATCCCCCAATTCTGACGAAGCATCATCTGAGGATTCGTCCTCAGCAGAGGAGTAAAGCATGGCTGAAACAGATACCCAACAGGCCGAAGGCAAAGAATCGACACTCGGTGTAGTACCCGACGAGTTTTCAGCACTGCTTCAACAGGAGTTCAAACCCAAGACCGAACGAACCAAGGAAGCGGTTACCAGCGCTGTGCAGACGTTGGCTGAGCAGGTACTGAAAGAGACCAGTATCGTGTCCGACGATGCTGTCGAAACCATAGAGGGCATCATTGCCGAGATCGACAGAAAACTTACCGAACAAGTCAACCTGATACTGCACCATGAGGAGTTTCAAAAGCTGGAAGGCACCTGGCGCGGACTTCACTATCTGGTGAACAATACCGAAACCGACGAGATGCTGAAGGTCAGGGTGATGGATATCTCCAAACAGGAGCTCGGCAAGACCCTGAAGAAATTCAAGGGTACTGCCTGGGATCAGAGCCCGATCTTCAAAAAGGTCTATGAGGAGGAGTATGGTCAGTTCGGTGGCGAACCCTACGGTTGCCTTGTTGGCGATTACCATTTCGACAACACGCCACCCGATGTGGAACTACTGACTAACATGTCCAAGGTGGCGGCATCGGCCCATGCTCCCTTCATTGCTGGCGCGGCACCGACCGTGATGCAGATGGACTCCTGGCAGGAGCTGGCAAATCCACGGGATCTGACCAAGATCTTCCAGACCCCGGAATACGCCTCCTGGCGCTCTCTCAGAGAATCAGAAGACTCCCGTTACGTCGGCCTGGCCATGCCGCGTTTTCTGTCACGCCTTCCCTATGGCGCCAAGACAGACCCGGTTGAGGAGTTCGATTTCGAAGAGGATACGGAGGGTGCGCAACATAACAAATACACCTGGTCAAACTCTGCCTATGCAATGGCAGTAAACATCAACCGGGCGTTTAAAATGTATGGATGGACGACACGCATCCGCGGGGTTGAATCGGGCGGTGCGGTGGAGAGTCTTCCAACCCATACCTTCCCTACCGACGATGGCGGTGTGGATATGAAATGCCCAACCGAGATCGCCATTTCAGATCGCCGTGAAGCAGAGTTGGCGAAAAATGGATTTATGCCTTTACTGCACCGTAAAAATTCGGACTTTGCCGCCTTTATCGGTGCCCAGTCGCTGCAAAAGCCATCTGAATATGACGACCCGGACGCAACCGCAAATGCCAATCTTGCGGCACGCCTTCCCTACCTCTTTGCCAGCTGTCGATTCGCTCACTATCTAAAGTGTATCGTGCGCGATAAGATCGGCTCCTTCAAAGAGCGTGACGACATGGAGAAGTGGCTCAACAAATGGATTCAGAATTATGTTGAACCCAATCCTTCAACAGCCTCAGAAGAAGACAAGGCACGTAAACCACTGGCAGCAGCCGAAGTGGTCGTCTCCGAAGTCGAAGGCAACCCAGGTTACTATACGTCAAAGTTTTTCCTGCGACCGCATTACCAGCTGGAAGGATTGACGGTTTCTCTACGACTGGTATCCAAGCTACCTTCCGAGAAGACAGCCTAATACCGCGAAACCACTAACAGGAGATTATTATGGCAGTTGATATGTTTATGAAAATTGATGGGATTGATGGTGAAAGCACCGATGATGCCCATTCAAAATGGATCGAGTTATTGAGTTACAGTCACGGGGTTTCCCAACCCGTGTCCGGGGCAAGCGGCACCGGCGGTCGAACCGGTGGTCGTGCCGACTTCTCACCTTTCATGGCTGTGAAGACGGTAGACAACGGTACCCCTGACCTCAATATCAAGTGTGCCAAAGGCGAGCACATTCCAAAAGTGGAAGTCGAACTCTGCCTGGCATCAGGTGACAAACACACCTTCATGAAATACACCATGGAAGATGTCATCGTCAACTCGGTTATACCCGGTGGTAGCGCCGGCGATGAAAGCAAACCCGTGGAGACTGTGGAGTTCGCCTACGGCAAGATCAAATGGGAGTACACCCCAATCGATCATACCGGCAAACCTGGTGCGGCCACAGACAGGACCTGGAATCTCGAGACCAATAAGCAGGAGTAATGTGCTTCGTAACAGGTCGACTTCATTTTTAACTCATTACAGGACACCATCACTCCCCAAGGGGAGTGTTTGTGTGTATTGAGCCAAGCCACATTTTAGGTTTGGATTTGTGCTACAGGAGCAAACACACCATCCTAGGGCCTGTTAACACTAATCCAATGCACTCTGTTGTGCCTGAAGGGCTGGGGCTGTTTTTTCGCCCAGCAGTGTGCATTGGATTAGTGTTAACAGGCCCTGGAACAACAACCAGCAATACTGATCAGAGAGCATATAAGGTCACCATGATGGATGCAGAAGAACTCTTACAACAAGGTCAATTAGACCAAGCCCTCCAGGCACTGCAGCAGGCAATCCGTAAAGAGCCATCGAATGTAAAATTGCGGGTCTTTCTCTTTCAATTACTCTGTGTAATAGGCGCATGGGAACGCGCATTGAGTCAATTGGACGTGGCCGGCGACATGGATTCGCTCAATCTGCCAATGGCCCAGACCTATCGGGAGGCCATTCATTGCGAGCTGTTTCGCAAAGAGGTGTTCAAAGGCGAGAAGTCCCCCTTGATCTTCGGTGATCCTCCTGAATGGACAGCTTTTCTCATCGAAGCGCTGAAACATGCCGGGGCTGGGGAATACACCCAATCCGAGACACTGCGTAATCAGGCTTTTGAATTAGCACCAGGTAGTGCCGGAACTATCGATGAGCAACCTTTTGAATGGATTTCTGACGCCGACAATCGCATTGGACCGATGATGGAGGCGATCATCAATGGCCGCTACTATTGGATTCCGATGCAACGTCTGAAGCAGGTTACCCTCGATGCCCCGGAGGATTTGAGAGATATGGTGTGGGCACCTGCCCATTTGACATTTGAGAACGAGGGCCAGAGTGTTGCGCTGATCCCTGCACGCTACCCGGCCACTGAGGAGGAGAGCGATTCGATGCTGAAGCTTTCCAGGAAAACCGAGTGGCAGGAACCCTACCAAGGACTCTATACCGGGCTTGGACAAAAAATGTTTGCGACCGATCTGCAGGAGTACCCCCTGTTGGGTACCCGTCAGATTGATTTCAACACCTCAGCAGACAGTGATGCAGACTAGTCATAGCTAATCAATCATATGCATATCAAGCATTCCAAGCAGATGGCGGTTATCCGGGGTATCCAGGTTGAAAACCGCTAAACAGCAAAATCAGCTACAACCGTCCCTGCTGGATCGGCTGACCGATGATGAGCCAGGCAAGACGCGTGAATCACAGGATAAGCGGGTTATCTCCATGCGACGCCTGCGGCAAATGGTGATGCGTGATTTAGCCTGGTTGTTGAACACAACCAATCTCTCGACCACAGAAGATCTTGATCCCTACCCTGAGGTAGAGCATTCAGTGCTCAACTACGGGCTTACGGAACTCTCAGGACATCTGGTCACGGGGATGGATCTTGGACGGCTAGAACGATTGGTACGTCAGGCGGTCCAGGATTATGAGCCACGCATAATCCCGCAAACCGTCAGGGTCCGCTCTATCAGAGACAGTGGCAAAGAGAGCCATAACCGCTTGATGTTTGAAATAGAGGGTCAGCTTTGGGCGGTACCGACACCTTCTCATCTGCTGATCAAAACCCAGATCGACCTCGAGGAAGGTGGCGTGACCCTGGCCGATGCCTTCAGCTCAGGTATGGAGTAATCCGATGGACCCAAGGTTACTCAAGTATTACAACCGTGAATTGCAGTTCATGCGGGAAATGGGCGCGGAATTTGCGAAATCCTATCCCAAGATTGCGAGCCGCCTTTCACTCGATGAATTCGAATGTGCCGATCCCTATGTGGAGCGTTTGCTTGAAGGTTTCAGTTTTCTCGCTGCCAGAATCCAACTCAAGATCGACGAGGAGTTTCCGCGCTTTACCCAACATCTGATGGAGCGGGTCTTTCCTCACTATCTCTGCCCTACTCCTTCGATGATGGTGGTACAGTTCCAGGCCGACATGCTTGAGCCCTCCCTGGGAGACGGCTTCCTGTTACCTCGCCACTCGATCCTGCGCAGCCGCCTTGGCAAAGGGAGCCACACTGCCTGTATCTATCGAACCGCGCAAGATGTCACATTATGGCCGATAGAAATTCAAAGCGTGGATTACCTCCCATCCCCGGCCGCAATCAACCTGGCGGGTATCGGCCGGCAGGATAGTGCCAAATCAGCCATACGCGTAAGGCTTAACACCACCGGCGAGATTCCGTTCAACAAGCTCGATGTTGAAAGGCTGCCACTGCTTTTAACTGGTGGGGAAACCGGCATGCGTGCGTTTGAGGCACTGGCTGGCCACACTGTGCGGATCGCCGGAAAAAATCCTGATTCAGACGATCACAGCACAACGATACAACCCCGGCCAGTACGCATCATGGGTTTTGCAGAGGATGAATCCCTGTTGCCATACGGTCCCCGATCCTTTCAGGGATATCGATTCCTGGCTGAATACTATTCCCTTCCCGAGCGCTTCATGTTCGTCGAACTGTTTGATCTACAGCGCGTCATCAGCAGTTGCGAGGGAAATACACTGGATCTCTTTATCCTGCTCGATGAGAGTGATCCCGCCCTCGAGGACAGTCTGAACGAGTCGAATTTCCTGCTCAACTGTACACCCTGCATCAACCTGTTTCAGAAGCGGGCTGACCGTATCCATCTTACCGACAGTGATGCGGAGTACCACATTCTGCCGGACCGGACACGTCCCATGGACTATGAGGTTTATGAAATCACTGAGATCAAGGGATTTGGCAGTAACAACGAGCAGAGCCAGACCTTCTATCCCTTCTACGCCAGTAATGACTTCATCTCAACCGATCAACCTCGAGCCTATTATGCGATTCACAGGATGCCGAGACTGCTCTCCTCTAAACAGCAACGTGAAGGTGCCCGTTCAAGCTATGTGGGCAGCGAAGTCTTTGTCTCCATCGTGGATGGGGATGAAGCGCCGTTTCAAAGTGATCTACGCCAGCTTTCAGTGACGACGCTCTGTACCAACCGTGATCTATCAATGCATCTTCCGCTGGGTCAGGGTGAATCGAGTTTCACCCTCGATAGCAGTACCCCGGTGAACAATATTCGCTGTATCGGCTCTCCCACGAAACCGAAACCATCCACTGCAAAGGGAAGCGTCAGCTGGCGTCTGATCAACCATCTCTCGCTCAACTATCTGTCACTCTCTGGAGAGGATCAGGAGCAGAGTACTGCAGTGCTGAAGGACTTTTTGCAACTGTATGCCGACAGCAGCGATCCAACCATGCGAAAACAGGTGGAAGGTGTCGTCTCGATCACCTCTAAGCCGGTCAACAGGCGCCTGCCCAGTCCTGGCCCTATTGCTTTTGGTCGTGGCATAGAGGTTACCCTGACCCTGGATGAAGCGGCATTCGAAGGCAGTGGTGCTTTCCTGTTCGGTACGATAATGGAGCAGTTTTTTCGTAAATACACAGCAATCAACTCCTTCACGGAGACGGTAATTGTCACCCTGCAACGCGGAGAGATCATGCGATGGCCGGTAAGGCTGGGTCTGAGACAAACGCTCTAGGTCTGTTTGACAGGCTGCAACAGGCGCCCTATGGCTTTGATTTTTATCAGGCGATGCGGCGCATCGAGTGTGCTTTTCCGAAACAGTCCCGACTGGGTGAGTCGCTGCATGCCAAACGCGACAATATTCGACTCGGTCAGGATCCGACCATGGCGTTTCAACCCTCCACCCTCTCCTCCTTTCGGCAGGGTAAAGGGAGTTTGCCACCCCGTCTCGGGGTCTACTTTTTCGGCCTGTTCGGTCCCAACGGACCTCTCCCTCTCCATCTCACCGAGTATGTCCACGATCGTGTTCATAACGAACATGACAATACCCAGGTTGCTTTTGTCGATCATTTCCATCATCGCTTGCTGACTCTCTTCTACCGGGTTTGGGCGAACAGTCAACCGACCGTCAGTTTCGATCGACCGGATCAAGACCGGTTCGGTAACTATCTCGGATCTGTATTTGGTATCGGCGCACCCCATCTGCGTGATCGTGATGCGATGCCGGATCTGGCAAAACTCCACTATGCCGGAAGACTCGCAGACCATACCCACAATGCCGAAGGTCTGGAGGCAATCCTGCAGGACTTTTTCCAACTCCCAGTACGCATCGATGAGTTTGTCGGCGCCTGGATCGATCTGCCGGACGACAGTCGCTGTCGCTTGGGCGCATCGACGGATATCAGTACACTGGGAGCAACGATCATCATTGGAGATCGGATTTGGCAGGGACAACAGAAGTTCCGCATTGTGATGGGGGCCGTCAAATATGCGGACTACCAACGCATGTTACCCGGTGGCGAGAGTCTCAATCGACTAATCGCTATCGTAAAAAACTATATCGGGGATGAACAGGACTGGGAGTTGAACCTGATCCTGCAAGAGCAAGAGGTGCCTCAGCTTAGCCTCAACGGCGAGAGCCGCCTCGGCTGGACGACCTGGCTTGCTGAGGAATCCCTGGGACGGGACGGTGACGAACTGTTCCTACATCCGCTTGAACTTAGAGGGCTTCAGACATGAGCGAGATTAACCGTGCCGCACTGTTTGGTAAATTGAACAGCCTTGGCTACAAGGCCATAGAGAGTGCGACCGTATTCTGCAAAATGCGCGGAAATCCCTATGTGGAGCTGGTTCATTGGTTTCACCAGATACTGCAACTGCAGGACTCAGATCTGCACCGTATCATCAAGCAATTCAACCTAGATCCCTCCCGCCTGGCGAAAGACATAACCGAAACCCTGGATACACTGCCCCGGGGTTCAACATCCATATCCGACCTCTCATCCCACGTGGAAGAGGCCACCGAACGAGGCTGGGTCTACGGTACCCTGATGTTTGGTGACAGTCAGGTACGCACCGGTTACCTGATCATTGGGATACTGAAGACCAATAGTCTACGCAACGCCCTGATGCGGATTTCAGACCAGTTCGACAAGATCAGTACCGATACCCTCACTGATCGTTTCAACGAAGTGGTCGAGGGCTCTCCGGAACAGGCACTGAGGTCCAATGACGGTTTTCAAGTTGGTGGCGGCGCTGCGCCTGGCGAGGCCAGCGATGCCATCGCCCCGGCACAAATGGGCAAGCAGCAGGCGCTGCATCAATTCTCCGTAGACCTGACCGAACGGGCCAGAAATGGTGAGATCGATCCGATTGTCGGGCGTGATGAGGAGATTCGTCAGATTGTCGATATCCTGATGCGCAGGCGTCAGAATAATCCAATCCTCACTGGTGAGGCCGGTGTGGGCAAGACCGCTGTGGTAGAGGGCTTCGCCCTGCGTATCGCCCGCGGTGACGTACCGCCTTCATTGAAAGATGTCAACCTGCGGGTACTCGACGTGGGCCTGTTGCAGGCCGGTGCCAGCATGAAGGGCGAGTTCGAAAATCGTCTCAAACAGGTAATCGAAGAGGTTCAATCCTCCGAAAAGCCGATTATCCTCTTCATCGACGAGGCCCACACCCTGATCGGAGCCGGTGGCAGTGCCGGCACGGGGGACGCGGCCAACCTGCTGAAACCCGCTCTCGCCCGCGGCACCCTGCGTACAGTGGCAGCCACAACCTGGGCGGAATATAAAAAATATATCGAAAAGGATCCGGCCCTAACCCGTCGTTTTCAGGTGGTGCAGGTGGATGAACCGGGCGAAGAACGGGCGATCCGCATGATGCGCGGTGTGGCATCGACCCTGGAAGATCACCATCAGGTCCAGATCCTAGATGAGGCCCTGGACGCCTCAGTCCGACTCTCTCATCGCTATATCCCTGCCCGTCAACTGCCCGACAAATCGGTCAGTCTGCTGGATACGACCTGTGCCAGGGTGGCCATCAGCCAGGCCGCCGTCCCCGCCGAGGTGGATGACAGTCAACGCCGCATCGAGGCCTTTGAAACAGAGCTGGCTATTATCGGCCGGGAGAAGGCCATCGGCATGGATACCGAGGAGCGGGAAGGCGCTGTCCTCGAAAAACTGGACCAGGAACGCAATCGCCTGGCACAGCTATCCGAGCGCTGGGAGACTGAAAAGACACTGGTGGAAGAGCTGTTGAAGATACAACAGCAACTCAAGGGATTAAACGCTACTGATGAAGTTACCGATACCGAAGACGAAGCAACGGATAACAACCAGCTGCAAGCTGATTCGGAAGCTGCCGATCAAGCGGATGATACGCTGACAGAATCCGTACCAGAGGCTTCGGCCGAGGAGATGATGCAGCGCCTGACCGAACTTAAATCGGAATTGAGCGAACTCCAGGGTGAACGCCCGCTGATTCTGCCCAGTGTGGATGCCCAGGCGGTCGCCACGGTGGTGGGTGACTGGACTGGAATACCGGTCGGACGGATGGTTAAAAATGAGATCGAAACCATCCTCAACCTCAGTGATACCCTGGCAAAACGGGTGATCGGTCAGGATCACGCCCTGCAGATGATCTCGCGTCGTATTCAGACCTCACGCGCCAACCTGGACAATCCCAACAAACCGATCGGCGTGTTTATGCTGTGCGGTCCCTCAGGTGTGGGCAAGACCGAGACCGGGCTAACCCTGGCAGAATCATTATATGGGGGTGAGCAGAATGTCATCACCATCAACATGAGCGAGTTTCAGGAAGCACACACAGTCTCCACCCTGAAAGGCGCACCTCCCGGTTATGTCGGTTATGGCGAGGGCGGGATATTGACTGAAGCGGTGCGACGCAAACCCTACAGCGTGGTGCTGCTGGATGAGGTGGAGAAGGCCCATCCCGATGTCCATGAAATCTTCTTTCAGGTATTCGACAAAGGTTGGATGGAGGATGGCGAAGGCCGCCATATCGATTTCAAGAACACCCTGATCCTGCTCACTTCCAACGTGGGTACGGAGATGATCGACAACATGTGCAAGGATCCCGAACTGATGCCGGAACCCGATGCCATCGCCAGCTCACTGCACGATCCCCTGATGAAGGTCTTTCCCGCAGCGCTGCTCGGCCGGCTGGTGGTGATTCCCTACTATCCACTGAGCGATGAGGTCCTGGCCAAGGTAGTGCGTCTGCAATTGGGTCGGATCGAAACCCGAATCCAAGCAAACCACGGCATACCGCTCAGCCATGACGATAGTGTTATAAAGCTGATCATCAGCCGTTGTACCGAGGTGGCGAGCGGCGCCCGAATGGTGGATGCCATCCTCACCAACACCCTGTTGCCGGAGATCAGCAGACATATTCTGATCGAAAAGATGGAGACACGTCCGATTGGAAAAATCCACATCAGTGTGGAGAATGATGAATTCAGCTATAACTTTTCTTGAACCTGAAGTTAAGCGACAGAGATAACCAGCAGTCAATATGTTTTCAGATAGCGGCACCATGAAAATTACGTTAACAGTCAATCAGGTTGCCGGGGCTCCCCCGACCCAACCCATGACAGTGACGCTCGACGAGCAGGGTGGCAGTATCGGCCGCAGGGATGAGAACGACTGGGTATTACCCGATCCGGAACGTTTCATATCAGGACGCCATGCACTGGTCGATTTCAGCGATGGTTCCTTTCATATCACCGATCTCAGCTCCAATGGCGTGTTCATAAACCGTTCCGCACAACCCTTGGGTAAGAATAACCGTGCTGCCCTGCAGGATGGTGACAGCTTCACCATCGGTGATTATGACATTGGTGTGGCAATAGAAAAGCCCGTCAGCCAAACCCTGGGGACGAACAGCTTCGATGGCCTGGACGACCCCTTTGCCCGCATGCTGGATGCACAGGCAGGACAGGACCTGGATGGGGCCTTTTCCGCACCACTGGAAGAGCAGCCGCAGTCACAACCGGTCATCGATGAGGGCTACTCCCTGGACGAACCGGAGACACCCAGCCTGGAGTTGGACGAGTCATCCCTTGAAAGTGGGACATCGAGCCTGCCTTCCCAATCGGACCATACCCCTGACTTGAATGCTCATTTCAATCAACCGACTCCGATCCCTGAAGATTGGTACCAAGATGATGAGAGCGGTAATCAGAGGGATGAGTCACAGGGTCTGTCTCCCATGCAGCCCCTGCCTCCGCTCGATCAAGAACCGATACCCGCTGCTCCCCCGCCCTCTCTTGCACCAGATACACAGCCGATTGAGGAAAACGAGCCACCTCCCCTGGCCAAACAGGAAGCGATTCCCACACCGGGCCAGCAGACGAGCATCCCGGCAACCGCCCCGGTGCAACCCCCAACGGAGAGGGCAACACCCGCAACACTCGGGCAGTCTTCTGACGAAGCGGCTTTGCGTCGAACCTTGGCTGAAAGCATGGGTATATCCGAGGAGCACTTTGCCGACCTGCCGATGACGACCCTATTGCAGAACCTGGGAAAGATATTGCGCACCAGTGTCAGTGGCAGTATGTCGATGCTTCGCGCCAGGGCACAGATGAAGGGTGAGTTCCGCATGTCCCAGACCATGATTCAGCCGGTCGAGAACAATCCCCTTAAATTTTCCATCAATCTTGAGGAAGCACTGCGCCATATCATCAATCCCAACCCCAGCAGCGGATACCTCTCCCCTCTCTCGGCATTCGAGGAGGCCCATGAGGATATAGAGGCGCATATGCTGGCGGTAATGGTGGGCATGCAGGCCGCTCTGCAGGCTGTTTTGCAGCGCTTTAAACCGGAGATTCTCGAACAACGCCTGGGACAGCCGGCGCTGTTGGAAAAACTACCTCTCTATAGACAGGCCAAGACCTGGGAACTCTTCACAGAGCTCTATACAGAGATCGCTAACGAAGCCGAGGACGATTTTCACCAGCTTTTCGGACGCACCTTCTCGCAAGCCTATGAAGAGCAGATTCGTCGCCTGGAGTCACTCAAACGATCCGACCCCGGTTCACCCAACTGATAGGAAGGCACGCAGATGAAAGCAAGCAAAAAAAACCTACTGCATATCTTGGGACTT
The DNA here is from genome assembly GCF_963455295.1 of Candidatus Thiodiazotropha sp. CDECU1. Taxonomy (NCBI): domain Bacteria; kingdom Pseudomonadati; phylum Pseudomonadota; class Gammaproteobacteria; order Chromatiales; family Sedimenticolaceae; genus Candidatus Thiodiazotropha; species Candidatus Thiodiazotropha sp. CDECU1. Next base: position 2,338,508 of record NZ_OY734020.1, read on the forward strand.
CTCTACCTGGGGATGGTAATGGGGTGTTCCAGTGTCTCCAGTATCACTGTGACAATGAGTGCTGATACGGGCGTCAATCCCGATATCAACAACCGCCCCTCGCCCATCGTCGCCCGCATCTATGAACTGAAGTCATTGAGCGTTTTCAATAGTGCGGATTTCTTTAATTTGTTTGAACAGGATGTCGCCCTGTTGGGTGGAGAACTGTTGATGCGGGATGAACTCCACTTTCAACCCGGTGAGGTAAAGATGCTGGAGCGGGATCTGCAACCGGATACACGCTATGTGGGTGTAATCGGCGCCTATCGAGATATTGAAAATGCCGCCTGGCGTCGTTCGATCGAGATCGACCTGCACGATGAAACAACCTTTGTGATAGAGTTTGAGAAGAGCGGCATCAAACTCCAGAAGAAAAGCAAATAACTTACTTAAAGAGCCGAACACAATGTCTTGGATGTCTAGGATAGTCTGGTCAGAGGGAATGTTCCTCAGACCGCACCATTTTCAGCAACAGGAGCGCTTCCTGGAACATATGGTTCAGTCGCGCTGTGCTGATCTGACCCCTTTCAGTTGGGGCTTTACTCATCTGAAGATCGACAGACAAGCACTGGCGCTGGGCAGAATGGCCGTGGAGTCCTGTAGCGGCGTGCTGCCAGACGGTACAACCTTCGATATACCGGGCAACGACAACCCACCCCCGGCATTGGATATCGCTGCCGAGTATAAAGGTGAGATCATCTATCTTGCCCTCCCTCTGGCCCGCCCAGGTACCGCGAATGTCCGCTATGCTGATCAGGAAGAGGGCTTGGAGCGTTATGTCGTTGACGAGATCGAAACCAAGGACGGCGTTACCGGCTCATCAGCCACATCGACCCTGCAAGTGGCACAACCAACATTGAGGCTATTGATCGGTTCCTCTGAACTGGAAGAGTTTGCCCACCTTGCAGTGGCCAAAATCGTCGAGCGTCGTTCCGATGACATGCTGGTATTGGATGAGGATTTCATTCCCCCCTGTCTCGATTGCGAAGTCTCCACCCGACTCGACAGCTACGTAAAGGAGATCGAAGGTTTACTCCACCACCGCGCCGATGCCATCGCCTCGCGCCTGGTTGACGGTGGCAAGGGAATAGCCGAGGTTGCTGACTTTCTGATGTTGCAGGTTGTGAACCGCTTCGAACCCCTGTACACCCACTACAGCGAGACCACGCCGTTACACCCGCTTGCTTTTTATGAAACATCCCTGCAGTTGGCGGGTGAATTGGCCACCTTTACAAGTAGCAACAAACGTCCACCCGATTTTGCCATCTATCAGCATCAAGCACTGCAGGAGACCTTTATCCCGCTGATGCGGGAACTGCGCCGTTCGTTGAGCATGGTATTGGAACAAAAAGCAGTGTCCATACCCCTCGAAGAGCGCAAGTACGGCATCCGTGTTGCAGTCTTATCCGACCGCTCGCTATTGAGCGATGCGATATTTGTATTGGCGGTCAATGCCAACCTGACGGCTGATCTGCTACAGCGCCGTTTCCCCAGTCAGACCAAGATTGGACCGGTGGAAAAGATCCGCGATCTGGTAAACCTGCAACTCCCCGGCATCGGGCTGCGTATCCTGTCGGTTGCTCCAAGACAAATACCCTATAACGCAGGCTTCAGTTACTTTGAACTGGACAAGAACAACGAATACTGGAATCTGCTTGAAACCTCAGGAGGATGTGCCATACATATAGGAGGAGAATTCCCCGGTCTGGAACTTGAACTTTGGGCAATAAAAGGTAGTTGACAATGGATCATGACGACCCATTTGGCATGAAGCCCAACGAAGTCGGTGACCGCACCGTCATCCGTCCCAGACCTGGAGGCAAGGGACCCGCTTCTCAACCCCCATCAACACCTCAGGCACCAGCGGCGCCACCGCCGCAACGCTCAGCTGCGGCCCCAAACCTGCCGACTCGACAAGGGGCGAACAAACTGGAGATTGCCGCCACATCCCTGCTCTCCCTGTTGGGCCGTTTGCGGGAGACACCATCGCATCCCGATCCGGCGGCGCTGAAAAACAGCATTATTGAAAAGTTCAGGATATTTGAACGCAGGGCAGAAGATCTTGGCGTGGACAAAGAGACGATCTTCTGGACGCGATATATTTTGTGCACGACCATCGACGAGACGGTACTCACCACTCCCTGGGGCAATCAAAGCCTATGGCGCGACCAAAGCCTGCTGGTAAGCCTGCATAATGAAGCCTGGGGCGGGGAGAAATTTTTCCAGCTGCTGCAGAAACTACTGCAAAATCCTGCCAAGAACATCGAACTGTTGGAGGTGATGTATATCTGTCTCTCATTCGGCTTCGAGGGACGCTATCGCCCGCTGCCGGATGGTTATGCCCAGTTGCAGACGCTGCGTGACAACCTCTATCGCACCATCCGTAATCATCACGAGGAGTATGAACGCGACCTCTCCGGACATTGGCAGGGTGTCTATCTGAAGCAGAACGCGCTGGTTCAGTATGTCCCATTGTGGGTCGTTTTGGCAGTTTCCGGCGTGATACTGCTCTTGATGTATTCAGGCTTCAATCTCAGCCTGAACGTGAAATCGGATCCGGTACATGCCGAGCTGCACAACATTGCACGCAATGTAAAGACTGTGGTGGATCGCAAACCGCCGCCGGCACCGGAGCCTGAATTGACCTTGCGCACCCTGTTGGCAAATGAGATCAACCAGGGCAGCGTCGATGTTGAAGAGGACCATGCGGAAGGCAGTGTACGGATTGCCGGCGACGGCCTGTTCGCTTCTGGAAGTGGCGCCGTGAAAGCACAGTTTTTACCCCTGTTGAGCAGTATCGCGGCGGCGATGAATCAGCTTCAGGGAGAGATCGTGGTTGAGGGTCATACTGACAATGTACCGATTCGCAGTCTGCGTTTCCCCTCCAACTGGCACCTCTCCCGTGCCCGTGCCGAGTCGGTGGCTAAGATCATGGCCAGCGACCTCACCCAACAGAGCCGTATCCAAAGCATAGGCAGAGGTTCGGCAGAGCCGCTTGCATCCAATGACAATAAAGAGGGTCGAGCGCGCAACCGGCGCGTTGAGATCACCCTGATAAAACCCTAGGCATCGGCTACCCATATGCGCGCAATAATGAGCATCATAAAAAATCGCTGGTTCGTTGCCATCCTGGGCTTGATTGCAATCTCAGTCATCATCTGGTTGGTCGGGCCGCTGATCGCTATAGCCGGTATCGAGCCGTTGGGCTCGGTGACTGCACGTCTGATCGCCATTCTCCTGGTGATACTGATCTGGGTAGCTATGGAGCTACGCCGTTTTCTGACTGCACGCAAGAAAAATCAACAGATGTTGGAGAGTGTGGTCGGGCAGAAGGATCAGCCGCAAAGTTTTATGCGGGAATCCGACGAGGAGGTGCAGATTCTCGGCCAACGTCTCGATGAGGCGATCAGAATACTCAAGGAGTCGAAGGTCAGCGGTAAGAACAATCGTCAATTCCTCTACCAACTCCCCTGGTATATGTTTATCGGCCCGCCAGGCAGTGGCAAAACCACCGCCCTGCTCAATTCAGGTCTGCACTTTCCGTTGGCCGACAAACTGGGAAATGATGCGGTTCAGGGAATAGGCGGCACCCGCAACTGCGACTGGTGGTTCACCGATGACGCGGTTTTGCTCGATACTGCCGGCCGCTACACCACACAGGATAGTTACGAGGAGGTCGACCGGGCCGCCTGGATGGGTTTTCTGGATCTGTTGAAGAAGCATCGTAAACGCAGACCGATCAACGGTGCGCTGGTGGCGATCAGTGTCGAGGATATTCTGCAATTGACGGAGTTGGAGCGTCTCAACCACGCCAAGGCAATCCGTATGCGGGTAAAGGAGTTGATCGATCACTTCGGGATTCGCTTCCCTATCTACGTGTTGTTCACCAAATGTGATCTTCTCGCCGGATTCAATGAATTCTTCGAAAACATGGGGCGTGAGGAGCGCGGTCAGGTCTGGGGTATGACCTTCCCCCTAACCGACAAGGCCGATCAGGATAGCGGTATCAGCCATTTTCAGGACGAGTTCAGAGCCCTGGAAAAACGTATCGATGAGCGTCTCCTGGATCGCATGGAACAGGAGCACGACGTCAAGCGCCGTATATTGATCTACTCGTTTCCACAGCAGTTCAGCGCCCTGCGCGAAGCGGCGGAAGGCTTTCTGCATGAGGCCTTCAATGCCAACCGGTTCCAGGAGACCCCCTTGGTGCGTGGCATCTATTTTACCAGTGGCACCCAGGAGGGCACCCCGATCGATCGCTTGCTCGGTTCGATGGCCCAGGAGTTCGGTCTCAATCGACAGATAGCACCCGCCTTCTCCGGCACTGGACGCAGCTATTTCATCAATCGCCTGTTCAAGGATCTGATCTTTCCCGAAGCCCATCTGGCCGGTGTCAACACCCGGGTTGAAAAGCGCCGCGCCTGGCTGCAGCGCATGGCTTATGCCGGTGCCATCTCTCTGGCAGTGCTGGCTGGAATCGCCTGGTTCACCAGCTACAGCCGCAACCAGAGCTACATCGATCAGGTGGCGATACAGGCAAATGCCTCTGAGGAGAAGGTAAACGCCGTCGCACCGGACGATCTTAGCCTCACCAATGTAGTTCCGGCACTCGATTCAGTACGCCAGATCCAGGGCGGTTACGCGGATCAGGAGGCGGATATTCCCTGGCTGATGGGTCTGGGGCTCTATCAGGGCGACAAGCTTGGCAGCGAGGCTGTGAGCGCCTACCGTACCAGCCTGAAGAACCTGTTTCTGCCCCGCATCATTCTCAGCCTCGAGGATCAACTCAACCAACCGGGAAACAATCCCGATTATCTCTATGAGGCCCTCAAGGTCTATCTGATGTTCGACGACAGTGAGCATTTCGATGCCGCCACCGTCAAGGCCTGGATGCTGCTGCAGTGGCAGTTGAATCTCCCCGGTGCTGAAAATGCCCAGGCAAGGCAGGCCCTGGCGGGGCATCTCGATGCGTTGTTGGAGATGCTGCCAATGGCGCCGACCCTGCCATTGGATCAGGACCTGATCGCCCACGTACGCGGCAACCTGTTGCGGGTACCCTTGGCCGAACGGGTCTACAACCGCATGAAACGGACCACTGAAAGCGGCGCCATACCCCCTATCCGGCTCTCCCAGGTGATTGGTGCGGATGCCGAAATGGTCTTCAGTCGTCGTTCCGGCGAGCCGTTGGACAAGGAGATCCCGGCCCTCTTCAGCTATGGGGGTTATCACAAACTGTTTCTCAAGGACCACCTTGATATAGCCAACAAACTGCTGGAAGAGAAGTGGATACTCGGCCCCGACCTGGAGAAGATAGTCGGTAAAACCGATCTGGTACGGCTCAGCGCACGGGTCAAAGAGCTTTACTATGAGGAGTACATCCGCACCTGGGATCAGCTGCTGGCCGACATCCGGGTCAAGCCTTTCAGCAGCATGCAGCAAGCGGTTGATATACTCAATATCATCTCAGGACCAAGTTCCCCCCTGCGGCGCTACCTGAAGCTGATCCAGGAGCAGACCACCCTCTCACGTCTTCCCGGTGGCGCCAAGCAGGCCGCCAAACTGGTGGAGAGAAACACCTCAGGTATCACCCGTCGCCTCGCCTCCATACTGCAGGTGGCGCCGGACGGGTCGGAGGATACCGCACAGGATTCTCTGTTGACGACACCGGTAGATCAGCATTTCGCCAGCCTGAACAGGATGATCGCTGCCCAGGAGGGAGAACAGGCGCCCCTTGAAAGGACCATGGAGATGCTGAACGAGCTCTACGCCCATATGAATTCAATCGCTTCCGCCGGCAACCAATCCAACCAGGCATTCAACGTCGCCAGAGATCCCTCAGCAGGCGGTAGCGTCATAAGTCGACTCAAACTGGAAGCCAAGCGTCAACCAGGCCCCCTGGCGGAGATGCTCACCTCATTGGCCGACGGAAGCTCCAATCTGACAGTCTCCGGTGTCAGGTCACATCTGAATTCGGTTTGGAAGAGCCAGATCCTGCCCTTCTGTCAACGCAGCCTTACAGGTCGTTACCCCCTCGATCGCACCAGCAGCCGTGAAGTGACCATTGGCGACTTCGGACGCTTTTTCGGCCCCGGCGGCATGATGGATAACTTCTTCAATACCTACCTGCAGGATTTTGTCGACACCTCGCGCCGCAACTGGCGCTGGAACGCCGCTGGCAATCGCGCCCTGGGGATACCGACCGGGACACTCAGACAGTTCCAACGGGCAGCAGTGATTCGCGACGCCTTTTTCAGCGGCTCGGCACAGGAGCCGAAGATAAATTTCGAGATCAAACCGCTGAGCATGGATACCACCATCACTCAGATCACCCTGTTACTCAATCAACAGCGTGTCAGGTATAACCATGGGCCTGCACGCTGGAACCGCATGACATGGCCCGACGATTCCGGTGTCAGCGATACCAAGATCCTGCTCGCTCCTCCAGCTGGCAACAAGCCTTCGGGACTCACCGAGGATGGACCGTGGGGCTGGTTCCGGATTATCGATCAGGCAAAAACCGAGGCCACCGACTCACCAGAAACCATCAAGGTTGAGTTTGATGTAGGTGGACGCAAATCCCGTTTCATGATGCGTGCCAGCGGTGCCCTCAATCCATTCAAGCTTAGAGAAATGGCAGATTTCCGGTGTCCGAACAGACTCTGAACAGCTCAATGCCTGAGGACTCTCCGGGGTTCTACGGCAAAATCCCGTCCCTCGGGGATTTCGTCACTCGGCGCCTGCCGAGGGGTTTTATCGCACCCTGGGAGACCTGGATGCAGGAGGCCATAGCCAACAGCAGGGAACAGCTGGGAGACTTCTGGCTGGATAACTACCTCACCAGCCCCCTGTGGCGATTCGCCCTCACTCCGGGCATCTGCGGTGAACATGGCTGGGCCGGGGTGCTGATGCCTAGCGTGGACCGGGTAGGACGCTACTACCCCTTCACCATGGCGGCCAGACTCGACCCCAAGACCAATCTGTTCCTCTTCATGGAAGAGTCAGAGGCCTGGTTTGCAAGGATGGAGAGCCTCGCCCTCTCCTGTCTTGAAGACGACTTCCAGATGGAGTCATTCGAGCAACAGCTTCGTGCTGTCGGTTTACCCAATGCTGATCGAGACACCCACCCCGGACTGCCGGAGATGGGTAGCTCGGCATTGAGCAACGCCTGGCACGCCAAGCTTGATGAGCAGTCCTCCTTGCGCACCATCTATCCCCTGTTTCTCCCCCATTTGATGAAAAAACTGCTGTTTGCCTACAGCCTTTGGTGGACCCAGGGTTCCGAGCGCATCTCACCCTCACTGCTGCTGTGTCAGGGTCTTCCCCAGATCAAGGGTGCCAGCGCCCTGATCGACGGCGCCTGGACCCAGCATGGCTGGGAGGAGATCGAGACCGGAGCATACTCCATGGGGAGCGCAGTCAATATCGAAGCCTCGCAGCCGCAATGAGCCTCAACAGCTTCTTCTGGGTCTCAGCGCATATTAGCGACAAGGGTAAGGTGCGCTCTATCAATGAAGACGCTTATCTCGATCGGTCTGATCTGGGCATCTGGGTGGTAGCGGACGGCATGGGTGGCCACGCCGCCGGCGACATCGCCTCCGAAATGATCATCAACGAACTCAAATCGATTACCCCCGGTGATTCCCTGGGAGCACTGGCCAGTGATGTGGAACAGCGCCTGCAGTATGTCAATCAACAGCTGCTGCTGGAGTCGCAACGACGTGGCGGTGAAATCATCGGCTCCACGGTGGTCACCCTGCTCACCTATCAGGGTTACTGTATCTATCAATGGGCAGGCGACAGCCGCATCTATCTCTATCGTCGCGAGAGACTCAAACAGCTCAGCCGTGACCACAGCCAGGTCGAGGAGTTGATCGAACAGGGTCTCGTCACCTCCGATCAAGCGGAACAGTCCCCAATCGCCAATTATATCACCCGTGCAGTGGGCGCCAACGAGGAGCTGGAACTGGAAGCGGAGATATTCGAACCCTGTGACGGCGACCTGTTCCTGCTCTGCAGCGATGGTTTGAATAAAGAGGTCAGCGATGCGGAGATCGCCGAAATACTTGGCAGTCACACCTTCCAGGAGGCGCTCCAGCGGCTGTTCGACTTGGCTATGGAACGAGGGGCACGGGATAATGTGACCCTGGTTCTGGCGCAGGCGAGATCAACCCAGCCAAACGCGCCGGAACAGGGATGATCTGCTATATTGGCCCAGAGTCACTGACAGGACAGCAGTACGCTGGAATCGAACATGGTCACCATGAGAATTAGTGTTGTGAAAGATCTCCTTAGGAACATTCAAGATTTCCTTAAAATCCTCATCATCACCCTATTTGCCTTGAGCATCTCCGCCTGTGTGGCCCTGGGCCCGCAACAGCAACCCGAACCAGTGGAAGAGGAACCCCAGGAGCAGGCAGAGGTAATTCCGCCACCGCCAGACTCTCTAACCCCATCGCAACGGGTACGTAAGGCGCTTGAGCAGCTGGAGCATGGCGAATACGAAAATGCCCGACTCCAACTAACCTGGGCATTGCAGGAGAAACCAACCCTGCAGATCGCCACCAATCTTCTGCAACAGATGGATGCCGATCCCATAGACCATCTCGGCATGAAGAGTTTCTTTTACGACGTGGAGCCGGGTGACTCACTCTCCATCATCGCCAAGAAATTTCTCAACGACCCACTCAAGTTTGTAATTCTGGCACGCTACAATAAATTGGAGAATCCCAGCAAACTTGCACCGGGACAGAGGATCCGTGTACCCGGTGTCATGCCGGAGAGAAAGAGGCCGAAACCCAAGCCCAAACCGAAACCACCACAACCCGAAGCGGAAGCGGCACCTATGGTGCAGGAGCCCGTTGAGCCGGCAGCATCCTCCGGCATGACAACCGATCAACCGGCAGAAACACCTGAACCTGCAGCGGAAACCGGCCAGATTGAAGCGTCGACCATCTCCATACCGGAAGAACCCGAGCAATTGCAAGTGGAGATCGAGGAACCATCACAGCAGCCGGCGGAACTACCTGGCGAGACAGAGCCTGCAGCCATGACTGCGGAAGAGGCACTCAGCTCAGCGATGGGGCTGCACGCGGAAGGCAACCTCAGTGCGGCGATCTACCTGCTGGAAAATGAGATCAGCCAACATCCGAACGCAAAGGAGCTGCCGCAACTGCTTGCCGGCTACTACGACAAACATGCCGATCTGCTGATCAACCAAGGAAGCCTGGACAATGCCAGGACAACTTTGGAAAAGCTGATTATCCTTGACTCATCCAATGATGCGGCGATCAACAAATTGATCCTGGTTGAAGACAGGATCGAGGCGCAGAAGTTGATGCAAACTGCTCAGGATCAGCAAACTGCGGGAAGTCTGGAAGAGGCCTATCAAACCTATTCGCAAGTGTTGACCTATGATCCGGATAATCAGTCCGCCAAAGATGCCCAAGTAGTAGTCAGAGATCAACTGACCGACAGCTATCACCGCAGCGCCATGCAGCTTTTCCGAAAGCAGGAGCTGGATGAGGCGATAGGATTCTGGAACAAGATCCTGGAGCTGAATCCGAACCATCCATTGGCACCGGGATATAAGGCACGCGCATTGGAGATGAAACAGCAGTTGCAGAAAATCGATCAATGAGAGGAAGCGTATAGATCAGCCTGCAAATAACCATTTCTTAATAAAGTAATCAAGTCTGTTCGCCTAAAGCAGTCGATTCAAATCAAAGACAGAACAATAGGCTTTTAATTCCCACCGGGTCCAGCGATCAGCCTTCAAGTCACAAAAAGATATAGCAGTATAGATTTGTATTTGCCTCCGTTCGCCTAAACGGCTATATAGACCCTATGGTTGGCTTCAGAGCTTTTTTTCCGTATCCGAGGAGGAACCCAGTGCTCAAATCCCTGTTTAAGCGTCTATTAATAACTTTCCTTGTTCTCAACATTGCAGTCATCGGTTTTCCCTCCTTTGTCATGGCATCACCAATCGACACCATGACGGTTATTACAATGGATGAGAGGACGTCGCATATCGACCGAATCCGTTCCACGATGGCCCGAGATGATGTGCGCAGCACACTGATCGGAATGGGTGTCAATCCTGTGCAGGCAGAACTGCGTCTGAATGCACTAACAGATGCTGAATTGGTGATGCTTAATCAGCAAATGGACGAGCTGCCAGCAGGCGGTAGTGCCTTGGGTGTGCTTGGCGCTGTACTGCTTGTATTGATTGTCTTGGAATTACTCGGCGTAACCAACGTATTCACCAAGCTCTAACTGGTTTACTCACAATCCTGTTTAGCCATCTCCGCATTGGACGCTTTCTTCTGCGAATCGGGCGAAGCGCGCAATCGTTGCCTCGCCCTATTGCTATTTTTACTTTTAACCGGTTGTGCAACTCAGCCGCCACTCCTACCATCTTTGCTCCCTTCGGAGAAAGCCGCAACAGGGTTGGAGTTAGAGGCTACACCCTTCTATCCGCAACAGCAGTACCAGTGCGGGCCGGCCGCACTAGCCACCCTACTCGACCAATCAGGCGTATCGATAACTGCTGAATCGCTGATTCCCCATGTCTTTCTGCCAGAGAAAAAGGGGAGCCTGCAGGTTGAGATGATAGCTGCCAGCCGTCGTTTTGGCCGGATTCCCTATGTGATCAATCCCGACCTAAACTCGCTGTTCGATGAGCTGCAGGCAGGCCGTCCGGTGCTGGTGTTACAGAATCTGGGTTTACAGCTGTGGCCTGTCTGGCACTATGCGGTGGTAATCGGTTACTCGGTAGAAGCGGACGCTATATTTCTGCGATCGGGTATCACCCGGCGTGAGACCCTCTCCGCACATCGATTTCTCCACACCTGGGAACATAGTAACCGCTGGGCCATGGTGTTATTAAAACCCGGGGAATTGCCCGCCAGGCCCGAACAATCACCCTACTTGAAGGCGGTCGCCGCGATGGAACACCTGGTCCCTGGCGAGGCGCTGATTTCCGCTTACCAGGCAGCTCTGAACCAATGGCCGGATAGTCCCATTGCACTTTTCGGACTTGCAGCCTCAAAACACACCATGGGAGAGCTGAAAGCGGCTGAACAGATCTATAGAAAATTGCTGGGCATAGATCCTGATCATATCGCTGCATATAACAATTTGGCTGAAGTTCTGGCCGATCGGGGTTGCTATAAAGAGGCGGTTGTTACGATAAATCGAGCCTTGCAGAAAACCCCGGGTGAATTACACCAGCATCTGCTTGAAACGAGCCGGGAGATCGGGTTAAGAGAAACAGAAAACATAAGCCAGACATCCGCTTGTAAAGGCACTGCAATAGATTAGATTCCGCCTGTTTTTCCAGCTGCAAAAACCAAGTGGATTCCTGCGATTTTATTGCGGATCATTCAACAGAAACTTGATGGATTGGTTGTCTCGACTACTATTGATCGGTAATATTGCATGCGAATAATACTGATTCTATGCCATACAGTTGAGTTGGCACTATTTTGTGGGTTTTTTACCACTAAGATGATGGATCATCATCGGCATCGGGGTTGTCGTACATTGGATATTGAAATCCATTCTTAACCCTATTATTGCCGTCTGGACAGCTGTCTGCCGCTTATGTCGCGCAGATAATGGATACTGGACGCCACAATGGAATTTAGGGAGTTTTAACATTGCCTGGAAAGACAATACTACAAAGGACATTATCGGGCGTCCCTTCTGACGTTCATCTATCGTCAATCAATCTTACCCTGTCATCCAAGTTGATTCTTTCAGCATCGCTTCCTGGCGTTCACCTGAATAGATCGCCACAGATGAGATAGATGATCCAATATTGCAATTTTAAAGATTTCATAGCCAACAAGAACAAAAAGCAGAGAATGGAACGTGCTTGAGTCTCTTTCTATATTACATTTGAGTTTCGCTGCCGGCGTCATCGGCGTGGCTTACCTGGTGCGAGGTATTGCCGGATTCGGATCGGGTCTTATAGCCATACCGCTGCTTGCGCTGATGATGCCGTTGACGATCGCGGTTCCGCTGATCGTCTTCCTCGATTACATCGCCTCTGCCAGCCACGGTATTAAACACAGGGAGGCCATCCAGTGGAAAGAGATCGTCTCCCTGTTGCCCTTTGCGATTGCCGGTGTGTTGACCGCACTCTTTATCTTCCAGTCGGTCGATATGGAGGCACTGAAGATGGGGTTGGGCTGTTTTGTACTCCTGTTTGCGATCTATTCCCTGTTTTCCTTTTCCGGCAAGACCCTGATTTCATCACTATGGTCAGTCCCTGCAGGCAGCATGGGGGGAATAATTGGCACCCTGTATGGTACCGGCGGCCCCTTTTATGTCATGTATTTGAAATTCCGCAACATTGAGAAAACCCAGTTCAGGGCCACCTTTGCAACCATCTTCCTGCTTGACGGCGCCGGGCGCCTCGCGGGATATATCTATTCGGGTTTTTTCAGTATGGACCTGGTGCTGATGATGGCTGTGGCCATCCCATTGATGGTCATCGGGATGTTCATCGGTGGCCACATCCATACCAATATGTCACAGCAAACCTTCCAACGCGCCATCAGCATGCTGCTGGTCTTCAGCGGCTTGGCCCTGCTGTTGAAATAGTTGATCCGCCAGACTCTAGTCGAAGTCGTTGACCAAGGTCCCGATACCATCGATTTGCACCTCCACGGTACAACCCTGTTGCATCGGCCCGGCGCCAATGGAGGTGCCACAAGCGATGATGTCCCCCGGGCGGAGGGTCATATCATGGGATAGGCGGCTGACGATCTGAAGCGGCTTGAAAAACATATCCGTTACCGGATAGTTCTGCAGTTCATCCCCGTCCACCAAGGTCCTGACTATCAGGGTCGTGGCATCCAGACCCGTCGCGATAACCGGCCCAACGGCACTGAAGGTGTCAAAGCTCTTGGCCCTTGACCAATGGACAAACAGGGGATCCTCCCTCAATAGACCCCGAGCGGTTACATCATTGACGCAGGTATAGCCAAAGATGTAATTCTCAGCATCCTCTTCGCTCACACTTTTGCAGTGCTTGCCGATGACTATGCCTAGTTCACCTTCGTAAACCACCGGACCATCATATGTCTCTGGTCGCTTTATCGCCCCCCCAGGGTCCAAAAAAGAGGTTTCAGCCTTCATGAAGTAGAGTGGATGTTCCGGCCTGGACCAGCCCTCTTTCTCAGCCCTGGAGTGGAAGTTGTTCCACAACGCGATCATCGTTGTCGGTTCGCAGGGGGTCAACAGCTTGACTGCATCCAAGGCCAGTGTCTCCCCGGTTGCCATGGCTCCATTGTACATGTCTCCCTGATAGACGTTGATCCTGTCATCGCTCAAGGTACCGAAGCCAGTTGTTCCCTGATGCTCATATCGAAGCCACTGTTCCATTCTCAAATATCTCCTCTAATTCCCAATTGATGAATCTTATTCCTCTATTGCCCGCAATTAAAGCCCTTTGACTCAAGAACAGATTTTTGATGCCAATACAGAGAGTGATCGTTAGCAGATTCAATCAGAGGATTTTGAGATTGTTACAGATAGGTTTCATTCAGACAGTAACAGCAACTTCAATCAAACAAGGCAGGAACCCTGTTCCTTCACCCGATAACATGATGACCCAGCCCTACAAACTATTCATGACCAGCTTCACTATCGGTGCGCTCTTTTTTCCATTGATGGTCTACACCTTCCACCTGTGGCAGCACTATACAGGTTCCGCTAATCTGGTCTCTCTGCCCTGGTATGAATTGTTTGTGCTCCTCACCCTTCTACTGCTTCCCCTAGGCGCGTTGAAGTTACTAAAGATCAGTTGGAATACCCGGGATATTCCCGACTGAGTTTTTGATTTCGTGCGAATCTGAGGGTGCTGTACCCAAATGACCAACCTGCTGGCGCCTAAACCGGTAAAGGCTGATCAGGGCGTGGCTGATGACCGCATGATACCCGCCAATACACCAGCCTCGGATTTCGATCAATCTGAGTGATTAGCTAGGATTCATCTGTCCTGGAAACTCCTATGGCGACTATTGTCGCTTAATAAAAGTCGCTGTTAGACTGGAGAAGGTTCAGTGTCCCCATTACTTTAATTCGCGAGTTACACTACTTGTTTCGATCATCACTGCCTCATCGTATGTAAACCACTAAGCATAGGCGCAACACGGCCTGTCAGCAGCCTGGCGAAATGGCTAGCCACCAGCAGAATAACGCTTCCCTCGGCCTGGTTAAAATGCGAGCCATTCTTTCAAGCCATTTAAACCCGGATGCGGTTCGACCGAGAAAACCACCTTTTCCCATGCTTTGATGCATGAGGCATAAAGACACGTGACATAACAAGACAGACACCAATCAAAAAAGATGTGGTCATCATCATTGCGATGCCTAAAAGAGCCAGATACCAGAAATATGTAATGAAGGGATGCTCTATCATCAGACCTAATGACGCTATGCAAAGCGACAGACTGATAATCAATAATTGAATAATTGTGACAACTTTATGAAATTTCATGAATCCTTTCACCTTAGACTCCTGCCATCGACTTATTTCAAACCAGGCACCAACACAACAGACAGACATCGGACATTGCCCGTCAATGCTTTAGAATACGTATGGTTGTATTTCGGAGGTTGTAAGCGAGCCGCCAACTCTGCAAAGCTTAAAAGGCTCTAGGTTGAAACTTTTAGAGCACAATGGCCTTTAGCGTGAAGCAATGAACAGATCTCACTGTGAGATATCGTTCACGGCAGCGCAATCCAAGCAGATAACAGTGATGCTGTGTTGACAAAATTGATATGCACTTTCCCTAGCTTAAACATACAGTCCCTCCTGGACAGATTTAACGAGGCGGGAAGAATGACAGATGAACAGGTTAATTGCAAGTGTTTTCAGATTACAGTTTTTTACAATCTAATTAATGAGATAGGATAGGCAAACAGCACGCTTAAAGGAGTATTTCTGTGCAATCTCTGGTTGACAGTTTGGGGGTTATTTGTTTGGTTGAATTCTGCAATCAGTTGACTAATGCAGTTGGATTTTTATTGCATTGATTGGCTGTGTATTCCTAGCAGAATTGCGTTGATGATGCGCCAATCTGGTCATTATGCATGTAACAACTGACCACACATCGGAAAATGCTGAAAAGGACGCAGCTGTTGTCTACGAAGAAACGATGGTATTTATATTTAAACTATAAAGCACAGATAATTGTGGCCAAAATGACTATGCCACTACACTTATAGTAACTATTTACTGAATAAGCTTAAATAACATTCCTGACAGCTTAGCTGAGATGTATGCAATCTACATGGATTGAATATTCCGCAGCCTCAATCGACTCTTCTTGTCATCCGGATCGAACTTGAGCGCATACTCCCAATACTTGATTGATTGCGCAGGCTCCCTGCGTGAGCTTCTTAACCCCCTGACATACAGCTCTTTACCATAACCCTTACGCAGCTTTTGAATTGCCTCTAGTCTTTTAGTATCGCTGTTGAACGCATGTTCAGCCTTTTCAAGATAGCGCAGGGTATCGCTGTAGTTCTCTGCTTTAAAGGTGGTGGCCGCCTGCTTAAGGAGGGTTTTAGATAGCAGTTCGCGCACCTCTGCATCCTTGGGGAATTTTTTTAAATGCGTCTCGATTTCTTTGATTTGCTCATCGGGATTAGCTTGCTTGCCTTCTGCCTGAAGTATCTCTTGACGGGAATAGATATAGGCCTCTTCGTGAAACCCCTTGGCCAGTTTTTTCTTTTTCGTTCTGTTGTTATAGTTGCTGTTTGAACGGGCGACCTTTTTTTTCATCGACGCCTTGGATGCCCTTTCGTTGAGTTTCCGCATCCCCGCAAGCGCTTCTTTATGTTTCGGATTCAGGCTGAGGACTTCCAGGTAGTAGCGCCTTGCCTTTGTCAGCTTGCCTTGACGAACCGCTTTTTTGGCCTGGCTCATCCTTTTTTTGTTTTGAGTGGCGATCCTTGCTTCGATGCGTTTGATGTCCGCATTGATCTTTGCATCCCGTGACGACACGGTTCTTGCCACCTTGAGGTTGAACAGTGCATTTTGCAGATCGCCTTTGCGCTCAGACTCTTCGGCAGCGCTTAGCCATGTAGCGGGATTGGCGTAATTGCCCGATGTCACACCCTTGCTTGAGCCGGTAGATGAGCAACCGCTGTTCAGTACAAGAAGCAAACAGAGTAACAGGCTCGAGAGTAGCGCTGATGACTGCATCATTTACGCAGGGCCCTGTAGGTTACCAGGCTCTTTTTGAAGGCCTGCATATCCCTGTCTCCAAAGATCATGGTGCGATGGAGCAGATAGGGGTAGGTAAAGGCAGCATTCGATTGCTTTTGTACGGTTAATCCCAACTGCATGCCGTTGGCTTGCAGTTCCTTGATCACCAGGTCATTGCTGTCGCCGAATGGATAGGCGTAGAAGCGTGGCCTCTCACCCAGGTGCTTGACCAGTTTTTCATTCGGGACAGAGATCTCTTGACGTACCCGTCTTTGATACTGTCTGCGGCTTTCTCCGGCCTGCCGTACCGTCAGATTGCTATGGCTCTTGGAATGGGGCTGGATGCTGATCAGCCCGCTTTTCTTCATGGCGCTGATCTCTGCCGTTTTTAGACCGCCATTGTTAATGTAATCGCTATACACGAAGACAGTTGCAGGATAGCCATACTCTTTCAGGACCGGGAAGGCCTCCTTGAAGATGGAGCGGTGACCATCATCTATGGTCAATACGACAGCACGCCTCGGCAGTTGCTGCTCACCTTTGAGAAATCCCAGCAGATGTTTCAGCGGTATCACCCGGTAGTCATTCTCCTTCAGATACTCCATCTGCTTTCTGAATTCCGCCGGCGTTACCTCCATTCGATCACTGCGCCCACCGAATCGGTGATAACAGAGGATCGGCACTGTCTGATAACCCGCAAATTCGATCCCGGTCGGGTTCTCCACATTTAGTGGAATAATTATCTCCTGGCCCTTTTTTATCGGATTCGGCTGATTGGCATCCTCGATCACCCAATAGCGTGTCTCATCGCCAAGATAACGCCTTGCCAGACTGCGTGTATCTTCATTACCAACACGCAATACGATGAAATTTCTGTCTTTGGCAATTATCTGACTGGGGCTGTAACGAAGTATGGAAGGGGTGCAACCGGTAAGTATCAACACGCAGATCAGTAGTTGTGAAAATTTCATCGGCGAAATTCGCATGCTAAAATACCTTGGTCATTGCAGTTCGATACCTCCTGTAGTAACCACTTCCTGTTTCCCCAGAGAATAATGCCTGAAGGCGACTACTTGTTCTGCTTGGGTGGCATGATTCTGGTTGCGTCATCGAACTCTTGTTCTGGTGCAACCAGCTCCTGCACATCCTTATTCGGGGGCTCTTCGGTCACCTGTTCAATAGTGATGTTCGTAGAGTCATCGTCCCCATCGATAATTTGCGGGACAGTCTGTTGCTGTAGTTGATGCTGATACTCATCCCGCTGTTTCAGCAGTGTCTCCGCCATTCTGTTGTATTCCGAAAAGAGCAATCCCAATTCATCGTTCCGCTCTTTGCGGATCCTATAACCCAGGTTGCCATGATGCACATGGGCGATGGCACGCCTCAGAATCCTGATCGGTACGGTAATACCCGTCGCCAGTAAATAGGCGACAATGACAACCGTCAGCACCACCGCGACCAGCAGTCCCAGCATGGTGTAAAAAGTGAGATCGGCGGCTGCGATCAGAGGTGTCTGAGACAGGCCAAGCTGAACCTTGCCGATTTGTTTGTTTTGAAACACCAGCGGCGCTTGAAAATCGAACACCATCTCATTGTCCAGTTCTCTCTCGGAAATAATGATGCCATCATCTTCACGCAGTTTTTGCATGGCTTCAGGCGCTTGTAGTTTCTTACCCACCTCTTGAATGGAAGTGCTGGCGCGCAGGATCTTCTTATGATCGAGGATTCTGAGATAGCTGATCTGTTGCCGCTGTTTGATTTCATGAACGAATGTTTCCAGCGCGACCCAGTCCTGGATGAGTACGGATTCGGCACTCTCCACTGCAATGAATTCCGCTAGTGACCCCCCTGAATCGAGGGCTAATTCAATCATTGCATCCACCTGTTTTTGATACACCAGGTAAGATCCCAGAATCATGGCAATTGAGACTACCGCCGCCATGACCGCGGTCCACTTGATCCGCAGCGGCAGAATATTTGACTCGTTGACGTGCTGCTGCTTTTCATCAATCTCATGCACCACGGTACGTAGTTCCGCGGCGAGTTCCTTACCCGACTGAAAACGCTGTTCAGGTTTCTTGTTAAGCAGTTTCTCGACAATCTTCTTCAGGCTTTGCGGAATCTCTCCTGTCTTGTCATCGATTGGCGGAGGTTCCTCTTGCACAATCTTCATCAGCAGGGAGGTCAGGGTCTCGGAAACGAAAGGTTTCTCCCCGGTAATGAGCTGATAGAGAATGACGCCGAGGGAAAACAGATCTGATCGTCCATCGACAGGAAATCCCTCGACCTGCTCGGGTGACATGTATTGTGGTGTTCCCAGGACCGCCCCCATCCTGGTACGGTGCTCCTTGTTGGGCGAATCCACATGCGCGATGCCAAAGTCGGTAATACGGATCGTGTGGCCATCGTCAGGGGAGATGATATTACCCGGTTTAACATCCCGGTGTACGATGCCGCGATTATGGGAATAATCCAGTGCCTCCGCCAATTGGATGCCATACACCACCGCTTCTCTGACTGAAATCGGGGCATTGGAGTCCATCATCTCTTCCAGTGTCCGCCCCTCGAGGAACTCCATCGCGATATAGGGCCCCTGCTCAACCTCACCAACATCGAAAATGGTGACAATATTGGGATGAGTGAGCTTTCCTGCGGCCTTGGCTTCTTGTAAAAACCGGTAACGATACTCAGGGTCCGCCGCTACCTCCCCGCGCAGGAGCTTGATTGCCAGGGTACGATTGATTTCCGGGTCGAATGCCTTGTAGACAATCGACATTGCCCCCTCACCGATCTCTTCGATCAGGTTGAATCTTCCAATCGTGTCAGGCATAGGCTTTTGATTGTCCAAATCCCTTCTCCTCCGTTACCGCTTCATCTGGGATAAGCAGCCCCACTCCAGGCATGCATATTCTTATGTCTCGTCTATGCTTACCCTGATAAAGTGTAGCAAATGGTGGTCAATTAAATAAAATCGATATTGACGCCTACTCCATTCTTGGATTAACGTTCCTGAAACGCTGATCTGGTCAGGGGAATGAATTGGACTCAATAAAATAACAGCAGGCTAGCAGATGAACGAAATCTTCGATATCCCAAGAATCCTTGAATTACGCAAGCTGACGAGGTCAATATCGGATAAGATCGAAACCGATCTGAAAGGCTATCTATCCACGCTTGCGCCCCTGTTTTCTCCCGCGCCTATCCTGGGTGAGTACATGCGGGGCGGTTCCAAAGCACCTTTAAAGGGCGCCGAAAAGGCCTTTCGCGAATTGAAAAGCCAATATCAAGCCATCGCCGGACAAAAGCCATATTCATTACCGATCGAGCTCTCATCGCCGCTTGATGTGTTTGCAGCCACGCCCACACTGACTGCGGTCGAGTACCCCTATACGCCTAATCAGGAGGGCAAATCCGCCTCACTCACCGTGACCTCTCCCTTGAAATGGGTCCTCTCTTATCCGGAACAGGAACCTAAGAGGTTACTGGAGATGTTGCAGGGGAATCGAAATCAGTTGAAGGGTGAGCTATCCCATGCCCTGCTGCAGTGCCTGACGCTGAACCTGGTATTGGAGAAACGCCCAGGGCTCGTAAGTGTGTTTCAAGGCCTTCGTTTCAACCTCGAAACCACCCATCATGAAGAGCTGGGGGAACTGCCGGTGATCATCATCTCCTGCCCCCTGAGAACCCTTCTACCTCCCGACGACATCATCATTCAAAATACAGAGATATCCGGAATCCCATCTTTTGAAGAGATTATCAACATTGATGATATCCGGAAGCTGTCGGATCCCCTGCAACAAAACATCCTCTTAATCACACAAGAGGTTACACCCGCTGTTTACAAAGAAATCCTATCCCATTGAATGACCAGGTGTGGATTTGAGCTGAAGGCTGCCCCGAAGAGAGGCCTTCGGCAAGTAACTGTATCAATTTAGGGTTTTCCCCTTCCTCATATAACAATACAATCCAAGTGTTAAGATTCTCATAGTTTCATATCGACAAAAATATAGGATAGAAAAATGGCGACAATCACCTTAGAAGGTAACCAGATCAATACCAACGGCGATCTCCCGGCGGTAGGCTCAGAGGCACCAGATTTCTCTTTGGCGGGCGCCGATCTTGCGGATGTCTCTCTCGGCAACTATGCCGGCAAGCGGAAACTGCTGAACATCGTTCCCAGTCTCGATACTGGCGTCTGTGCCGCATCGACGGTTAAATTCAATCAGGCGATGGGCGATAAGAGCAACTCGGTGGCACTGGTCATCTCCGCCGACCTCCCCTTTGCTCAAGGCCGTTTCTGCAGCGCGGAGGGCATCGACAACGTCATCTCGCTGTCGATGATGCGCAATCGTAACTTTGCCAAGGATTACGGGGTGCTGATAACAGATGGACCGCTGGCCGGTATCTGTGCCCGCGCCGTGGTGGTGCTGGATGAAGAAAACAAAGTGCTCTATACCCAGCTGGTACCTGAGATCGTACAGGAACCTGACTACGATCCGGCGTTGGCCCATCTCAACTAACTCCGCTCGTCCAGAGCGAGTTACATCAAGACGTAAAAACGGGCGCCAGGCGCCCGTTTTTTTTTACTACCGTTGGTTGTAGGGTGTATAGCCCTGCCGTGCTGGTGGATAGCCGCCATAAGGCGTATATCCGCGCCTGCTCCATGCGGGTGGCGGTGCCATCGCTTCCTGTAACTCCCGTTCTGCCTGTATCCGGTTCCGCATGGCCTCCATCTCTGCCCTGGTGGCATCGCGAAGTTCATCGAACTCCTTGAGTATTTTGCTCACTGACTCAGCGTGCAGATCACGTATCGACTGCAATGTCTCCTGCTCAGGTGCGGTGGATGCCGCTGGGGTTTCGGATGCTGTCGCTTCGTCTCCTGCAGCAGCAACCGGCGCTTGTGTGGCATCAGTCCCAGCGCTTGTCTGGCTTGCAGCGGCAGTCTGCTCCTCAACCTCGGCCGTGCCTGATTCAGCCATGGCCTGCTGTTGAGATTCGCTGACACTGTATCCGGATTCAAGACCACCGCCGGAAGCTGCGGTGGCGCTCTCCTCAACAGCAGCCTCGTCTGCAGCAGATGAGTCTGCTGTGGTTGATGTCTCCACTGCCTCTTGTTCTTCGGTTGTGGCCGTTGTTTCGGATGGCGGATTATTGGCCAACGATCTGATGTACATAAAACCCAATATTATGATGACGAGCCAGAAGACGACTTTTAGCCAAAAGCCACTTGCGCTCTTTGAATCGGTTGTCATCGATGAATCCTCCGGTTTGGTATCTTTTTTCAGCTCAGAAACAATAGTGACATTCGATGGAGCTGGCTTGCTGCCAGCGGATGCACTCGGTTTGGGTGCTGTTGCGCTGGCGGCTGCAACGGCTGTTGGTGTTGCTGATTTAGCACTCTGTTTGGGCGCTGTTTTTTTAGCTTCCACCTTCTTTTTAGCTACAGTTTTTTTCTTTGTCGTCGCTTTTTTCTTGGCGACCTTCTTCTTAGCACTCTTCTTTTTGGCAACCTTCTTTTTGACTGTCACTGTCTCAGGTACCGGATCCTTCTCTGCTTTTTCTTCAGTTTTGCTAGTCTCGTCAGCCATGTTAATTCCTCTGCGGCACGCAAATTATATCCACCACATTCTAACCTAATCCAGGATGGTGTCTCAAAATAGATTTATCAACTTATTGGCATCGGGAGCCGATTGCAGATTACCCCTCTCCCCGGCGTCCTTGATGCGATCTCCAAGCCAGGATTCCGTCTACCGCTCGTTGACTCGGTTGAGGATTGCCGGCACGTTACCGCGCTGTTTCATTTTTGGCCAGGACCAACAACGTAAACATGGCATCTCGGTGGTCTTCAGTGACCCCTTAACCCGTGCCTAGTCATCCCCGTTTGGCGACCGGCCCATTACATAGAATCAAGATAAGATAATACACTTTACGTATTGTTTTTGTTTGATTTATATATTATATCTAACCGCACTCTATATAATAACGCCATTCAATCAATGATTACCGGGCACGTAATCCGAGCAACTCCACGAGCAGAGATTTTACCCGTTCCATTCCCTGAATCAGGTTCTTTTCAATATCGCTCATACTGATGGATTGATCCATTTTGCCCGCCGCCCAGTTCGAAATAACGGCGCATGACGCATAACAAAGATTGAACTCCCTGGCCAAGGCGGCTTCCGGCATCCCGGTCATACCAACCATATCGCATCCATCCCTTTCCATGCGGATGATTTCCGCAGCCGTCTCCAGTCTTGGTCCCTGGGTTGCCCCATAGGTCCCGCCTGCCACTGGATTCATCCCACTGAGTCGTCCCGCCTCTATCAAATCCTGACGCAGTTCCTCGCAATAGGGCCGTGTAAAATCGATATGGGTCACATGGCTCAGGTCACTATCGAATATCGTGTGCTCACGGCCAAATGTATAATCGATTATCTGATCGGGTATGACGATACGACCCGGGGCCATTTCCGATCCAATCCCTCCTACGGCGGCAACACCAAGAATCGTCTCAATGCCCACATGCCGCAATGCCCACAGGTTTGCCCTGTAGTTCACCAGGTGAGGAGGGATCATGTGGGAGGCGCCATGACGGGGTAGAAACACAACCTCGTGTCCGGAAATGCTGCCATGGGTCAACGCCGCGGACGGTTCTCCGAATGGCGTATGGCAGACTTCACGATGGGTGATCTCAAGGTCCGGTATCTCATCCAGCCCGGTTCCACCAATGATGGCCAGCTTTGTCATTATCTACAAACCTTCAGCATGTCCCGCTAAATAGTCAGCAACGCCTTCAGGGGTCCCCTGCATGCCTGCATCCCCCTCTTTCCAACCGGCGGGACAGACCTCACCATGGATCTCGTTGAATTGCAGTGCGTCAGTCATGCGCAACATCTCGTCGATATTCCGCCCACTAGTTACCTCCACATGGGTTGTTGGAACAAACATGAATCGCTGGTGATTCGAGGAGGTATATTAGTGCTTCTGCGCAACAGATGCTACGCAAAATACAGCAAGGAATACTAACAGTAGGAGTGGCTAACATGATTTGGAGTTTGAAACAAAAAAAAAGGGGTGATATTTCACCCCCTCTACAATCTCCTCCTAGTATCCTGAATTAATTATACTGCCTGGGCAAAGACCCCTGACTTTTCTAGTGTTGGTATCAGGATCGTCTCTTCGCGCTGTATACGGTCTTCGATCATGTCAAAGATCTCAAATGTATCGGCAATGAACTCATCAGTAAAATTGAAGTCGCAGTTCTTCAGCCAGCGGCCGTGGTACTGCTCAAACTGCTTTCTCATCGGTTTCTGGCCATTCAGAAATCCCCAGGCCATCGATTTCAATTTTGGATCATTGTGGGTCAATAAATCGGGGTAGATGCCTCGATCCTGTTCAGACATATGCAGCTTCATCTTTTCCGCAAGATCACAGATCATCTTGTGGGTTGTCATCGCGTTTGGACGTATGCTCAACTGCTCCTTGGTCATCATGGCCCTGAGATCACTGATGATATCTTGAATATCAGTATGACTGCCCTTCAGGTTTTCAATTGTTGTCACTTTCCATTCTCCTTTGTATCGGTAGCCCCCTGTACTTTGAATTGCAGGTACAAGTAACCCCGAAAATCTGATTACGCTACCCGATCTTTTGTCAGGTTAAGCGACCAACTAACAAGCTTTCACCATTTATTCAAAATGGCAATAGATGCCTAATTTTACAAGATTTTTCTGAGGTATTAACACCCGGAAATACCCTCAATTTTTAGCATAACACATTAGGGTAAACACTAACCACTAGCTACAGCATAGATCCCTGGCAGATTTCTGTGGTATCCCATGTAGTCCATACCGAAGCCGAAAACATATCGATCTTCCACTGTCATACCGACGAAATCAGCCATGAAGCCAACCCCGCGATTATGTAATTTTTCAACTAAAACAACACTATACACCTGTTTTGCCCGAGCCTTATGACAGGCCTCCACAATGGCAGAGAGGGTAACGCCCTCATCCAGGATATCATCCACCACGAGGATAGTTTCTCCTTCCAAGGTGGTGCTCGGCCGTCCGATCCACTCCAATTCAGCACCGCTGGTGTTGCCCCGGTACCGGGTGGCGTGAATGTAATCGTGGCGTAAAGGAAAATTGAGACGCGTCAACAGATGCCCGGTAGGTATCAGCGCACCATTCAACACACACAGCACCAGTGGATCCTCGCCCGACAGTTTCCCTGTTATCTCCATCGCCAGGCGATCGAGTGTATGCTCGATCTCTGCGGGTGTGTAGATCTTATCGGCAGTAGCCAGTACGTCGGCCGCCTGCTGTGCAGTGATAGTCATTGTGGATTCACTTCCAATTAGCTAATCGGTTCAACCGTCAATAGCGATGTATGTCTATTCCAGTCCCAGATCCAGATTAATCTCTTCAGGTGCCATTGACAATCGATTAACGGCACGCCTCCATTGGGGATCCAGATGGAGTTGCTGCATGGTCTGACTTTTTCGACCATGCATTCTCACCAACCGTACATGGGCGGCCGGGTCATCATATTCCTTCAGGCGATCCAATATCTCAATCGCCGCCGGTCGATTGTTGCATACCAGGACCATGTCGCAACCCGCCGACAAGGCGGCCGTAGCGCGATCCCCATAACCACCCGCCTCCTGGGCTGCGGCCATATTGAGATCATCGCTGAAGATCACACCCTGAAACCCCAACTGCCTACGCAACACCCTCTGTAGCCAGAATGATGAAAATCCCGCCAGCTGTTGGTCGATATGCGCGTAGATGACATGCGCCGGCATGATCGCCTCCATACCGGCATGAATCATGTTTTCAAACGGACGAAGATCCTCCATCTCAAGATCTTCGAAGCGGCGTTGATCCACTGGCAGGGCCAGGTGGGAATCGGCTGTCACGCCACCATGACCGGGGAAATGTTTACCCACGACCGCCATACCCGCATGATGGACACCCTGCATCCACGCCTTTGCCAAGCGGGCGACGATATCGGGTTTTGAAGAGAATGCCCTATCACCGATTACATCACTGATGCCAAAACCTATATCGAGCACCGGGGCGAAACTGAAATCCACGCCACAGGCACGTAACTCGGCGGCCATCACCCAGCCGCCCAGTTGTGCCGACTCCAGGCCCTGTTGAGTGTTGTTCTGATACTGCTCACCATACCAGGCAGCCGGTGGAAGCGACGTAAACCCCTCTCTGAAACGCTGTACACGTCCGCCTTCCTGATCCACAGCAATCAGGAGGTGGGGATTTCTTAAGCTGTGAATCTGATCGCAGAGTGCCTGTAGCTGACCCAGGGAGTCGTAGTTGCGGGAGAAGAGAATCACGCCTCCTACCGCAGGATGGGCCAATAGCCGCTCCTCATCCGACGCAACGGATGTCCCCTCCAGGTCCAGCATCACCGGCCCCAGACTCATCTACACACTCCTGCAACCTGGATCGATTGCAGATCACTAACCAGTGATGAAATATTTCTGTGGAATAGGCAGTAAATCGGCATCTCCAAAGTCAGATTATGTCGTGACAATGTCTGTCATTTCTCCTAAACCAGGACCCTCAGGACTCAATAATTCTGGCAGTATGCCGCAAACATAGGTGCAGAGGAAACCAGTCTATTGTGTGTAGGTAAAAACATGCGTTCATTCAAGATACTACTTGCATTGATGATGCTCGTTACTCCACCGCTGTTCGCAGAGGATGAGGAAGCGGAAGCGGAAGAGACCGAAGAGGCGACACCGGTCATCAGCTACTATCAGGTGAAACCCTCCCTGACCGCAAACCTGGCGAGTGGGGGAAAGTATATTCGCTGCGATGTCCAGTTGATGACCAACGATGAGCTCTTTCTCGAGGAACTCAATCTACATGGTCCGGCTATCCGCCATAGCTTGCTGCTGCTACTGTCTGAACAGGATGGAAAGAGTATCAAAACCCCAAGTGGTAAGGAGGCGCTGCGTAAAAAGGCCCTTTCGGCCATCGGTAAACTGATGCAGGAGCTGAGTGGGAAGAATGAACTGAAGGCCCTGTTCTTCACGACTTTTTTGGTTCAGTAACCGAGACGAATATCCAGATAGTCCCGCAGACGATCCCCCAACAGATTGAGTGACAACACCACCAGCATAATCGCCACCCCGGGCGCAAGCACCATATGCGGCGCCATCAACATGTAGCTGGCGCCGTCGCGAATCATGCTTCCCCAGGAGGCGTAGGGCGGCTGAACCCCCAAGCCAAGAAAGGATAGCCCCGCCTCGGCGATGACCATCCCGGCCATGCCGAATGTGGCTTCCACAATCAAGGGAGCAAGCAACAAGGGAAGCAGGTGTCTGGTGAGGATTGTCCATTGGGAACTGCCAAGGGCGATTGCCGCCGTAACATGATCCCGATTCCTCAACGACAACACCTGACCGCGACTGAGACGCGCATACCCTACCCAGCCCACCGCCGAAAGGGCAATGATCAGGTTGTCTATGCCCGGCCCCATGACACCGGCCAGGGCAATCGCCAACAAGATACCGGGAAAGGCGAGAAAGACATCGATCACTCTCACCAACAGGAGATCGAGCCAGCCGCCATGATAGCCGGCCAACAGGCCGATCGCGGTGCCGACAATGGCGGAGAGGCCCACCACGCCAACTGCCACAAGAAAGGATGTCTGGGCACCTGCCACCAGGCGCATGAGGATGGGTCGCCCCAGGTCATCGTATCCCAGCAGGCCGGATGGCGCGGGAGGTTGCAGAATCTTTTCCAGATCGATCAGGTTGGCAGACTCATTGAACCATGGTCCGATAAACGCGGCCACGCCCCAGAGTGAGATCAGCAGATAGGGTAACCAGCGTCGAATCATCTGCCGCCGCCAGCGCGGATACGCGGATCCACCAGGCCATACAGGATATCGGTCAATGTGTTGACCAGCACATAGGCCAGGCTGATGAACAAGACACACCCCTGTACCACCGGGTAGTCCCGCTTCTGAATGGATTCGATCATCAGGGAACCGATACCCGGCCAGTCGAACACCACCTCGGTAACCACAGCCCCTCCCAACAAAGCCCCAAGTTGCAGGCCCAGCAGGGTAATCACCGGCAACCAGGCGTTCCCCATGGCATGGCGCCAGATGACCCTGGTCTCATCCAATCCCTTGGCCCTTGCGGTACGAATGAAATCCTCCCCCAACACCTCCAACAGGCTGCTGCGCACCATTCGCGCCAGAATCGCGGCAAAGGCCGTACCCAGGGTCAGGGCAGGCAGAATCAGGCTGCTTAGACCTTCTCTACCGCTTACCGGCGTCCAACCCAACCATAAAGAGAAGCAGAGAATAAGCATCGGACCAAGCCAGAAATTGGGGATCGAAAGACCCAGCATGGAGAAACCCATGGCCCCCCAATCCCCCATACCTCCCCGATTCACGGCAGCCAGAATACCCAGAGGTAGCGCAATCACCAGGGTGACGACGAGCGCCGCAAAGGCCAGTTCCAGGGTCGCCGGGATGCGGCTGGCCAGCAGCGCTGACACGGGTTGCCTGGCATGCAGTGAATTTCCCAGATCCAATACCGCGACCCCTTGCAGGTAGTCACTCAACTGAACCGCCAGCGGCCGATCCAGTCCCAGGCTAGTGCGCAGCGCCTCACGATCCGCCGCTATCGCCGACTCGCCCAGCATCACATCCACGGGATCGCCCGGGACCAGGTGAATGAGCATGAAAACCAGACACACAACGCCGAGCATGACGAGGAGCGCGCTCAGAAGGCGCGAGAAGATGAACCCGGCCACTATTCGACGATCTCCACCAGGGTGCCATTCTCAACCCGATCGAACAGATCGATCAGGTCCTGGTTGCGCATCCTGATACAACCGTGAGAAGCGACTATGCCCATCGGTTGATCTTCCGGGGTACCGTGGATGTAGATGAATCTGCGCAAGCTATCCACATCCCCTCCCCGGTTTTTTCCCGTTTCAATCCCGGTCAGCCATAGAATGCGGGTCAGGATCCAGTCGCGCTCCGGCTCGCTGGCCGCCAGCGCATCGCTGAAACACTCCCCGGTGGGGCGTCTTGCAACAAACACCGTATTCTCCTGACAGCCCTCTCCGATCTTTAAGCGGATGCGGTGTTTCCCCCGCGGCGTACAACCACTGCCGCAGATCTCGCCTGGGCCGTTCAGCGCCGTGGAGACAGGATATGATTTAACCACCCGCTCAGCCTCGCAACAGACCAAACGTTGCCGGGAGAGATCAATACGCAGCTGCAATCTGGGCATCTCTTGCTTCCTGTGACTGCCTGAGCCTTACCAATCCAAGTCCGTCATAGTTGCCATCCGCCATTAATCGATAGCCGCTGATCCTCGGATTCGACGCCGACACCTGCGCCTCATACCAGAGTGGGACATAGGGCAGATCCTGATGAATTTGTTGCTGTATCCGATGGTAGAGATTCGCCTGCCTCTCCAGGGTACCAGCCGATTCAACCTGCTGCAGCAACCGGTCGACTGCCAGGCTGGAATAGCGCCCACGATTGGCACCCGCGGGGGGCAGTGAGTCACTGGCAAAGATATATCTGAAGATATCCGGGGTGCGGATGCCGACCCAACTCAGGCTGTAGAGCTGGAAGTTTCCTCCTTTGATATCACCAAAAAACGTGCCCCAGTCATAGCTTCGCAACTCAACCTCGATGCCAACCGCCTTGAGTTGACTCTGAATCACTGTGGCAAGCCGTATTCGATAGGGATCACTGGAGGTCTTGTAGACCAGGCGCAACGGATTTTCAGCGCCATATCCTGCCTCGGTCAGTAACGAGACTGCCTTCCCGGGATCATGGCCATGCGCCATCAATGAGGCCGCACCTGCCCAATGCTCAGGCGGCAAGAGTGCTTCAGCCTGGCGCGCCGCGCCATGCATGACATGTTCGATGATTGCCTGCCGGTCGATGGCATAGGCAATGGCCTGGCGCACCCTGGAGTCTCCGATATGGGGATCCCTGAGATTGAAGCCGATATAGGTGAAGTTACTTCCATGGCGACGTGCTATTTGGATCGCCGGTTGGGATTCCAGGTATCCGATCAGTTCCGGCGAGATATCGTTCTGCAGCATATCTATCTCACCCCTGAGTAGCTTCAAAACCCTTACTGTCGGGTTTTTCACCTCCAGGAACTCAAACATCTGCTTGTCGTCTCTTCGCTGTAACACGAGTTTTCCCGCCACTGGCCAGGCATGCAAGGAGAAAGGACCGCTGCCTACCGGTTGTTGAGTGAAGTCATGATTGCCGGCGATCAGATCCGCGGGAAGAATTTCCAGGGTCAGATAGGCGGGAAACAGGGGGTCTGCCCGCGATAGTTTGAAATCGACGCTCGATTCATCAACCTTGGATAGGCTCTCGATCAGCGTGAGTGCCGAACGTTTCGGTGATGTATTGTTTTCATCCAGGACAGACTGGTAGGTCGCGATTACGTCATCAGCAGTCAAGGCTGGCCCATGGGAGAAACGACCGGCCTTGGGATTCAGACGAAAGCGATAGTGATGTGAAGACAAGCGTTGCCAATCGGCGATATCCGGAACTGGCATACTCTGCTCATCGAAACCCACCAGGCGTTGATAGAGGAGCCTGTTAATCCGTTCTGACGTGGCATCGGTGGCATAGCGGGGATCCAGGGTAATGGGCGCCGATGCCAGACCCATGCGTATCGAATCATCCACCTCTGATGTGGAGCAGGCATGGAGAAAGAGTGGCATCAACAGCAGGGTTGTAAGCTGACGCCATGCCAACATCTGATCCGCTACCAATCGCAATAGGGATGAGTGACCAGGCTTGCATTGTAGTAGCGGCTATCCGAGGAGACCTCCTCACCCGCCCATTCCGGCATCTGAAACGCCTCCTCCTCAGAGCCCAGTTCCACCTCGGCGACAATCAAGCCACGATTGGCCCCATCAAAGACATCCAGATCCCATACATGCTCACCGCACCTGACCTGATAACGTACCTTTTCGATCAATGCGCCGGCAACCAGGCCATTCAGGATCTCCTGTGCATCCTGCAGCGGTATGGGGTATTCAAACTCACTTCTGCTGATACCCTCGCTTCTCCCTTTGATGGTCAATCGAGCCTTATTATCCGCCACCCTGACGCGTACGCTGGCGTTGGGAACATTGGCCAGGTAACCCTGCTTCATGACCGACTCCCTGACAACACTATCACGCCATTTATCATTGATTACCAGATACTTACGCTCAATTTCTAAAGCCATATATCATTCACCTTGAAATCATCGACAGCGGGATCAGCCCTTCTCAAAGAGTGCGATAGACTCCACATGGGCGGTGTGCGGGAACATATCCATCACACCAGCACTCATCAGACGATAACCGAGATCATGTACCAGTATACCGGCATCCCGCGCCAGGGTTCCCGGATAACAGGAGACATAGACGATACGTTCAGCACCCAGCTTGGGCAGGTGCTCGAGTATCTCCACCGCACCACTCCGGGGTGGGTCAAGCAACACCTTATTGAACTGCTGCATGAGCCAGGGTTCATTATCCAATTCCCCGTAAAGATTAGCAGTAAAGAAGGTAACATTGTCGATGCCGTTGCGTAATGCATTCTCTCTGGCCCGGGTGACCAGCCCGCTATCACCCTCGACACCTGTGACATGCCCGGCAGAACGCGCCAACGGCAGGGTGAAGTTGCCAAGCCCGCAAAACAGATCCAACACCCGGTCTTCGGCCTGCAACCCGAGCAATGCGATCGCCCGCTTTATCATCTGGCGATTGATATCCGTATTCACCTGGGTAAAGTCATTCGGCAGAAAATCTAGTTGCAGATCAAAATCGGACAGGCCATAGCTGAGGGTTGTGGGTTCAAAATCCAATGGACGGATGGTCTCCGGTCCGCCTTCCTGGAGATAGACGGCTATCCGATGCTGCGGACCGAATATGGCAAGTTTCATAAGATCATCGTCAGAGGGCGCCGAGAGCATGCGAAAGATCAGAATGCACTCCTCATCACCCATGGCCATTTCGATCTGGGGGATTTGATCACGTATCGACAACTGATCGATCAGTGCACTCAGCTGGGGCAACAGCTCGCCGACCCGGGGATGCAGGATATGGCACTCATCGATATCGGCAACGAAGGAGGAGCCCCGTTCGCGAAATCCCACCAGGGTGCCACCCTTCTTCGGCACATAACGCACTCCCAAGCGGGCCTTGCGGCGATAGCCCCAGACCGACTCCCCAAGCAGCGGGGCGAGTATCTCATCAGGCGCCACCTTACCGATATGCTTCAAGGCATCCAGCATGGCCTGTTGCTTGCTCGCTACCTGGGCCTCCGGTTTTTGATGCTGCAGGCTGCAACCCCCACAAATACCGAATTGACTGCAACGGGGTTCGACTCGCTGTGATGAGGGCTGCATGACTTCCACCACCCTGCCCTCATCGTATTTGCGCTGCCGGCGGGTATAGAGGAAACGCACCCGTTCCCCAGGCAGCGAACCATACACAAAGGTCGCCTTTCCCTCTATGTGGGTCACACCTTTTCCATCTTGGGTCAAGGATTCGATCTCTGCTTCAACCGGCTCCGTTGGGAGTGGCTTACGTCTGCGTCTACGCCCCATTTCAGCTGCTGGGGAAAACGTCGGTGGAGAGGTAGCGGTCTCCCCTGTCGCAGATGATAGAAACAATTACCGCATTCTCCACCATGGTGGATAGTTTCAGTGCCGCGGCAACGGCTCCACCGGACGAGATGCCGGCGAAAATCCCCTCCTTGGCCGCCAACTGGCGTGTGATCTCTTCCGCATCCGTCTGAGATACATCGATAATGCGATCAACCTTGGAGGCATCGAAGATCTTTGGCAGATAGGCCTCAGGCCAACGGCGAATTCCAGGTATATTTGAACCCTCCATGGGCTGAACGCCAACGATTTCGATCGCTTCATTCTGCTGTTTGAGATAGGTTGAGGTACCCATTATCGTGCCTGTGGTGCCCATGGCACTGACGAAGTGAGTCACTTCACCATTGGTATCCCGCCAGATCTCGGGGCCGGTGCCCTCTATATGGGCCTGGGGATTATCCTGGTTGGAAAACTGATCCAGAATCAACCCCCTGCCGGCCGCCTCCAGCGCCCTTGCCTTGTCGATGGCAGCCTCCATACTGCCCTCCTTAGGGGTCAGCTCCAACTCAGCGCCGAATGCCCGCATCACTGCGCGCCGCTCCAGACTCATATGCTCCGGCATCACCAGGATCAACCGATAACCCTTGATTGCAGCCGCCATTGCCAGGGCAATCCCCGTGTTACCGCTGGTGGCTTCGATCAGGGTATCACCGGGCTTGATATCTCCGCGTGCCTCAGCATGACTGATCATGCTGACTGCAGGCCTATCCTTGACCGAACCGGCGGGATTATTCCCCTCCAGCTTTACCAGCAGGGTATTACTGCTTTCACCAGGCAGGCGCTGTAGTCTGACCAGGGGTGTATTACCGACAAATTCTTCAATGGTTTTGTATCTCATAACCGGGATTTTACCCTGATTCAACATCTGAACGCAGTACTGATTTCCCTCTTCATGGGATTGATGATCTATTATTATGGGGAATCCAGGATAGTAAGGGATCAGGGACAAACTAAAAAAACACCCACAGGAGGCAGAGATATGCAAACAGTGAATCAACTCTTACAACGAAAGGGGCATGGCGTAGAAACTATCGAACCCAATGCGTCAGTATTCGATGCCTTGAAATTGATGGCTGACAAAGGTATCGGTTCGCTGGTCGTTATAGAAAACGAAAAGGTCGCAGGGCTCTTTTCCGAGCGTGATTATGCCCGCAATATCATTCTCAAGGGCCGCACATCGAAAGAGACCCAGGTAAAGGAGATCATGACCAGCCAGGTTGTAGTGATCAACCCTAGACAGACCCCTGAAGAGTGCATGGCAATCATGACAGAAAAACGTATCCGTCACCTGCCGGTCATGCAGGATGACGAGCTTATCGGTATTATATCAATCGGCGATCTGGTGAAAGCGATTATCGAAGAACAGCAATTCGTCATCGAACAATTGGTTAGTTACATCAATGGATAACCAATCAACATAGTTTTTATAATCCCATCCTCCCTCAGGGAGTCGCAATACCCATCGCCGTAGAGAGACTCATGCTCAAGACAGTGCAATACAGCATCAACATTGAGCAGCTTCTCACTGTTCCCGCAAAAAAAGTAACGGCACAAGCGGTGAATCCAGTTGGATACGAGATTTATGAGTATGACGGCTTACGCTGGATCCGCTTTGCTGACGGTTCGATTCAATCAGTAATGCTGCTGGATGAGCCTGCTTACCCGCTACTAAGCTACATTCAAGGGCTGATTTGTTCACTCCTGTTTTCCCAGCGACCAAATAAACTCCTCAACCTGGGTTTGGGTTCAGGATCGATTGAAAGATTTATTTTGTCGCAATTTGCCGAGATGGAGTTGGTTTCAGTCGAGATAGACGCCAAATTGATTGAGCTCACCAAACAACATTTCCACATACCCTCAAGCCACAGGGTCATGCAGATGCCGGCGCAGCACTATCTCGAGGTCAATCAGCAAAATTTTGACATATTGATATCCGACGTCTATCCCGGTCAGGAAAGTGCCAGCTCTTATCTCTCCGCAGATTTTATAATGCATGCAGCTCGTGGGTTAAATAAACAGGGTGTGTTTGCTGTCAATCTGCTGCCAAGATCAAAATCAGAAGTGGTTGAGGTGCTAGTCAGGATGCGTAAGACTTTTCCATGGATCTTGATATATGACGTGCCAGATATGAGTAACATGATCCTGTTTTGCAGCCTATCGCGCCCCCCGACCCTGGCCACTTTGAAACAACGCGCCACGCATTTGCGCAACTCGACAGGCCTAGTGGGCCAAGCGGGAAGTTCTGTAACTCTCAGCCAGTCCACAAGCCAAGGTGACAAGGCGTGCGAGCGCAGGACTGGCCGTAGCCAATTCAAGTGAGCACAACACGGTCAGCTTGGCTTGTGGGCTGGCCCATGGGGAGCCCCGCAAAGGGATCAATTCAGCGTTGCGCTTCTTGGAAAGGGCCTGCCATTCCCCGCGAAGCGCGCCTTGCCTTGATCCCTTTGCGGGGCTCTGAGAATTACAGAACTTCCCGCTTGGCCCACTAGACCTGGCGCCTATCTGCACAGAGCTGATAGAGATACCGGTAAAAGATCAATAAACCATCAAATGACAATCCAGGCCATCTCCTGTTGCGCGCATGCCGTATGTAAAAAACAATCACATTGGCGTAAATTATGCGGTAATTCGCGTTCATTTGCGGTTAAATCATTTTCTTCGCTTTTGATATGAGTAAACACAAGAAATGAAACTGATAGAGGTTATCGCGAAAGCCAGCAGCCAACCGACGATTTCCATTATTGCGGAGAAGTACAAGGCAAGGGATTTCAGGCTTGGGCAGGAGGGAGAGGATGGCAGGCAACCGATACGTATGCTGGTCACTGATGAGAACGTGCAACCCGTTCTCGACGCACTGCAGAACATTCTTGGCGCTCAATCAACCGCCCGCATCATCGTATTTCCCGTTGATGCCACCCTGCCCAGGGCAAGGACCGACCAGGAGAGAGAGGAAGACTCCGCCACTTCGACGCGGGAAGCCATGTATGCTGCAGTTGATAAAAATGCCCGCCTTGACACTAACTTTGTCATTCTCGTCATCCTATCCACCATAGTCGCGGCAATCGGCCTGGTGAAAGACAATGTTGCGGTGATCATCGGCGCAATGGTCATTGCCCCCCTATTGGGTCCCAATCTTGCTTTTGGTTTGGGCACTGCATTGGGGGATGTTCACCTGATGAAGAACTCCCTCAAATCCTTACTCACAGGTACCGTTATCGCTATCGGTTTTTCCTTTGTCATTGGGGTACTTTGGCCCTTTGGCCTGGGCAGCCCTGAACTACTCGCACGTACAGAGGTCGGCATGGACTCACTCGCCCTTGCCCTTGCCTCGGGAGCAGCCGCGGCACTCTCACTCACCACCGGGCTTCCGAGTGTATTGGTCGGTGTCATGGTGGCGGTCGCCCTGCTACCGCCAGCCGCTGCGGTTGGCCTGACCCTGGGTCACTGGCGAGCGGACTTGGCGATGGGAGCGGCGCTCTTACTCGTGGCCAATATCGTGTGCGTCAATCTGGCTGCCAAACTGGTATTTTTGGTCAAGGGAATCCAGCCCCGCACCTGGGCCGAAAAGACCAAGGCCAAGCGGGCCATGAGAATCTACATTGCAGTTTGGATTGCTACCTTGGTTCTGGTAGTCCTGGCAATTGTGATGCGCACACAACTCACTAACTGATCAAATGACAAATCTAGTCATCAGTCATAGTACGGCATAGCGCCTTCATCTCTTTTACCGCACGATCCAGACCAAAGAAAAGTGCACGACAAATGATGGCATGTCCAATATTCAGCTCTGTTATGCCAGCGATGTCCACCACGGCTTTGACATTGTGATAATCAAGCCCATGACCGGCATTAACCTGTAATCCAAGGCTGTTTCCATATTCTACAGCTTTGATAATCCGTTCCAGTTCGGCGCGTCTGGCTCGGTCCGATACCGCATCGGCATAGTGGCCAGTATGTATTTCAACCACAGGCGCACCGGTCTCCCTGGCGGCCTCTAACTGCTTGTGATCAGCATCGATAAAGAGTGATACCCGGATGCCGGCATCATCGAGTTCACCGCAATAGTCGGTCATATAGTCAAGATTGCCGGCCACATCCAAACCACCCTCTGTGGTCAACTCTTCACGCTTTTCCGGCACCAAACAGCAATCATGAGGGCTGAATCGAGTCGCGATGGCGGCCATCTCCGATGTTGCAGCCATCTCAAGATTCATCCGAGTTTGTAGCATATCGTTTAAAATCTCCACATCCCTATCCTGGATATGTCTGCGATCCTCCCGTAAATGCAGGGTGATGGCATCTGCACCTGCCTGCTCAGCAACCAGTGCCGCTTGGACAGGTTCCGGATAGCGGGTCCCGCGGGCCTGGCGCAAGGTCGCAACATGATCGATATTGACACCCAGTAAAATCTCGTCTTTGTTCATCTCAGTTAGAACCTTCATCTAGAGGTCTTAAGGTAATCCAGGGCTATTTCAAGGATTGAAATAGTTCTCTGCTTTTAAGGGGCCTGTCCCCCAGATAATAGCTGATGACCCGTCGCATCAACTGTTTTGCTTCTGCCTTCCCCTGCTCATCCAGCCGCTCACCACGATGCAGACAAATCAGTGTCCGCCCATGAATTCCAGCATCTGATTCAGCGCCACCTTGGGCCAACACAGGGCCATGTTCTATATGATAATCATAGGTCTGCTCCGACTCTATCGGTTGATCCGTATCTGCGGTGCGATCCAACAACATGCCATAGCCCAATTCCTTTATGAGACAGACCTCGAAATCACGTAAACATTGATCGGGTGACTCCCCGGAGGCAAGTCTGTCTAGTGTATATTGATAATTGACATACAGGGTTGGATTGGGGTCCCCTCGCTGCAATAGTCGGGTTAATAGCTCATTCAGGTAGATACCGCAATAGATCCTCTCTCCCTGCAATCGATAAGGGCGACCATCCGGCTCTACCTGGGTAAGGCTCTTGACCTCACCCCTACCACTCAATGAAACCCGCAACGGGGAGAATGGTTGCAATAACATCGCACGTGTGGAACGACCGGATTTGGCACCGCGGGCTATCGCCGGCAACCTCCCCTGATCGGCGAGATAGAGCTCTAATAACAGGCTGGTATTACGATAGTCTCTCCGATGTATGACAAATGCCGGTCTCAATTCATTCATCAAGACCCTACTGAGTTTCACCGTAACCTAAACGAACTAATGCTGCCTCATCGCTGGACCAACTCTTTTTCACCTTCACCCAGAGTTCCAAGTGAACCTTGCATGCGAAGAACTGCTGCATCGCCTTTCTCGCCTGGACAGCCACTTCCTTGAGGGCCTGCCCATCTTTACCGATGAGGATTCCCTTCTGCCCGGACTTTTCAACCCAGATCACCGCATTGATTCGATACAGCCCTGACAGCTCCTCAAAACGTTCGATTTCAACTGACACCACGTAGGGCAGTTCCTTGGCATATCTCCTGGTAATCTGTTCCCGTATCATCTCAGCCGCGAAGAATTTTTCGGGTCTGTCGGTCAACTGGTCTTCTGGATAGAAGTTATCAGCTTCCGGCAGTGCCCGCAGCACCAATTCTTGCAGTGTATCCAGATTTCTGCCATTTTTAGCCGACACCGGAACAATGTCAACAAAGGAATGTCGCTCAGCCATGTCAGAGAGATAGGGCAATAAGCGTTCTTTCTGTTTGATACGATCGACCTTGTTGACAGCGATTATGGTTGGGGTTTCGATCTGTTTTATCAAGGCCAACACCTTTTCATCCTCACTGGTCCAACTCAACGCCTCGACCACGAAAATCAGTAGATCCACATCCACCAGCGCAGTTTTGGCGGTGCGGTTGAGATAGCGGTTCATGGCATTGTCACTGCGCGCATGGATGCCTGGTGTATCCACATAGATCACCTGCCCTGCAGGGAGGGTGTTGATGCCCAGGATCGTATGTCGAGTGGTTTGCGCCTTGTGCGAAGTAATGGCCAGTCTGATGCCCAGGAGGCGATTCAGAAGCGTCGACTTGCCAACATTGGGCCTACCGACGATTGCAGCATATCCACAATGGTTTTTAGATTTACTCATCTTTCAAATGCGCCAGCATTCTCGACGCGGCATCCTGCTCGGCTTTTCTCCTACTGGAACCTTGCCCGGTAGTTTTCTTTCCCAAGCCGGTCACGACACAGTCGACGGTAAAGAGTTGGTTATGGGGGTCACCATTGATATTCACTATCTCATATCCAGGCAAATCAACCTTTTTCCCCTGTAGATACTCCTGCAACTCAGTCTTGGGGTCCTTGCGATGATGCTCCAGGTTCATCTTCCCAAAACGTGGCTGGAAAATTGTCTCTATCACCTCGCGACAGGCCTCGTAACCCCCATCGAGGTAGATCGAGGCGAAGATCGCCTCTACACCGTCTGCCAGAATCGAGTCTCTGCTTTGTCCGCCGCTACGCAGTTCACCCTGCCCCAAATGCAGGTAGTCGCCAAGCTTGAAGTCACGCGCCACCTCGGCCAGGGTGTCGCGTTTGACCAGGCTTGAACGCAATCTGCTCAACTGGCCTTCGGTTGCATCGCGAAAATGGTTGTACAGTTCGTCGGCAATAATAAAGCCCAGAATCGCATCGCCGAGATATTCCAAACGCTCGTTGTTTTTTCCGCCGGCACTGCGGTGAGTCAGTGCCTGTTCTAGCAATTGTGGATCTTTGAAACGGTAACCCAGTTCTCGACACAGCTTATTGACATCAGCTTTCAATTGGCGCTTAGCTCAACAGATTCTGCAAAGGTCATTACCACAGCGAGGTTAAACGCAATGTGGCGACGCTCCTCGTAAGCGACGTTAATTTTAGTTGTCTTACCAGCGCGTTCTATCTTTATGTGATCCCGGTTGACATGACGGATATTGTTTATATAGAGCCTTTTGGTAATCATATCGCGAATGTCCCGTTTCGATTTACGCGCGGCTAAAGGCTCGTTTTTCACCGTTTGGAGGGTTGATTTAATCGCATAGTGATCGATGTAGACAGGTGCGATCTTGATCCCGACATAGACTAAAAAACCCGCTACGATCAGGATCACCAGTATGCTGATAGCAGTGAGTCCTTTTTGTTTCTGTAGTGATTGCATTCGAGGTACCTCGATAATTCATGAATAATTCGCACAAATAGCTGATATCACACTATTCAGCAAGTTGATTTAAAAAATGACTATTCAATACCTTTTCCAATACGTTCCCATGCAATTGGTGGGAATGCATCAATTTCCGAGTCCCAGTTCATCCAAATACCGAAGGCCTTACCCACAAGATTCTCATCAGGTACCAGCCCCCAACAGCGACTGTCGTTACTGTTGTCCCGATTATCTCCCATTACGAAATAGTGACCTTCAGGAATCGTTATCGGGCCCTGGCTCAAGACCCGGCACCCCATGGGCAGGTCTGGCGCGAGTGGATTGATCAGCACCGAGTGATCAGTCCCATCAAGATCTTCCACGGCCATGATAGCGCCGGTCATGCGTACGCCGCTACCAACACCCGTATAACGACCAACAGGTGTTTGAGACATGGTCTTGCCATTCACATACAGGACCTTGTTTCGGTAATGGATGGTATCTCCAGGCACAGCGATCACACGCTTGATATAGTCCACCCAAGGCTGCTTCGGGTAGCGGAAGACAACCGGATCACCCCGTTGCGGATCGCCAAGTTCTATAATTTTCTTGTTCAGCACGGGCAAGCGGATACCATAGCTGAATTTATTCACCAGAATAAAATCACCGACCAGCAGTGTCGGCATCATTGACCCCGAAGGAATACGAAACGGTTCCACCAGAAATGAGCGGAGTATCAATACGGCGAATATCACAGGAAAGAAAGAACGAGAGTACTCAACTATCAGAGGCTCTTTTCTGACAGTTGGCACTTCATCTGTGTCCACACCTTGATCAGTCGCCAAGCGACGGCGCTTCGGTGCCAAAAAGATGCTGTCCAATAACCAAATGCCACCTGTCAGGGCACTGGCGACAACAAGAAATGTAGGAAAATCAAAATTCATTTTTTGTTGAATCCTCTCCTGAAGAGCTAATTATCCTTACCTACCTGCAGCACAGCAAGAAAGGCATCTTGTGGTATTTCGACCTTGCCAACCTGTTTCATGCGCTTTTTCCCCGCTTTCTGTTTCTCAAGCAGTTTGCGCTTACGTGTAATATCGCCCCCATAACATTTGGCTGTTACATTCTTGCGTAGCGCCTTGACCGTGGTACGTGCGATGATCTTATTGCCGATTGCCGCCTGGATAGCAACTTCAAACATCTGTCGCGGAATAATCTCTTTCATTTTCGATGTCAGCTCACGGCCGCGTCCCTGAGCCTGATCTTTATGTACGATCAAAGAGAGGGCATCCACCCGTTCGCCATTAATCAGCACATCCAGCTTCACCAGTGGGGCCGCCTGAAAATGGGTGAATTCATATTCAAACGATGCATACCCCCGGCTGACCGACTTGAGTCGGTCGAAGAAATCCAGCACCACCTCATTCATCGGCAATTCGTAACTCAACTGAACCTGACCTGCAAGATACTGCATATTCTTCTGCGCACCACGCTTTTCAATACAAAGTGTGATCACATTGCCCAAATAGTCCTGGGGCACCAAAATCGTTGCAATGATCACGGGTTCGCGAACCTCTGCAATCATGCTCGGATCGGGTAAAGCGGCAGGATTCTCGATATGAATCAGTTCATCATTGTTTTTCAACACCTCGTACACCACTGAAGGTGCGGTGGTGATCAGATCGAGATCATATTCCCGTTCCAGACGCTCCTGGACTATCTCCATATGCAGCATGCCGAGGAATCCACAGCGGAAGCCAAATCCCAAGGCCTGTGAGGTCTCCGGCTCATAGTGCAACGCAGCATCATTGAGGCGCAGCTTCTGCAGGGCATCCCGCAAGGACTCATAATCATCTGAGCTGACAGGATAGAGACCGGAGAAAACCCGAGGGTGCATCTCCTCGAAGCCAGGCAATGGAGCCGCTGCCTGGCGATTTTCGAGGGTGATGGTATCACCGACGGGGGCACCATCGACCTCCTTGATGCCCGCAATGACAAATCCTACCTCGCCGCTTCCAAGTTGTGCCTTGGCGAGTTGCTTTGGTGTGAACACACCCACCTTTTCCACCTGGAAAACCCGCCCTGTGGACATGATGCGCATCTTGTCCTTCGGCCTGATCACGCCATTCATGACACGAATAAGCGAGATCACACCCACATAGGAGTCGAACCAGGAATCGATGATCAGGGCCTGCAAAGGTGCCTCTGCATCACCGGAGGGGGGTGGGATGGTCGCTACCAGCTGCTCTAGCAGTTGATCGATGCCAAGGCCGGTTTTGGCGCTGACCCGAATCGCATTTTCTGCATCCAGCCCGATAATCTCCTCGATCTCGTTGATAACCCGCTCGGGTTCCGCAGAAGGCAGATCGATCTTGTTCAGCACGGGCAGCACTTCCAATCCCTGCTCGATGGCGGTATAGCAGTTGGCAACACTTTGCGCTTCCACGCCCTGAGCGACGTCAACCACCAGTAACGCCCCCTCGCAGGCAGAGAGGGAACGGGATACTTCATAGGAGAAATCCACGTGGCCAGGGGTATCGATAAAATTCAGCTGATAGGTCTCACCATTTTCAGCCCGATAATCGAGGGTTACGCTCTGGGCCTTTATGGTGATGCCCCGTTCACGCTCCAGGTCCATGGAGTCACACACCTGATCCGCCATTTCCCGATCAGCCAATCCCCCGCACGTCTGGATAAATCGATCCGCAATGGTCGATTTTCCATGATCGATGTGGGCAATGATCGAGAAATTACGAATGTGTTGCAAATCAGCCATAGCGCCCTGAATATCTTATCGAAAAATAGAAACGCCCCTTCTCGGGGCGTTTCAATCGTTGCTTGATGCCGCAAACGGGCAATGATAGCAAATCAAGCGCCCTGCAAATAGCTTAGAAGTGTCGCCTGATCGAGAAAATACTCACTCAGACACCTTCCCTGGTGATCTTCCAGCAAGGGTATCCGGGTGTGATACTTCTCCCGTATGGCGGGATAGCGGTCGATGTCGACCTCGATAAGCTCAAACCTCCACTCCGTTTGCAACCGCTCTAGTTCCTGCAGCATGTCATCGCAGAGATGGCAGCCCTCTCTGTAGTAGAAGCGAAGTGAGCTCACTCTTCAGGAACGCGCAACGCCAGAAAGATCGGCCCGGTGTTGCGATGCACCAGTAAAGGTACTGTTTTATCCGCAGGTAACTCCTTGACCAGTCTATTAAAATGTTCTACACCCTCAATCTCTTGCTTGTTAATCATCATGATGATGTCACCCTGCTGAATACCGGCTTCCCGGGCAGCCTGTCCGGTGACCGATTCGACCACCACACCCCGCTGATTGGATAGACGCAGCTGCTTTCGCAGTTGAGGACTGACCGATGAGACCATCAGTCCGAGGCGGTTTTCCGAGACCTTCGGCGCCTGGTTGCTGGCCAACTCCATCTCCTCTTCCGCCGGCAGTTCTCCAATATTGACCTTGATCTCCTTGGTTTTACCGTTGCGCAGAATCTTCAACGATGCCGGCTTATCCACATTACTACTGCCTACCAACGGCGGCAGCTCCGAAGAAGTGGCAATCCGGGTTCCGTTGAACTCCAGAATCACGTCGCCTACCTGTAATCCCGCCCGTTCGGAAGGACTGTCAGGCAATACCCGTGCAATCAATGCGCCTCGAGGGTGCTGCATACCAAATCCATCGGCTAGATCGTTGGTCACATCCTGGATCAATACCCCAAGCCAACCACGGGTGACACGCCCCCGGGTCTTGAGTTGTTCGGCAACATCGATTGCCATTTCAATGGGGATGGCGAATGAGAGTCCCATAAAGCCGCCCGAACGGCTGTATATTTGCGAGTTGATACCAACCACCTTGCCATCGAGATTGAACAGAGGCCCCCCGGAATTACCTGGATTGATAGCCACATCGGTCTGGATGAAAGGCACATAGTTCTCACTTGGAAGATTGCGTCCCTTGGCGCTCACTATCCCTGCGGTGACCGAATGATCGAAACCAAAGGGCGATCCGATGGCCAATACCCATTCACCCACCCTAAGCTGTTTGGAATCCCCTATTTCCACCACCGGAAGATTCTCAGCATCGATCTTTATCAGGGCAATATCGCTACGCTCGTCTTTGCCGATCACCTCGGCGACAAACTCTCTGCGGTCATTCATGCGCACCAGGATCTGGTCCGCCGCATCCACAACATGGTTGTTGGTAAGAATATAGCCATCATCAGAAATGATGAATCCGGAGCCCAACGAGCGCTTTTCCGGCCCCTCATCAGGCATTTGAAAACCATGGTTTCCAAAAAACTTCTTCATCAGTTCTCCCAACGGACTGCCCTCGGGAAGATCTTCCAGTTCGGGAATATTGAAACGTTGCAGATTACGGCTCATGGCCTTCTGCTTGGTACTGATATTCACCACAGAGGGTGCGTTCTCTTCTGCCAAATCTGCAAAGTTCGGCAGCTCTCTGGCCTGAACAGGCAGAGTAAGGATGAGTCCCAGCATCACTACCGTAAAGATGCGTACGGGGATATTAATTAGTCTCATGCTACAGCTCCTGGAAGAAACTCAATGAAAGTGCACCGATATCAGTTACGAAAAACTTCGGTTGTTTGCAGATGGGCGATTAACCGACATACTCCCGGGAAAAATCCACACTGGCAGTGTCAGCCGAACGCAATATGACTGCTTGATAACCTGGTTGATCCTGATTCTGTCCGGCAAACAACCTAAGCAGAAAAAATCCGCTAATCAGGCCCAATAGACCACCGACGACTTGCGGGAGTTCCCCTGTCAGCCACATAAAATGTGTTGCCACTGCCTGCATCAGTATCGCCATAACGATCATACATACGAGCGGTAACAGATAGACTAGAAATGAGATTTTCAGAAATACGTTCTCCTCCACCCCGATAATGACACGCGCACCGGGTTTGGCATGAATGGGGTTGGAGACTCGCAATCGATTGTGTCGGCGTTTGAACAGGCCGCTGAGAACGGAGGTGCTACAGCTGCTGGCACTGGCGCAGGCACCGCAGGCTGCACGTTGTTGTGTCTCTACTACTGCATAGCCATCATCAACACTGATGACAGTGGCAGGTTCTTCAATCATCGGCCTGCTTGAGCTGCATACCTTGTACAATGCCTAGAATAGTCACTGCAGGCACCTCCCCCACGGCCGTCACCTGGTAGCCATCAACCTGGCCACCCCAGGCGTTGATGGCGCCAAGGCGTGATACCCCGCTGAATGCCTCTTCCCTGGTTTCCGGTTCCACAAACACCGAGAGTGAACTCAGGCCGTCGCTGAACACATACTGGTCGATGGGATCGCTACCCTGAATAT
Organism: Candidatus Thiodiazotropha sp. CDECU1; assembly: GCF_963455295.1. Lineage (NCBI taxonomy): Bacteria > Pseudomonadati > Pseudomonadota > Gammaproteobacteria > Chromatiales > Sedimenticolaceae > Candidatus Thiodiazotropha > Candidatus Thiodiazotropha sp. CDECU1. The sequence continues at coordinate 2,382,896 of NZ_OY734020.1, forward strand.
CTGTCAGTTGATGCTGCAGGCTGAGTCTGAAACCGCTGGGTAAGCCGATGAATTTCCACTTGCTGGGGTTCAACAGGGGGATTTTATTTGTCTCATCGGGGTGGCTTTTCAATCGGTAGGTAAACAGCGACTCCCGGTTATGGAGTTCACTGATTTCCGCAACACCTATCTGCAGTTCGGTGAACATTGTCTGTTCGACCAACTCCCCTTGTTCGTTCAGCAGATCGGATTTCAGTGGCAGACCACTATCGGTATCGAGAGCGAAACGGTAGCCATAACGAAGACGGTCATTGGGTACGATCAACACCACCTGGGCCTCCCGGTTGGCTATCCTGGTCTTGCCCATATTCTGAAAACTGTAGTGTTTATCGAGCTGGTCGAGGTCCTGCGGCAGGATATTCAGGAATTTGCTGCTCGGGGTTCGCCTATCGACTGAAATCTCATTGGAATCTGGTAATACGCAGGTCACTGACTCCTCATCACGAATCACCTCGCGAGGCGTACCATTCAGGGACATCAGGCTCTCTCTCACACGATCGCCCTGCACCGCATGCGCGATTTTCATACTCTCGAGCTGGTTGTCGTGCAGATAGACGAAGGTGCCCTGATAGTTGAGTTTCTGAACCGCGTCCATCATGCGTTCGAGCCACTCCTTCGGCGAAGGGTCATCAGCGGCAGCTACGGCGTGGGAAATTGCCAGAAAGAGGCAGAAGACCATACAGGTCTGACCAAGGCGAAGATTAATCACAGCCACAGAACTCATTCCGTATGCTCTCTACAGATGCCATCTACTGCTTGTTCTCATCGTAGCTGACAAAGGTTGCATAGGGCATGATGCCCTTGATATTGCTGGATGGTGAAAGGTCCTGGTGATTCAGCAGGTAGTCATTCAGCCGTGACTCGACCTTGGGCTTTTTCAGCAACTCCCAACGAGTACCATCTTCGGCTACAGCGATGATATTACTCTTTGGCATTTGCTTGCCGACCGGCAGTTGATTGCTGGATACAAGCTGATCTGGTGCTTCGGAACTCCCCGGATTGATCAACTGTGGCGCCATGACAACCGCCACTGCCGTCAATGATGCGGCCACCGCCAGCCCCGTCAAAGCCCGTTTCTTGCTCGGGGTCTGACGCTTGATGGCAGCAGGCGCCAGCACTACCGGCTCACTTTCAAGCTTCTCACTGATGTAGCGGGCTAAATCGGGATTGTGCAGCTGGCCAAGTTCGTTACGCATCGCATCCCCTATCAGATGGTAGCGTGACCAGATATCCAGACTCTCCTGATTATGCTTCAGCTTGTTGATTTCACCGGAAATTTCGGGTTGTGAAATTTCGTCGTCTACCAGTGCGGATAATCTTTCGAACTCTTGCTCAGTCATTTCAATATGCCTGACATTAGGGTTTTAACAATGGTCTCAGTTTTTTGTCGATCGCCTCACGCGCCCTGAATATGCGCGATCTCACCGTCCCCACCGGGCAGGACATGGCATTGGCGATCTCCTCGTAGCTCATACCTTCGAGCTCACGCAATACTATAGCTGTACGGAGATCCTCGGGCAGATCATCGATTGCCTTCTGCACCGTCATGCTGATCTCTTCTGTCAACACATGATTCTCCGGTGTACCTGTCTCCTTTAGACGCGTTCCGACGTCCATTTGTTCAGCCACTTCGGCCTCTACGTCATCAGAAGGTGGGCGGCGTCCCTGGGCCACGAGGTAATTCTTAGCCGTATTGATAGCGATCCGGTAGAGCCAGGTGTAAAAAGCACTATCACCACGGAACTTAGGAATGGCCCGGTAAGCCTTGATGAAGGCTTCCTGGGTCACATCCAGTACCTCGTGAGGATCCCGGATATAGCGGGAGATCAGATTGGTGATCTTCTGCTGATATTTGAGCACCAGCAGGTCAAACGCTCTTTTATCACCCTGTTGAACTCGCGTAACGAGCTCCTGATCGATTAACCGCTCGCCCATCCGGGCCGATACCTCCTCGTGACGGGCACATCCTGTGCACAGTCCCATTGACAGTCTTAATGTTGATTAGTTCTCGCAATCCCCGGCTTGAATTGATCTAGTTCAATGAAAAGTCAAATTGAGCTAGGATGCTTTACATATGGATGGGCATTATCACCGTAACGACTCTACCCCGCAAATATGACAACTGATCACCAGCACGACGTCCTCATCATCGGCAGCGGCGCAGCCGGCTTGAGCTTGGCCCTGCACTTGGGCGGACACCTGAAAATAGCCCTGATCTCCAAGCGCGAGCTTGAGGAGACCAATACCTACTATGCACAAGGCGGGATTTCCGTGGTGTTGGACGAAGCGGACAGTATTGCATCACATGTGAAAGACACCCTTAACGCAGGTGTCGGACTGTGCAATGAAAAAATAGTTCAGTTGGTGGTGGAACATGGACCGATGAATATCGATTGGCTGCTCAAGGGGGGTGTCAATTTCACCCGGGATGACACATCAACGTCCAGCAGCGGCTACCACCTGACCCGGGAGGGGGGGCACTCCCATCGGCGGGTGATCCATGCTGCCGATGCCACCGGCAAAGAGGTGGAAACCACCCTCCAGGAACAGGTATTGGCTCAGCCCAACATCGATGTCTTTGAACACCACATCGCGATTGACCTGATCACCAGTGAACGGAGTGAGGAAAAGCGGCAAAAACATTGTTACGGCGCCTATATACTGGATCATGAAAACAACCAGGTTGAGACATTTCGCGCTCGCTTCGTCGTCCTGGCCACCGGCGGCGCGAGCAAGGTCTATCAATACACCAGCAATCCGGATGTGGCCACGGGTGACGGCATTGCCATGGCCTGGCGGGCCGGGTGTCGGGTCGCCAACATGGAGTTCATCCAGTTCCACCCCACCTGCCTCTACCACCCTGATGCCAAGAGCTTTCTGATTTCAGAGGCGGTCCGTGGCGAAGGTGGTCAGTTGAAACTCCCGGACGGCAGCCGCTTTATGCATCGTTTTGACGAGCGAGGCGAGTTGGCACCCCGGGATATCGTCGCCCGCGCCATCGACCACGAAATGAAGCGGATCGGTGCTGATTGTCTCTATCTGGATATCAGCCACAAATCCGCCGACTTCATTCAGGAACACTTCCCCACCATCTATCATCGCTGTCGCGATTTCGGCATCGATATCACCCAACAACCGATACCGGTCGTTCCCGCCGCCCACTACACCTGCGGTGGCATCATGGCAGACGAGCATGCCCGAACCGATGTTGCCGGACTCTACGTCATCGGTGAAAGCGCCTATACCGGCCTGCATGGTGCGAATCGTATGGCCAGCAACTCCCTGTTGGAGTGCCTGGTGTTCGCCAACCTCGCCGCCCAGGATATCCACGCCCTGGATGCGGAGACCCCTGAACCCCCTGTTCTATCACCCTGGGATGAAAGCCGGGTAACCGAACCGGATGAAGAGGTCGTGGTCTCTCATAACTGGGATGAACTGCGCCATTTCATGTGGGACTATGTGGGCATAGTGCGCAGCAATAAGCGCTTGATGAGGGCATGTCGGCGAACCGACCTGTTACGTCGGGAGATCGTCGAGTACTACAGTAACTTCCGGGTCAGTATCGACCTGCTGGAACTGCGCAATCTGGTCGATGTGGCGGATATGATCATTCGTTCGGCCCAATCCCGCCGGGAGAGCCGCGGCCTCCACTACACCATCGACTTTCCCTACCTGGACGATCGGGTTCAGAAGAAACCCACGATACTGATACCCGATAACTACTCCCCCTTTTGATTGGCCCTTCGGCGCACACCAAGCCACTGGATCGCTAGTGTGGCCCGGTTTTACCGATAACCTCAATATCCATCGCAATGAGCTCTTCAATTTCGTGGAATCGGTAGGGATCATGATCATTGATCTCCGCTATCCGGGGTAATCGAGGATGCGTAATCATTTTTCTGCGCCAGAAACCGGGCAGTTGCATCGACTGATTCAGGGCCTGTACCCGGGTATCCCCTTGATAGCGCTTGGCCAGTAGTTGCTGGCAGACTGAGAAGTGTTGCAGTGGGACGTCCCGCACCAACCAATAGTAGTGGTAGCGGCCAGGTGATGTTGCAACATGGATGTGGGGTTTAAGAGGGAATCTTCCAGGATCACCGCCCCTGTCGGCATCCACAAACAGGGCCCTGACCTGACAAATAGCTGCAACATCCCTGGCCACGCCATTGGTCCGGTTGATGGTGACAGTGACAACCGCCCCTCGCTGGTTAAGCATCACAAGCTGATCCCAGCAGGCGTCCAGGGCGCCATGGAGCGCTTTTTCCAAGGGGTCCTGTGAACCCGAACGGGTATATTCGGTGTCAGAAAAGGTGCGAAATGAGAATTCGCCGGCCTGGGGGTCCAGGTGCCCGAGAAAACGCGCCACCTGCTCTCTATCCGGCTCTAATCCTTGCCCATGGGATTCGATCCAGTGAGCGATGTGGCTGATACAGGGATCGCGAATGTAGCGGCGCTTCACGCCGCCTCTGATCCGGAAAAGGTATAGGCGCCATAACCAACCACCTGGTCCTTGCTACCCGCTGTGTCACCCGAGTTCCTCAAGTCCACCAACTCCCCATGCAGACCCACGCGTTTGGCCTCCAGCAACAGGCCTTGAACCGGGATCCTGCCGCAGGCATCCTCATAGTCCAGTCGTTCAGGATGGAGGGAAGTGATCGCATCGCTGGTCGCCTGGTCCATGCGTTGCGCCGTCAGATAATCGTGATAGTGGCTGAGATCGGAGCTGATCACGATCAGGGTCTCTTCCCCCCCCCAAACCCTTGCCAGCACCTCCGCCACCTGATCACCCGTGGCATCACCCACTACCAGTGGAAGCAGATCGAATTCACGCAACATAACCTGCAGGAATGGCAGCTGCACTTCCAACGAATGTTCCTGGGCATGGGCCGCCTCAAGCTGAACTACCTGGGGTAATTCCTGCAAGGCATGAAGGGTCTGCCGATCCACTGGAATATCCCCCAGGGGGGTACGAAAATAGTCCGCTTCGCTGGTCGCCAATCCGTTGAAGGGTACGCGATGGGACGGCCCTAAAAGCACAACACGGCTGATGCGGTCAGCTGCCCTGGCCAGACTGGCATAGGCACTGGCGGCAATTGGCCCCGAATAGATATAGCCTGCGTGGGGGGCAATCAACGCTTTAGGCGGCTCCCCATGTGGTGTCGCCGAGTCGAGGTAACCTGTCACCATCTGTTGCAGAATATCCCTATCGGCAGGATAGAAAAGATCGGATACTGCGGGCTTTCTGATCATTGTCATAACAACCACCTCGATGCTATATAAGTTTTGAGTGTTTACTTTTCAATCACTCATCCTGACCGTCTGCCGTCGACTCCCCCACACCCCCGGGAGAGGGTCGAATAGGCCCGCCAATCTGGTGCCACATTGATCACAACATCCTTGCTCATCCAGGTGCCATTCCCCCAGTTCATACCAATCCCTCTGAATCAGGAGCTTGCCGCAATGGTGACACCAGGTACTCGACTCCCGGCTGTCATGCACGTTACCCACGTAGGCATAGTGGACGCCGGTTTCGACAGCGATCCTGCGCGCCCGACTAAGAGTGGCATGGGGGGTGGGTGGATAGTCCCGCATCTTCCAGTCGGGATGGAAGGCGGTGAAATGGAGCGGCACGTCGGGTCCCAGATTATCCACCACCCATTGACTCAGGTCGTTGATCTCCTGATCTGAATCGTTCTCTCCCGGTATCAGGAGTGTGGTTATCTCCAGCCAAATCCCGCTCTCGTGCTTCAGATATTTCAAGGTATCCAGAACCGGTTCCAGGTGGGCGCCTGTCAGCTTGTGATAGAAACTCTCGTTGAAAGACTTCAAATCGACGTTGGCGGCGTGCATATGCCGATAGAACTCTTGTCGCGGCTCGGCACATACATACCCCGCCGTAACGGCCACTGACTTGATGGAGTATTCGGCACAGGCCTTTGCCACATCGATGGCATATTCGTGAAAGATCACCGGGTCGTTATAGGTATAGGCGACGCTCCGGCATCCCAACCGATGGGCTGTCTGCGCGATCGCTTCCGGGGAGGCTTCATCGGCCAGGGTATGCGTCTCCCGGGACTTGCTGATATCCCAGTTCTGGCAAAACTTGCAGGCCAGGTTGCAACCGGCAGTGCCAAAGGAAAATACCGGTGTACCGGGCAGAAAGTGATTGAGGGGTTTTTTTTCGATGGGATCGATGCAGAACCCACTCGACCGGCCATAGGTATTCAAGACTATGGCACCCTGATGGTTTTCCCTGACATAGCAAAAACCCTGTTTGCCCTCTTTGAGTCGGCAATAGCGCGGACAGAGATCGCATTGAATCCGCTCGTTATCGATCTGATGCCAATATTTGGTTGGGAAATGGGTCTGCATGACGACCTCGAAAAATAGAGTTCTCCTATAAGTAAATTTAGTCTGACATCAGGCTTCTTGCAGCGCCGATTGCGGCCTGTCCAAGCGCCAAACCACCATCATTGGCTGGCACCCGCCGCTGTGACAAAAGCCTGAAACCAGCATCTTGGAGGCGATTTGAGACGAGCTCGAACAAGGTCTTGTTTTGAAAAACGCCCCCTGTGAGCGCGATCGAATCAAGCTGATGCAGACGCGCAATCTTCTCTGCCGCTCCACACAGGCTCTGTGCCAGACCAAGGTGAAAACGCCACGCGATCTCACCCTTGCCTCGACCGGCGCGCAGATCTTCAAGCATGCCCGGCCAGAGTGTTGCGCTATCAAGCCGGTAATTCCCATGTTCCACATGGGCCTGCATTTCATAGGGGGTTAGACCGTCTCTGCAATGGAACGATGCCGCCGCTTCGAGCTCGATCGCTGCCTGGCCTTCATAACTGATCGATTCCCGGCAGATCCCCAACAGCGCAGCCACAGCATCGAACAGGCGTCCGCAGGAACTGCTCAGTGGTGAGTTGACGCCCGCTTCGATCATCCTGCTGAGCACCTCTACCGATTGTTGGTTGAGCCAATCGATCGGCTCCAAATCGCCCCACTGGGACAGGACCTGTTGCCACCCGAATTGTCGACTCAACTGACTGAAGGTATTTCTCCAGGGTTGCAGAATCGCCTGAGTGCCGCCAGGCAGCGGCATTGGAGTAAGCATGCCTACCCGTTGATAGCCAAGGTAATCGGCGATCATGAACTCCCCTCCCCAGACGGTGCCGTCATCGCCATAGCCAGATCCATCCAGGGCAATTCCGAGCACCTTGCCCCCCTGCAGCGGCCAGCCGTTTTCTGCCAGGACACTGGCGACATGGGCATGGTGGTGCTGTACCAGGATCAATGGCAGCCCCAACTCATCAGCCAGACCCCTGGCGTGTTGGGTGGAACGGTAGTTGGGATGCAGATCGGCGACCAACTGCCGGGGTTGATGCTCAAACAGCCTCCCATAGAGATCGATATTTCTGAGATAGTCCTGATAGGAGATCAGGTTTTCCAGATCCCCGATATGCTGGGAGAGAACCGCCTCGCCCTGCCGGGTCAGACAGAAGGTGTTTTTCAGCTCACCGCCCATGGCCAACTGCCGTGGGGCCTGATCGAACCCCTTGGGCAGTCGTATGGGTTCGGGTGCAAAGCCCCGTGCCCGCCGCAGCATCCTTGCGGTCCCATCCATGATACGCACCACTGAGTCGTCGACCCGATTGGTGATCTCCCTGTCATGTAACAGAAACAGATCGGCGAGTGGCTGGAGCCGCTCGGCTGCTTCCTGATTGTCGATACATTGAGGCTCCTCTACCCGGTTACCGCTCGTCATCACCAGGGGTGTCTCCAATCCGGCCAGCAACAGATGGTGCAGCGGTGAATAGGGCAACATGAATCCGAGTGTGGTCTGCTGCGGTGCAAGGTTATCCGCGAGAGCCACATCAGGAATTCGGCTAAGGAGGACTATAGGTGCCGCCGAATGCCGGAGCAGCCGCTCCTCCTCCTCGCTGACCCGACAATAGTCGCGGACAATACGACACTCCCGGGCCATCAAGGCAAAGGGCTTGTGATAGCGCCCCTTGCGCTCGCGCAGGCGGGCAACCACCTGGTCATTGGTGGCATCGCAGGCCAGATGAAAGCCACCTACACCCTTGATTGCCAGAATCTCACCTGCAGCCAGGCGCCGTTGCGCCTCCTGTATCGTATCCTCTCCCGGCGCGCTTGCCTCCACCGGTCTGCCGGCCGGATCACTCAGCCAGATCCTGGGGCCACATACCGGACAGGCATTGGGTTGGGCATGAAAGCGCCGATCCCCCGGATTGCGGTACTCCGCCTCGCAGGCTTCACACATGGGAAAATGGCGCATGCTGGTATTGATCCGGTCGTAGGGTATGCCCTCGACGATGGTCAGACGCGGTCCACAATGGGTACAGTTGGTGAAGGGATATCGATAGCGCCGGTTTTGCGCATCCGCTATATCCTGCAGACAGGCATCGCAGGTTGCTGCATCGGGCACGATCCCGGTCTGCACCTCTCCCGAGCGACTCTCGGTAATGATGAACTCTTCCTGTTGCGGCAGCTGATCCGTTGCATGACGGGTCAGGGAATCGATCTTCGCCAGGGGGGGAGGCTGAGACAACAGTTGTTGGCAAAAGCGATCGATCTGCGACTGTTCACCGCAAATATGCATCTCCACACCCTGGCTGTCATTCCATACCGCACCGCGAAGCCCATTCTCCCGCGCCAGACGCCAGACCGTGGGGCGAAAACCCACACCCTGCACCAGGCCCTGCACCCGGATCTGTTCGGCCACCACGCCACCAGACATAATAATTACACCCTTACACTGTTACTATTGGGAGCTATGTGCGCCGTTATCGGATAACAGCCAAGCCGGATACGAGTTTAACGACCATAGATGGGTTAACCCGCTGAAACAATCGAGACCATCCGTTCTCTCTACTTCGAAAGTGGAGGAATGTAAAGCCCACATATAATGTAAAACATTATAAAGATATTGTAAGTTTTTTATTATTAACACTAATTCATCATTTACCAACCTCCTGAGCATGCTCCACGCCGAAGCCAGACAGCGACGGCACAGATTCCTGCTGGTTATGGCTGGGGATGCCGCCTGGTGTATCACCCAGGCGAGGGTTGCAGAGCATCAGCTGAACAGCTCCGACTCCCTTTGGATCGGTGAGGCGGCCCCAGAGACCATAACGACCCTGAGCAACGAGCAGGCGCTCAGCAAATTGGGTCAGGAGTGCGGACTGCTTATCTACAACGCCCATAGTGGATTCGATCCGGACGCCTTCGGTGCATTGAGCGGAACCCTGCGTGGTGGCGGTCTGCTGTTGTTACTGACCCCACCTTTGGCCCAGTGGTACACCCAACCTGATCCACAAGCCGAACGGATCCTGGTTGCCGGCTACGACACCGCTGATCTGCAGGGCCGATTCCTGCAAAGGATCGCACAGATATTGGAGCATGATCCTGACACGGTGGTTGTTACTCCGGACACCGAATCCTCAGCGCCAGTGCATATTCATACTCCCCCCCTGCAACATCACCCGTACACCCATCCTGAATGCCGCACCCGGGACCAACTCAAGGCGGTGGAAGGCATCATCCATGTGGTTAAGGGACATCGAAAAAGACCCTTGGTGCTCACCTCAGACCGGGGTCGTGGCAAGTCATCGGCCCTGGGGATCGCCGCTGCCCGGCTGATGGGAGAGGGGTACGAAAACATCCTGGTGACGGCCCCGAGGCAAGGAGCGGTTGCCGCCCTCTTCGAACAGGTGATTAACTTGCTGCCAGGGGCCAAAAGCACTGCCACGTCTGTGCAGAGTGGCGAGGCCTGCATAGCTTACCACGCAGCGGATCATCTCCTATCCAATCCCCAGTCCGCGGATCTGCTGCTCGTGGATGAGGCAGCCGCTATCCCGACCAACCTCCTCAAAGGGCTGCTCGTCCACTACCCCCGCATCGTCTTCGCCACTACGGTGCATGGTTATGAAGGCACCGGCCTTGGATTTAACATCCGCTTCAAAGGCCACCTCGATCGCACTACACCCCAGTGGCGGGAGATCACCCTCTCCGAACCGATACGCTGGTCCCGGGATGATCCCCTCGAGAGGCTGGTGTTCAGACTCCTGGCCCTGGATGCCTCGCCAGCAGCAGATACCGAGATTGCAGGCGCTGACCCCCAGCAAGTGTCGGTTGAGTTTCCCGACCAACAGCAGTTTCTGGAGAGTGAGAGGGATCTCAAACAACTGTTCGGACTGCTGGTCATTGCCCACTATCGCACCACCCCCCTGGACCTCCGGCATCTCCTGGATGGCCCGAACTTGTCTATCGTCCTGGTACGTCATTGCGGCCTCATTGTCGGCGTGGCATTGCTGGCCGCCGAGGGCGGCTTCTCCAAGGAGATGGCGGAACAGATCTGGTTGGGCCGGCGCAGACCCCGGGGGCACCTGCTGGCCCAATCCCTCAGCGCGCATCTGGGACTGCCAGCCGCAGCCCGCCTGAAAGGCATGCGGGTCATACGCATAGCGATCCATCCGGCCATACAGCACAGAGGCCTTGGTAAACTGCTGGTGGAATCGGTCCGACAGAAGGCGGAAAAATCGGGTTTTGACTACCTGGGAACCAGCTTCGGCGCCACACCGGAATTGATCAGGTTCTGGCGCCGATGCGGTCTGCAAACGGTACGCATCGGTTTACGCGCCGGCACCAGCAGCAGTCATCAATCTGTGATGTTTCTGCTGCCAATTAGTACATACGGCACGCAGATGGTTATTGAGGCCAGACAACGCTTTGCCAGACAGCTGCCCGCCCTGCTGGGTGATGGTTTGAACCGGCTATCCAGCAGCTTGGCCGCCCCGCTACTGGAGGATATGGAACACCCCACTCCCGCAACCCTTGAGCACCAGGATTGGCTCGACCTGATCGCCTTCGCCTTTGCCCAGCGGGGATATGAGCTCAGTCTGCACGGGATCGAAACCATCGCCCTTGCCGCTCTTGCCGAGGGGATAGTCACGGGCGCGGATGCCAAGCTGCTGATCAAACGTGTGCTGCAAAAACAACCCTGGGGAGTATGTGCATCGGCATGCGAACTGGCTGGCCGCGGGGCAGTGGTAACCCATATGCGCCACCTGATCGCGAGATTGGTCCGCCACTACGCGGATGGGGAGATTCTCGCGCTTGCTGACAACATCCAGGCAGGCAATAGTGAAGTGATCCCCGACTTGAAGCGTCCCGGAAAGCCCTAGCCTGACTCACTCTTCAAGGGATATAATCTCGACCGGTTTGCCCTTTTTATGTTGCATCGGCCACACCCCATAGCGCCCGGCTCTTTCGACCCTATTGCTAAATCGTCGTATCAGCTCAACACCCTCTTCTGTCAGACTTATGATCGGCAGTCTCCTGGGTTTCCCATCAACAATAAATCTAGCGGTTTCACTTAGATGTGCTGCGATCCAGGCCGGTGTCTTGCCAGTCACCAGGCTGAAGTGGCTGTAGTCCCACAACAACCCCTCCGCCAATACCGGATGCCGTTCCAGGTAGGGTTGGATGAATCCGGTCATATGCTCAAACAGGGTATCCGGTTGCAGGTTGTCCCGGGCCAGGCCCGCTCCACTCACCCGCATCAATTGGTCGAAACATCGACTCACCGAGCCCTCGAAACAACCCTCTACCACCCCCGCCAGGGAGGTGCGCAGATGACCGCTATTCCACAAGCGTTCCAATAACTCGGCATAACGCTTGAATCGGGCTATCCCGGCGAATGAGAGTTGCGGGTGGGAGAGTACCTCATAGGGTGGATCCGGATCCCATCGATAACCAAGCGTGTCGGCCTGATCCCGCAGCGGCGTACCGGGCAGCAGTTTCAATGTTCCCAGCTGCAGATGGTCCGGATAGAGAGAAAAAGTGCTATCAAGTGATGCGGCACACTGCTCAGCCGTCTCCCCAGGCAGACCCACGATCAAATCGAGATGGACCGGATGGCGCCTCATCGCCACCAGTTTTCGGATATTATCCAGTGATTTGGCAATATCCATCTGGCGCTGAATCCCATCCAACACCGCCTCGTCAAGGGTCTGCAGACCGATCTCGAATTGAAATTTACCGGGTTCCGCCTGGGCAAAGATTGCCATCGCCTGGGGGGAGATGCGATCCGGATTCAGCTCAAGATGAAAGCGCAATCCCGATCCCGTATCGGCAAACCTTTGCAACAGTTGGCTGCTCCTCTCCTGACCGAGATGAAAACTGCGATCAAGGAGCTTGATGGTCTTGTCTTCAAGCCGCTCCAGTTGTTTCAGATCGGCCTCTATACGTTGCATGGAAAAGGGCCGCAAACGATCTGTGGCACTGGTGCAAAAGGTACACTTGTAGGGGCAGCCCCTGGAGGTTTCCCAATACACAAGTGGTCGACTTGTATCCACCATGCCTTGGGCAATCGGCGCCGGCAGTTCATCCACGGGAACCAGTTTCACAGGGTTGCTGAAAATCCCATCCTTGTCTCTATAGATCAGTCCGGAGATGTTGCACAACTCCCCGTCTCCATAGAGCACACATTTAACCAGATCATTGAATGCCACCTCCCCCTCGCCTTGAATGATAAAATCAACGCTTGAGATCTGGGCCAGCAAGGCCTCACCCCTTGGACCGGCCTCCGGACCGCCATACACAACCACCACATCAGGGAGGAGCTGCTTGAGCAGTTTTGACAGGTGAATGGCGGCAGCAATATTCCACAAATAGGTGGAAAAACCGACGATGCTAGGCTGTAGATCGACCAGTGCCTCCAGAAGCGGCTGGTGATTGCTGTTGACCAACACCTCAAAAAGCCGCAACCTGTCGTAATAGGGCTCGGGCCTGGCATAGGCGGCGATTGACTGTAACGCCAGTGAGCTGTGGCTGTAGCCGGCATGCAGTGCAACCAAGGCAATCATTTCAGTTTTTTATTCCATCTTGGATTGATCTGACAGGAAGAACGGAATTCGCTGCATCAAACCCGCAACGCTCAATCTTACAAACCAACTCTACCTGGTTGACATGTATTGGGCTTGATGGGCCTTTCCGGCGGTGTCTGACTGCAGCTGGCATAGCAACTGTTTTACAGTGTAATTACAGGTTTTTCGGGAGTAAAAATCCCTCGATTTGTCTGACATGCCAAGTTATCATTTGTCACTTTTACAGGCTACTGACAATCAACCTCTTTAGCCAGATTTTTCTCAATAACAAGGAAAAAGTATGTTTGATCTCGGGAAAGTGCATATCGGTGTGCTCGGCCTTGGTTACGTGGGACTGCCGCTGGCAGTGGAATTCGGCAAAAAGTATCCGACCATAGGGCTGGATATCAACGAGGCCCGGGTCGCTGAGCTTAAATCGGGACAGGACAGCTCCCTTGAAGTGGAACCGGAAGAGCTGCAACAGGTACCCCACCTGAGCTACACCAGCAGTCTCGATGATATAAGAGTATGTAACATTTTTATCGTTACAGTTCCCACGCCGATCAACGAGCACAAGCAACCCGATCTGTCACCTTTGATCAGCGCCAGCCATGCCCTTGGAAAGGTACTGAAAAAGGGCGATATTGCCATATTCGAATCCACCGTCTACCCAGGCGCGACGGAAGAGGTTTGCGTACCGATCATGGAGGCCGATTCCGGATTGAGATTCAATCAGGATTTTTATGTCGGCTACAGTCCGGAACGTATCAACCCGGGGGACAAGGAGCATCGACTGCCGACCATCAAGAAGGTCACCTCCGGATCCACCCCAGAGGTAACGGACTTCGTGGATGAACTCTACCGCTCGATCATCACGGCCGGCACCCATAAGGCGAGCAGCATCAAGATCGCGGAAGCCGCCAAGGTGATTGAAAACACGCAACGGGATGTGAATATCGCACTGATCAATGAACTGGCATTGATCTTCAACCGCCTCGATATCGATACCCTGGAAGTACTTGAAGCTGCCGGCAGTAAATGGAATTTTCTACCCTTCAGGCCCGGCCTGGTGGGTGGCCACTGTATAGGTGTCGATCCCTACTATCTCACCCACAAGGCCCAATCGATCGGCTATCAACCGGAAATCATACTCGCAGGGCGTCGACTCAATGATGGCATGGGCGCCTATGTGGTGCACAGCGTGGTTAAAATGATGATGAAAAGGGGCATCGCATCCAACAACAGCAAGGTGCTGGTACTGGGTTTGACATTCAAAGAGAACTGTCCCGATCTGAGGAACACTCGGGTGGTGGACATTGTGGCCGAATTCGAGGATTACGGCGCCCAGGTGGATGTCTATGATCCCTGGGTTTCACAGCAGGAAGCTGAGCAAGAGTATGGGCTGCGCCCTGTCAGCGAGATCAATGAGGGTGAGTATGATGCGGTTATTCTTGCTGTCGCGCACCGTGAATTTCAACACATGGGAGCGGAAAAGATCCGTGCCCTATGTAAAGAGAACGGGGTTCTCTTCGACGTCAAGAACATACTCCCATCCGATACGGTCGATGCAAGACTATGACAGCCTATGACAGCCTGAAGGATAGATTGCAAACCGAGCAGTCGACCTGGCTCATAACCGGTGTCGCCGGCTTCATCGGTTCAAACCTACTCGAGACCCTGTTGTCGCTTGGACAGAAAGTCATAGGCCTGGATAACTTCGCAACCGGTCACGCCTATAACTTCGAAAAGGTCAGAAACAGCGTCACACCGGAACAGTGGAATCAATATACGTTTGTCGAAGGCGATATCCGCAGCATCGACAGCTGCCACCAGGCGTGCAAAGGTGTCGACTATGTACTGCATCAGGCGGCTCTGGGATCGGTGCCTCGCTCCCTGGCCGATCCTATCACCACCAACGAAAGCAACATCAACGGCTACCTGAATATGCTGGTTGCAGCCCGCGATGCGCAAGTCAAACGTTTCGTTTATGCAGCATCGAGCTCTACCTATGGAGACCATCCAGGTCTACCCAAGGTTGAGGATCGAATCGGCAATCCGCTTTCACCCTACGCGGTAACCAAGTTGGTGAACGAGCATTATGCCCAGGTGTTTGCCCGCTGTTACGACTTCAAGACCATTGGCTTGAGATATTTCAACATCTTTGGCCGGCGTCAGGATCCCAATGGCGCGTATGCTGCCGTCATACCCAAGTGGGTGGCCGCCATGATTGCCAAGGATGAGCTCTTTATAAACGGCGATGGCGAGACCAGCCGAGACTTCTGTTACATCGACAATGCAATCCAGGCCAACCTACTCGCCGCCACCACGGATAATCCGGATGCAACCGATCAGGTTTACAATATTGCGGTGGGTGATCGCACTACCCTGAATCAGCTGTTCACCAAGATCAGGGACATCCTGGCGGATGACTTCCCCTATCTAAGTGAAATCTCGCCCTCATACAGGGATTTTCGTCCAGGTGATGTGCGTCACTCTCTGGCTGATATCGACAAGGCCAGACGCCTGCTCGGTTATCAACCTTCCCATAACATCGATCAGGGCGTGACTGAGGCAATGAGCTGGTACGTGGATGACCTCACCGGCTGAACTGCCGATTGACGATTTAGCAAGCAATATTGATCAACGACAGGCGATCCTTGAACCGGGTTGCCCGATCTGTCGGAATCGATCATGAATTAGATAAATAGGAATTTTTATCATGCGAGTACTCATCACCGGCGGAGCCGGTTTCATCGGCTCAGCTTTGGCGATACGTCTTTTGGATCGTGGCGATGAGGTCATCAGTATCGACTGCCTCAACGACTACTACGATGTGGCATTGAAAAAGGCCCGCCTTGCACGAACCCTGGATCACCCAAATTTCACCGACCTACGCCTTGAGCTTGAGGATCGCAAGGGTATGGCCGAGGCCTTTTCCAAATACAAACCTGAGATGGTGGTAAACCTCGCCGCCCAGGCCGGGGTCCGTTATTCGATTGAGAATCCCCTCGCCTATGTGGACTCCAACCTGGTGGGATTTGGCCATATTCTGGAGGGATGCCGCAATCATGATGTGAAACACCTGGTCTACGCTTCGAGCAGTTCGGTATATGGCGCCAACACCTCCATGCCCTTCTCTGTGCACGACAACGTGGATCATCCCGTCAGTCTCTATGCCGCCACAAAGAAAGCCAACGAGTTGATGGCGCACACCTACAGCCATCTGTATCGTATTCCCACCACCGGATTGCGCTTCTTTACCGTGTATGGCCCATGGAGCAGGCCTGATATGGCAATGCTCAAATTTGCCCACAAGATCATGCGCGGCGAACCCATCGACGTCTACAACTACGGCAAACATCGTCGTGACTTCACCTATATCGACGATATCGTGGAAGGCGTCATCCGGGTGCTGGATCGTATTCCCCAGCCCAATCCTGATTGGGATAGCGATCACCCCGATTCGGCCACCAGCACTGCACCCTATCGACTCTATAACATTGGCAACAACAAACCTGAAGAGTTGATGCGTTATATCGAGCTACTCGAAGCGAGTCTTGGCAGGAAGGCCGAGCTCAACATGCTACCGCTGCAGGATGGGGATGTGGTTGCCACCTATGCGGATGTCTCTGATCTGATTGCAGACACGGGATACAAACCGGATACCAAACTTGAAGATGGTGTGGCCAACTTCGCGCAATGGTTTATGGATTACTACGACTATTGAGCAGGAAAAAAGCAGGCGGGGAGTGACCTTGGAGGCAGATGGGTCACAGTCCCCGCCAGACTAGCGCTTAACACGGAAACGACCAACCGTGAGCGTAGGGAGAGCGTAAGGTTTCTTGGCAAGTCAAACATTGACTTAGGTCAATAAACCATGATTAACACCAGGTTATTGGCTATGTAAATTGTAACAGGGGTGGAATTTAAATCCCCGGGATAGTTTGTCGATAGTTGCTAAGCCTCGGACTGAACCGTTCCGCCGAAGATTTCGAACAGGCGGGGTAAGAAGCGCCGAAACTCCAAACTCATCAGCGTGAATCTGCCATCGAATGCATCGGCCTCACTCTCAATCTGGTAATCTGCTGCCTGTTCCTGGATAAGATCAAGAAATTTCAAACGTTTGATAGACATATCCGCATCGATGACAAAGGACATATGCTGATCCCATTCAACAGCCAGTTTGACCACCTCCTTACCGGCCTCGATATGCGCCAATATTTCATCCGCGGTGAGATCCTGCCCCTTACATCGGAGTACACTCCCCTCTTCGCTGCGGTCCTGTAGTTCACAGCTGTCGAGCAGGGTGAAATCGCCGAATTGGTCAGGTCGCTTCAACCACTCCGTCATCACATAGGGCGGGGATGTGGCAACCTCCAGCGGCTTTACCGGCAGACTGCCCAGGCTTTCACGCAGCAGGGATATCAATGCTTCCGCCTTGTTGGCACTGGCTGCATCCACCAGGATCCAACCCTGCTGTTTGTCGATCATCGCAAATTGCCGTGTGTAGCGGCTGAACGCCTTGGGTAACAGTTGATGAAAAACCTCATCCCGTAGTTCACTCCGCTCCCTGCGCGCCACCTTTCGACCCTCCTCCTGCTGGATCTGATCAAGCTTTTCCTCCACGATCTCGTTGACAACGGCTGCAGGCAGTAGTTTGTCCTCCTGACGGGCACAAATCATTTGACAGCCACCGACCTCATGCACCAATACCTCCGATTGGCGGCCCAGGGGCGCGTCCCACCCCGTGCCAATCAGGTCATGGCTTCCGCAAGCTTGAAAACGCTTACCCTCCAGCTTCGCGGCAAGCGCTTCCTGGCTTAGATTGAAGGGTTGTTGCAGCAGATAGATACGGAGATTTTTAAACCACATTAGAGTTACCATTGTGTAAAACGAGGGGCGGATTATGGCGAACCGGGGACGACTAATCCAGCCTGCATGAGTGAAAAAGCGATTTGGGCACAGTTAGTAATGGCTATCCCCAGTGGCTCTGCCAACAACCTGGTTTATAGGTTGCTATTTGCTCGATTTCGATTAGTGTTAACATGCCCTAGTATGAACCTCACCCCCCATGCACAATATTCAACAGCGGAAAGAGCCACCTTGCTGGAGATCGCTGCCGCTTCCATCAAGCATGGACTGGAACAGGGCACACCCCTGCGGGTAACCGCATCGGACTATCCTGCAGATTTGCAGCAACATCGCGCCTGTTTCGTCACCCTGTCGCAGGGAGGCGCTCTGAGGGGATGCATCGGACACCTGGAAGCCCAAGCACCCATTGTTGAGGATGTGGCGGAAAATGCCTATGCGGCCGCCTTCCGTGATCCAAGATTCCCCCCGTTAACCGAGCGTGAGGCAGACAACCTTGAAATACATATCTCGGTTTTAACCCCGGCTGAGGCCATCGCCTTTGAGTCGGAACAGGAATTGATAGGGAAAATCAGGCCAGCTGTAGATGGCCTTATCCTGGTTGAGGGTCAGCGTCGGGGCACCTTTCTTCCCTCGGTGTGGGAATCTCTTCCGGAGACCCGCAATTTTCTCAGCCATCTTAAACAGAAAGCGGGTCTACCCGCCAACTACTGGTCAAGCACCCTTGAGGTCTATCGCTACGAGACAGAGTCGTTCAGCAATGGGTCATCCTGAGAGCAAATTCATAACCGGCTCAACTAATCACTTCCAGGGTCGCATTTTCCAATAGAGTTCTCTCCGCAACTGCTGCCATCGAGCCACAATGCATTCCCGAGTCTTGCCTTGTTCAAGCTGGCATCATCGATCCGGCTATTGGAGAGATCAGCAAAGCGAAGATCCGCACTACTCAAATCCGCACCCCTAAGATCGGCAAATTGGAGATTCACCCCCACCATGGCAGCGCCCTGCAGTTGTGCATGGCGAAGATCCCCATGACTCAGGTTGGCGTAGCGAAGATCCGCATTGCTCAAATCCGTAGTGCTCAATTTTGCCCGGCGTAACACGGCACTGTTCAGATTGGCACCGGCAAGGCTGGCCGCCCCCACGTCGAGATCTTGAATGAGGCAGTTTCGCCAATTCACCCCGGGAGCGGGTGGCGCACTGCAGGTGGAGTCATCGATCGCTTCCGGCATGCCATACCTGAGCGAATAGAGGACAACCCCACCGATGATCAATAGGGCGATTGTCAATGCGAGCAGGGGAAATCGCCTCTCCTGTCGGTTATCTCTGGCATCAGCCCGTTCACGGGCAGCCACCTTGGCCTGGGCCTCGGAATCACCTTCCTCCGCCCTCAATTGGAGTGGCACCACACTGGGTATTTGGCTGATTGCCTGCCATGACTGTTTATCGGGACTGATCTGATCCGACAACGCAAGCTCACCATCCAGTAAGAGGTGGCGGATTCTCGCACTGGTGAGTGGCCCCATAACCATATCATCGTGTTTCACGAACCAACTCTGTGGCTTATTTTGGCCTGTATCTTCCATCACTTCCTTATCTATCAACCTAGGGTCTGTTAACACTAATCCAATATGCCCTGCTGGGACTGTTTTTGTGTCCAGCAAGGCAGAATGAGCGTGGTGTAGCCCGGCTACATGAGCGAATGATAACGCCGCTGGGCGCAAAAACAGACCCAGCCCTTCGGGTTGCGCCTGAAAAAGCGCCACTCTGCGTTGCTCGTCGCTCATTTGGAATAACCAAACTACACTCCTCGCGCCTTGATTGGCGCTTTTTCAGGCACAACAGGTCATATTGGATTAGTGTTAACAGGCCCTAACACCTACCCTATCGGCCCGATGGGAAAGAAATGAACATCATCCTGCATGCTCGCATATAATGTTAGCAAGCGCCTGTGGAAAAGCAGGGTATGATCAAGTATTTGTTTAGGATCTCCGCAAGCCATGGAGATATTCGGGACTAAAATCCTACTACCACTACCGACCATCGAGCCTGGCAAATCCCTGTTAGAGCAGCTCCAGCCCGGGCAGATAGTACGGGGTACTGCGCTCAGCGAAAACGTAAACGGCAGCATGCGGCTGCAGATCGGTGTCACACGGCTGATCGCTCAAACCACATTGAGTGTGCCTACCGGCCAGGCCTTGACCCTGCAGGTGGAGAAAACAGGCAATCTCCCCGAATTACGTGTACTTACCCACCCCAGCATGGAGCAGGTCAAATCAGCCGCGCTGAAACAGGTGCTGCCACGACAACAGCCTCTACCCCAGCTGTTTCAGCATCTCACCCAGGTTGCAGGCGACTCAAACCGCGCTACTCCCCTACCACCAGCGGTAAAGCAGGCCGTGCAGAGTGTATTGCAGCGAATCGTACCCATAGAAGATCCCGGATTTAAGACCCAGCTCTTGCAAGCATTGCAGCTGAGCGGCACTCATACTGAGGCCCGGCTGATCAACAGACAAGTTAACAATAGTGATCTAAAACTCAACCTGCTACAGCTTATCGGACTTATTAAGCCCTTGATCAGCAATCCTTCAAACCCAATCAATCAACTGCTTTCATTACAACAGCAGGTGTTAAATCCGGCACAACCAGCCCCGGCCAATCCACCGGTCACCGCTCATGATGCCAGCCCGACCACCAAGCTGTTACTCGACTTGTTCAAGCATTTGGATGGTGCGATAGCTCGCATCCAAACCAATCAGCTCAGTTCCTTGCCGAGCGAGGATTCCACAAGGCAGGTTTGGCAATTTGAACTCCCCATACGTCATGAAAACAGTGTTGATCTGTTTCATTTCAGAATCAGCCGCGAGGATGTAAACAAGGGTGCCGAAGCAGCGCCCATGTGGAGCCTGACCTTGCATATGAATCTACCGCCTCTGGGCCCAATGAGGGTGAGGTTGGCGCTCTTAGATGAAACGATTTCAACCATCATATGGTCAGAAAAAACACATACGGCAGATTTGGTTAATCAACACCTTGACAAACTACGCGCCGGTCTCGAATCCACCGGCCTGGAGGTCAAGAAACTGGAGGCCTTTCAGGGGATCGCCGAGATTGAGAATGAACTGCCCAGCGAACAATCACTGTTGAATGAGCAGGCATGACTGATTATCAATCCAAAGATCCCGATCTCGCCATCGCCTTGAAATACGACGGGGAGAATGCGCCTCGCCTGACCGCAAAGGGTCGTGGGGATCTGGCGAATAGGATTCTTGCCTTGGCGGATGAGCATGCTGTACCGTTGCACGAGGATGCAGAACTGGCCGCCCTGCTCTCGCAAATTCCCTTGGGCGATGAAATTCCAGAAGCGCTCTACCGGGCTGTGGCGGAGGTAATAGCCTTTGCCTACCTGCTCTCTGGTAAGATGCCACCAGGTTATGAGGATGTTTTATAATCAACCAAACACTTGCAGTAGAGATTCACAATTGATGCGCAAGCCATGCTGCCCGAAAACAGAGGAAGTCAAACAATGAGAAGTGCGATATTAAAAATTGTAGTCCTGCTGGCACTGCTGTCATCCCTGCAACTCTATGCCGCAGATGGTAACACTGAACAGCAAAAGCAGGCCGCCACGACCACAACTCATACCAAACAATACAGCAGCCAACCCGCCAATAGCGGACAACTCAGCCGCAAATGCGCCATCTACTCCGGTATCTGCCCCATGGGCCGTACGGCAAAAGTCGGGGATTACTGTATCTGCCATACACCATCCGGTCCGATTCATGGTGTAGTCATACCCTAGATATCGGGTTGCCGGTCCAGAATCGGTTGTCGACCAACCCGGCTGATTCCAGTCGGTAAATCCAGTTGTTGGTTACTACTAACATTACTCATAGCGCGCCTTTATCGAATTCTAACAGAAACGATAGATATCTAAATCAGAAGCGTGGTTTTGACAGTAATTTAGTTACTGTTTGGGAGATTAAAATATTAACTTATGTTAACTGCATCCAATCGCAGTGTTTTGGCGGCGACGGCGATTCATACCGGCTCAGGAACAGGTTTACTTCTCTCGTTGTGAATGTTCGTCACTCTCTTTCTGTTCACGTGTATCAGCAATCTTTTTTTCCTGTTCACGAAAGCGATCAACGGCCTTGTTTAGCGCTTGAGTACGACTGTGTTTTTTCTTCCAGACACTCTTTGAACTGCTGTGATTGACAATGCTTGCCGCCACCACCTCTTGTTGCTGATTTATCGCCTGGTCAAGTTTGGCGAGAAATGCACGGTACTCCTGTAACTGAGTGGCGCTCATTCCCTCCCTTGCCATTTGTTTGAAGCGATCCAGATACTCCTGGTGGTATTGCTTTAGCTGCTCCAGCTTTGCTTCTTCCTGTTGCAGGCTTTTCTTGGCCTGTCCCATCACCCGCGCTGCCTTCTGCTCCTTTGTATGAGCAAATCGTTGAACCGGTTTGAGCCGTTTTGATGGGGACATATTCTATGACATCCAATTATTGTTCGATTGGTTGGGGTAGATTAAGCCCCTCAGGTATCTCTATATCATCCATATCTTCCGCAGGAAACAGGGCTTCTAGGTCCTCCATGCTCTGCTCGAGAGTTACCCTGGTATTCATATCCTGTCGTAGGAACTGGCTCAAGGCGGGCATTGCAGAGATAGCAATATCAATCTGCTCATCACTACCTGCTTCATAAGCGCCAACACTGATCAAATCACGATTTTGTTGATAGATAGAGTATAGATGTTTAAACGAACGAGCGGCATCTTGATGGCTGTAGCTGGTGACATCATTCATTGCGCGACTGATTGAGGCCTCGATATCAATCGCCGGATAGTGACCGGCGTCGGCCAAGCGACGGGATAACACGAAATGTCCATCGAGTATTGCCCGGGCAGCAT
Source organism: Candidatus Thiodiazotropha sp. CDECU1 (assembly GCF_963455295.1). NCBI lineage: Bacteria > Pseudomonadati > Pseudomonadota > Gammaproteobacteria > Chromatiales > Sedimenticolaceae > Candidatus Thiodiazotropha > Candidatus Thiodiazotropha sp. CDECU1. The sequence goes on from NZ_OY734020.1 coordinate 2,405,606, forward strand.
CGGCAATGGGATCGTTTTGATCATCGCCCTCGGTGAGTACGGTATAAAAGGCGGTAATCGATCCACCACCTTTGTCTCCGTTTCCGGCTCTTTCCACCAACTGCGGCATCTTGGCGAAAACAGAGGGCGGGTAACCCTTGGTTGCCGGAGGTTCATGGATCGCCAGGGCAATCTCCCGTTGTGCCTGGGCAAACCGGGTCAATGAATCCATAAGCAGCAACACATGTTTCCCCTGCTCGCGGAAGCTTTCCGCGATACTGGTCGCCAGCATAGCCCCATGCATACGCCTGAGGGGTGGATTATCGGCGGGTACCGCCACCACCACTGCCCGTTTCAGCCCCTCCTTACCCAGGATATTCTCGACGAACTCCTTTACCTCCCGGCCACGTTCACCGATCAGTGCCACTACAGTCACATCCGCATTGGTATAGCGGGTCATCATTCCGAGCAAGATACTCTTACCCACGCCGGAACCGGCAAACAGACCCAGGCGTTGACCGCGCCCGACGCTGAGCAGGGCATTGATCGCCCTCACCCCCACATCCAACGGCTCCCGAATAGGGGTTCTCGCCAAGGGATTGAATGAGGTGCCGGTGAGCGGGCGACGCTCATCGTTGTGGATGGTGCCGAGCCCATCCAGGGGCTTGCCGGCGCCATCAATCACGCGCCCGAGAAGTTGTTCGCCGACGACTGCCTCACAGACACGCCCTGTAGGGATAACTCTTGCCCCCTGCTCCAGACCCTGGATGTCTCCGGTGGGCATCAGATAGAGGTTCTCTTCGCCAAACCCGACAACCTCCGCCTCGATGTGGGTGCCATTGCTGCTGACCACGTCACACTGGCCACCAATCGCGGCCCGACAACCGATCGCCTCCAGGGTCAGTCCGACCATGCGAGTCAGACGCCCCTCCACCACCAGCCCACGGTCATCACCCAGGCGATCCTGGTACTGACGCAGCTTCTCTGCCAGATTCGCCTGACGCTGGGGACCAATGGAATCTTTTGTCATAAAGGATTACTCATTCTGATCATCTATCGAGCGTGCACCTGCCAACAACGGCGCAATCAGGGCAGTGAGCCGGGATTCCAGGGTGCCATCGATCTGTGAGGTGTCGGTCACCACCTTGCATCCGCCACGATTGATGACCGGATCCTCGATAAGGCTCCAACCCACTTCATTGTCCCCCAGGGCATAGACTTCCCGGATCAGCTCCGCATCCTCCGGATGGAGCAGCAGACGCACGTTATTGGAAGATACCGGCAACACGGAGAGCGCTTCACGCACCACGCCGACGATCAGGTTCGGATCACTCTTCACCTCACGCCGTAATAGCTGTTTGACAATTGCGATAACCAGGCTCAGCAGCTCTTTCTCAACCCGGTCATCCAGATCCCTCAACGGCTGTTCAAAATAGGCGAGCAGCTTGTCGAGATGAGCGGTATAGTGTTGCAGATCACGCTGTGCCTGTGCCAATCCCTCCTTGTGACCGAACTCGAATCCCTCTTGTTTGCCCTTTTCAAAACCCTCCTCATAGGCCTGCTTTTGAATCTGTTCCAGGGCACCAGCGGTGGGAGGCGCGCCGGGTGGCAGCAGGGTACGTTGCCCACCCACCTTGCCATCACTCATGTCCGGTGGCAGCCACTGCATCACCTGCTCAAGGTCAGGGTCCTTATCCGATTTAGACGAACTCTTCACCGCCGCCTCCGAGCATTATCTCGCCGGCATCCGCCAGACGGCGCGCAACCACCAGGATCTCTTTCTGGGCAGATTCCACATCACTCAGCTTGGCAGGCGCGGCAGCCTCAAGATCATCCTTCAACATTTCAGCCGCACGTTTCGACATATTCTTGAATATCTTCTCTTTCAGTGCTTCATCGGCACCACGCAGGGCCAACAGCAACTGTTCCGTGCTGACTTCGCGCAGCAGACTCTGGATACCGCGATCATCCACATCGATGAGATTCTCGAAGACGAACATGTTGTCCTGAAGCTCTTGTCCCAGGTCGCTATCGACCTCGATAATCTCTTCCATCAACTTGCTCTCCACGGCACCATCGAGCATGTTGAGAATTTCCGCGGCCGTTTTAACCCCACCTAAACTGGAGGATTTGACATTGGTGGCGCCGGAAAACTGTTTCTCAAGAATCTCATCCAGTTCCTGCAGTGCGGCAGGCTGAATACCATCCAGGGTTGCAATCCGCATGATCACATCGGTACGCACCCGGTCAGGAAACTGACTGACGACCTGGGCCGCCTGATCCGACTCCAGAAACGAGAGCACGATAGCGATGATTTGCGGATGCTCGAGACGAATAAGCTCTGCGATGCCCCTGGGATCCATCCACTTCAGCTGTTCAAGGCCTTTGCTGTTGCGACCAAGCAGTATCCTGTCTATCACCCCGCCGGCCTTGTCTTCACCCAGGGCGCTGTTCAGCATGGTGCGGATATATTCATCTGAGCCAAGCCCAAGCGCCGTCTGCTTCTCCAGGGTCGAGACAAAGTGGCGCATCACGCCCTCCATCTGATCGGTGGAGACATCGGTCAGAGTCGCCATGGCGAGGCCCACATCCTGTACCTCTTTCGGGCCCATATGGCGCAACAGCTCCGCGGCATCCTTCTCCCCGAGCGCCAGTAATAGAATGGCTGCCCGTGAGACGCCACCAAGCTTAGCGACTTCGCTATTTTCTTCGGTTGCTACCGCTTCGGTTTCCACTGGGTTATTGTTTGCCATCTTCTGCAATCCACTTCCGAACCACCTGTGCCACCCGCTTCGGATCTTCCTCGATCATATTGCGGGCCTGATCCAGGGTCTTCTCATAACTGCGCGGCCCCGGCAGATGGAGAGATGCATCATCTTCGGCCAGGGCGCCCATGACACCCCCACCGCCTCCCTGCATACCACCTTCAAGGCTGCCTGTAGCACCGCCTGCCGCGGCAGCGACCCCTTCAGGCATATGTCTGATAGACACCTGCTTGATGAGGCGGGTCATTACCGGTTTCAATACCCCAAAGATTAGTAGCAGCGCGAGCAGAACGCCACCAACCTGTCGTACCGTATCCCAAAACCACGCCTCCTCCCAGATGGGGACTTCCGGTAGCGGTTCCGGTGGTGCAGGCACATAAAAGGCTTCATCAATCACCTGCACACTGTCGCCCCGCTGCAGATCGTAGCCGATGGCCTCCTTGACCAGGTTGGATATCCGGGTAATCTCTTCGGCAGTCCGCTCAATCGTTTCGACAGCCCCATCCTCTGTGCTCGCATAGCGATGATTGACAACCACGGCCACGGACAGTCGGCGCAGACGGCTGGTAGGCAGTCGAGTATGACTGATGGTCTTATCCAATTCATAATTGCGGGTCGCCCGCTTGCTGGTGTTGACCGGTGTACCACCCCCATCAGCGCCGGCGCCGCCTGCCACTTGAGGCGCGGTTGCCGCGGCTGGTGGTTGATTGGATAAGGCCCCGGGTACGCCCTGAACCTCACCCAATACGGATTGCTGCTCATTCACCTGCTCCGATCGCAGGGCTGTGGCATCGGGATTGAAATACTCCTGGGTCTTCTCCACATAGGTGAAATCCACATCCGCGTTAACCTCCGCGCGCAGATTCTCCCTTCCCAGCATAGGCGCAAGGATATCCTCGATGCGCTGCTTATAGTGACTCTCCAACTCCCGGGTGTATTCGAACTGACTTGTGCTCAACTCCATCTCGTGTGAGTCATTCTTGCTGCTCAGGAGTCGGCCCTTGTGATCGACCACCGTGACCTTGGAGACGTCCAGCTCCGGCACGCTGGATGCCACCAGGTGGGTAACGGCTTCCACCTGGCCCTTCTCCAGGTTGCGTCCGGAATAGAGCTTTAACACCACCGATGCACTGGGGAATTTGCGTTTCCGCACGAATACGGACTGTTTTGGATTCGCCAGATGAACCCTGGCGCTCTCAACACTGGTCAGGGTCATGATGGTGCGGGCCAGTTCACCCTCTATGGCACGTTGATAGCGTGCCGATTCCACCAGGCGACTGGTGGAAAACCCGGTATCTTCCTGCATCAACTCGAACCCGGCAGAGCCCGATTGCGGCAATCCCTGGCCGGCAAGTTTCATCCGTGCGTTCTGTAACTCACTGGAGGGTACCATGACGATACCGTTGGCCTGATCGATCTCGTATTTGATACCGGCCTGTTGTAACGCCTGGGCAATCTCGACGGCATCCTTATGGGCGAGATTGCCGTAGAGTGGGCTGTAACTGGGTTTCTGGGTCCACAACACCACTGCCACACCCAATGCAACACTTGCGGCAAACCCCACCATCACCGCGATCACACGTAAAGTGGGATTATCCTGGAGTCTCTGCCCTACCTGAATCTCAGTGCTCGTTTCGGATCCTGTTGTTGCCATTTTTTGCCTTCTTTATTAGATACTTAGATTGGCATATTCATAACGTCTTTATATGCTTCGACGAGTTTATTACGTACCTGCACCATGGCCTCGAAGGAGAGACTCGACTTCTGCGCCGCAATCATCACCTGGGCCAGATCCATATCTCCCTCGCCACGCTCAAAGGCGCTGCGCAGCTCACTGGCCTCCTTTTGCGCGGAATTGACATGATCGATCGACTGCTTCAGGAGTTCACCGAAATCTGCCCCGGAGCTCTCCGATGCCTGGGTTGGTTGATTGGTGGCCTGGGCCGCCATCACCCGCATCTGGGCCAGGACTTGATCAATGTTCATACTGTTACTCATCGTTCTCTTCCCGATTGTTCAACTACTCACCTTTACCACGCAGATTTCATACCATCTCAACCTGGAATGGCCACACCCGCCTCACGCATGCGGGCGATCTTGTAGCGCAATGTCCGTTCACTGATGCCAAGCCGGCTGGCGACGGCCTTGCGGCTGCTCTGACCCTCTTCCAGTGCATCCAGAATCATCTGCTCCTCCACCGAGCGAAGGTCTTCCGGCAGACGACCCGGATTGGAACGCTGTGGAGTCGGTGCAGGTTTCGATTCTGCACCCTCGCTCTCGAAACAGAGTTCATCCGCGCCAATCACACCATCGTTATTGAGAATAAGTGCCCGTTGAATCAGGTTGTCGAGTTCCCGCACATTCCCCGGCCAGGCATGGGCCAGCAGGCGCTGCTTGGCCTCATCGCTCAAGCTCGGGAGTGCCTGTCCGGTGCGGTGATTGTGTTGGATAAGATGACGGGCCAAGGGGAGAATATCCCGCTGGCGCTCGCGCAGTGGTGGCAGACTCAGGGGAAAAACATTCAAGCGATAGAAAAGGTCCTCTCTGAAGCGACCGGCAGAGACCTCTTCCCGCAGTTTACGATTAGTGGTTGCCAGAACCCTTACATCCAGCTCTATCAATTTTCTCCCACCCAGGCGTTCAAGCTCCTTCTCTTGCAACACCCGCAGCAGCTTTGCCTGCAGTGCCAGGCTCATCTCGGATATCTCATCCAGTAACAGGGTACCGCCCTGGGCCTGTTCGAATTTACCGGGAGTAGCCTGATAGGCACCGGTAAAGGCACCCTTCTCATAGCCAAAAAGCACTGCTTCGAGCATATTTTCCGGAATGGCGGCACAATTGATGGCGACGAATGCCCCCTCAGCACGGCTCGAGTGCTGATGGATATAGCGGGCAAACACCTCTTTCCCGGTGCCACTCTCACCATGCAGCAATACCGTGGCATCACTCCTGGCGACGCGCAGGGCAAGATCGAGCACTTCACGGCTGCGTAAATCCTCCGCAATGGGCCCATCTATTACAGGCTCAACATCCGAGCGGATGTGACTCGCGACCTTACTCACCAGCACCTCCGCCTCAAAGGGTTTTGCCAGGTAGTCGACGGCGCCGTCATGCATCGCCATAACCGCCTTTTCGATGCTGCCGTAAGCTGTCATCAACAGCACGGGTAATTCCGGGTAACGATCTCTGATCTGGCGTAACAGGCTGTGGCCGTCCATGGGTTGCATCTGCACATCGCTGATAACCATACCGACAGATCTTTGTTGCAGCAGTCCCAAAGCAGCACCGCCCTCCTCAGCGACACAAACCGGGTAACCGGCAAGTTCCAATGTGTCGCTCAGGGCTTCCCTGAGTGAAGGATCGTCTTCAACAATCAGCACCGTCGCCAAACTCATGACAGGCTCCTCATCGCATCAAAGTGTTCTGAAACTGACCTTCGCTCGCCGGTTGTCCGCGGCACTAAATCGAGCTTTCTTAAAGCCAATGGGAAGCGAAGATGAAACAGGGCACCGCCACTATCGGAGCGGCCGCTGGTGATTTCCCCACCATGGTTCAAGACTAAATTCTGAACCACGGCCAATCCCAAACCTGTGCCTGTATTGCGTGTAGTAAAAAACGGATCGAAGATACTCTGCTGTAGATCATCCGGGATGCCACTGCCGTTATCGGCCACATCCAATTCGATTTCCGATCCGACACACAGAGAAAGACAAATCTGACTGGCTCCCTGCTGAACAGCATTTTCAAGTAAATTGTTCAATAAACCCTCTAGTGCATCTGCACGACCGATCATAATGGCGCGTCCCTGACTCTGATCGTCTATCAACAGCTGCACATCCACATCACTAAGTTCCGGTTCCACAGATGCAGCGAAGGATTTCAATAACTTACCCAGGGAAAGACGGGTATCACCCGCATCCGCACCCCGTGCAAAGAGTAGGATGTCATGTATTTGACGCTCCATATGCTGCAACCTGTCGCGGAGTTTCGCCGTAAACTGATGGCGCTTATGGGGGTTCAGATCGTCACTCGCCAGATGCGAGATATAGAGCAAGGCCGTACTCAAAGGGGTACGCATCTGGTGAGCCAATTGGGCCGACATCTCACCCATCGCGCTCAATCGCTCGCGTCTGTTCAGGCGCTCTTGGAGGCGCCGGGTTTCAGTCACATCGAGTAGCACCAGGATACGCCCCGGTGTCTGTTCCAACTGGCTGGATGAGAGGGTAAGCAGGCGACCACTGCGTAGTCTGAGCTCACTACCGGAGACATCTGCAGTCAATACGTTGGCCCGCATGACTTCTGGCCAGGTATCATATTCACGGAGCTTCCCGAGCAGCTTTATGGCAGCCGGATTGAATTCGCGAACACGCTCCTCCCCATCCAGCACAATTACCGCCGCCGGCAAGGTTTTAAGCAGTTTCTCCAGACGATCCGCCAGCCGCTCCTTCTCAGCGAGCTGGACCATACGTTCACTGCGGGCGGCCGCAAGTTCCTGACTCAGCTCAAGCACTTGATCCTGCAGCTGTTGGTAGGAGCCGGTCAGCTCTTCAGAGAGCTGATTAAACAGCTTGAACGCAGATTCCAAGGCGTGCTGTCTGTCGGCGAGAGATGGTTTGGGTGACACGTCATTCGGCCTCTGTAGTCAATTGAGATAGCTCACAAATGACAAAGCAACTAACGTGCCTAAATAATTATTTCTTTTCTTTCAGATAGTTAGAAAGGGTGTTTAGAGTGTGTGTCAAATTCCCGGCGACTCTGTTTGACGCTGGAGGCCATATTTACGTAACTTCTCCACCAGGGTCGTACGCCGCATATGCAGCCGCTTGGCGGCATGGGCGACAATTCCATCCGATTCATCCAGGGCCTGTTGAATCAGACTCTGTTCGAGTGAGTTCAGATGCGCCTTCAGATCCAGTCCATCATTGGGCAGACGCGGGGCATTCACCGTCGTGCCCGGCTCCTCTCCCTCGATAGTGACTTGGGGTAGCTGGGTCATCTCGTGCAGATCGCCCAGGGGACGGAACTTGTCGGGCAGATCACTCACATCAACGACCCCATAGGGATGCAAAATGGCAAGACGTTCAATGAGATTGGCCAACTCCCTGACATTGCCAGGCCAACGATAGTGACTCAGTGCGGCGATCGCCGCGGGGGTCAACCTTACCGATCCCCGTTTCTCATTTTCGATGCGGTGAATAAGGTCGTTGACCAGAACCGGAATATCTTCAACACGATCCCTGAGGGGCGGCATTTCTATGGGAAAAACATTCAATCGATAGAAGAGATCCTCACGGAAGTCGCCGTTTTTGATTGCCTCTTCAAGATTTCGATGGGTCGCCGCGATGATACGCACATTGCAGGCCATGGTTTTGCTGCTGCCAACCCGCTCGAAGGTTCTCTCCTGCAGAACCCGGAGCAACTTAACCTGCATCGGCATACTCATGTCCCCGATCTCATCCAGAAACAGGGTACCGTTCTCGGCCATCTCGAAGCGTCCCTGACGAGCGCTGATGGCACCGGTAAAGGCGCCTTTCTCATGACCAAACAATTCACTTTCCAGGAGATCCGCCGGGATCGCGCCACAATTGACAGGGACAAAAGGCTTACCCCGCCTCACGGAGTGAAAATGGAGCTTGCGGGCCACCACCTCTTTACCCGTACCCGACTCACCCAGAATCAATACCGTTGCCTCGGAGTCGGCAACCTGCTCTATCATTTTATTGACCCGTCTGGTCGCCCTGCTGCTACCCGATAAGCTGCGGAAGAGTTCAACCGGGCGAGTAGTCTGCACATCCGATGTTTTAAGTTCTTGATAGACCTGGGCCTTGTGTATCAAGGCCATCAGGTCATCATAGACACTCGGGATCCTGATGCTACCGATCAGATTGTCACAGCCCTCGAGTTTTTCCGGTAGGCCACTAAGCTCATCGTAGAGTTGGAAAACCGGCATGCCGGGAAACTTTTCCTGCAGATTCCGCGTAATCTCCAACTGCTGGTCCAGTGCCATATCAACCCCAAGAAAAAGCGCCACACACACAGTACCCTCATCCTGTGAAGGCGGTTCAATTTCAGACAGTTCCGAAACAACGCGCAGATTACCTTCGACAAATCCTATGACATGCTCCAGGTAGTTCTGCCGTTCAGAATTCTGATCGATTAAATAGACGCAAAGATTTGGAAACACTGGACCATCTGTAACTATCGTTTGACCCATAAATCAAATCCGTTTGACAGGGTGTGAAATCAACTTGGTTTGAGCGAAGTTAAGCAGTATTTATGCAAAATGTCAAAATTTCGTCGTACCAATGTTTTTTGTTAAATATTTTTACTAACGTATTGTAATTATTATAGGTTAGCTTGTGGTTTTTCATTTATCATAGAAAATTACTCTACCATTTTAGCTAGCCTCTTTTTTATGTCATTACCTATTTATGAGGCCCTCCAAATTGATCTGTTCTCATTTCCGCTAGCCTGAGAGACAAAACTCACATTATCAGATTTATCTATATATGCCGGTAAAAATCCTATGGGCAGATGAGTAATCATGATATGTTTTCCTAATAAATCTACGTATATACTTTACTTTATACAGGTTGAATCTAAATATAATTCCATGGCAAAACTCACCCTCTCCTTCAAAGGTCGTGTAATCGATGTATTCCATATTGAGAGCGACAAGACTCAGATAGGGCGTAATGAGGATTGCACCATCCCAATCGATAGTCTTGCCATTGCACCTGTTCAGGCAGTTATCACCCGTAGTGATGATCAGAGCTATCGACTCCAGGCACAGGACGAGGCCTTTCCCGTCCTGGTCAATCATGAGAAGTCTGAGACGACCACCCTAAACCATGGCGACGTGATACAGGTCGGAAAGCATACACTATCCTTTGCAGAGGACGTAATGGACCTCAGCGCTGATCTGGGCCAGCCCAATAGTGAGCACCAGGAGCAGAAAGAACCGGCTGAAGAGGATGAGTCGACACCCAAGTCAGGTGTGTTGCAAATTATTAACGGTGATAATTTCGGACGCATCATCCCTTTGCATAGAAATATGACCCGGATAGGCCATGCGGGCGGTGATTGTGCCATGATCGCGCGAAGGGAGAATGGTTATTTCATCTCCTTTCTCGAAGGTCAGAATCCGCCACGCATCAACCGCAAACCGATCGGCAATCAAGCTCAGTTGTTAGCAGATGGCGATGTTATCGATGTGGGTGGCACCCAAATGCAGTTCCACAACTAGGGCTTGTTAACAGGCCCGGGTAGACGATATGTCTGAATCAGATTCTAACGAACGCCGGCGCTTCCACCGCATACTCTTCGATGCCCCGGCAACAATCATCAGGAAACAGACCACCTATACCACTAACCTGATAGATATCTCACTCAAAGGCGCACTCTTCAAGACACCTGTCGACTGGGCGGGGGAAATGGGAGACGAGGTTACCATCAAGGTCATGCTCAATGAATCCGATGCGGTTATATCCATGCATGCGGTCTGCGCCCATGAAGAGAATCAGCATGTCGGCATATTGTGTAAAGAGATCGACATGCACAGCATCACACTATTGCGCCGCCTGATCGAATTGAATGTGGCGGACGAAGAGCTGCTACAACGGGATTTAGAAGCCCTGGGTTAGCCGATCCTTCCCTACTCATCCCCTACATCCTTCTTATCACGCTTGCGTTGCAGAAACGCCGTCAATGCCAGGGCACCAAACAGGGCGTAGTAGATAGCGTCGCCACGTTCGGCGCCAAAAAAGATTGCCCCATAACCGCCAATGGCGGCACCTATCCCACCAAAGGCCAAACCCCGCATGACCCGGCATAATGTACAATTGCGATTATCCACCAATGTCATCAGCTCTATAGCGCCTTGATACAATCGAGATAGGCTTGTTCATCCGGCATCCGATTGGCGGACTGGGCCTCCCATAACATACGTCCCAGACACTCCATCAGCTGATGTTCCACAGTATGGGTCTCTCCGCTACGCCGACACAGGTCTCGATAAAGCTCGCTGATGCCAAGCGGTCGATCAGTTGAAATCTGTTCCAACAGGCTGATGTGCATGGCCATATGCAGAAACGGATTACTTTCACCTCCCTCAGCATGAAACTCCTGTACTAGAAAGCGCTCTCGATCGTTCAACATTGCATGGTATTCAGGATGTTGCGTAATCACGCTGGAGATCATCTTCTCCAGCGGCTCCATCGCCTCACCTGCTTGGTGCTTACGCCACGCCTCAAAAAAGACCTGGCGCATTTGATTACGGTCACCACTGATCATAGACTCAACTTCTACGGCTGCGTGGCATGCTTTGCAAATTTTTCCAGCGCTCCAGTGACCTTGCCCTTGACCTTCGGCCTGTCATCGATTGCAAAGCGATTGAACACATAATCAGGGCTGTTGTAGCTCAACCAGACTTTGCCTTCCGCATCCTGCCACACCAATGCCTTCAAAGGCAGATCGATACCGACACGCTGATCACTCGTCATCAGAGCCGTACCGACTTTGGGGCTGCCGAAGATAATCAAATGGGTGGGGCGCAGAGATTTTCCCACCTTTGCCGCACCGGCCGCATGATCGATACGGTTGAACACCTTCAATCCAGCCTCTGTTGCTGCCGCGGCAAAACGATCAGCGGTCTTTTCCACATCGAACTGACTCCGAACATTGATCAATCCCGCATCCGCCATGGCTATGGAACTACTCGCCAACAACATTAACACTACCAAGATAGAGGTCGTTTTTTTCATCGTCATCTCCTTTGATAAGCCTGAAGCATGGATAAACAGCAACTCAGGCGGGTTTTACTCTGTCTTTTCTCGATATTCGCACAGATCTTCAATAACACAACTCCCGCATCGAGGCTTGCGTGCAATACACGTATAGCGTCCATGTAATATCAGCCAGTGATGCGCATCCTGCAGGAATGGTACGGGAATATAGCGTAACAGCTTTTGTTCCACTTGCAGCGGTGTCTTGCCCGGCGCCAGACGGGTTCGATTTGCAACCCGAAAAATGTGGGTATCCACCGCCATGGTAGGTTGACCGAATGCAGTATTCAATACAACATTGGCTGTCTTTCTACCCACACCAGGCAAGGCCTCCAGTGCTTCGCGTCTATCCGGCACATCGCCCCCATACTCCTGAATTAGAATACGACAGGTTTGCACAATATTCTTGGCTTTGCTGTTGAACAGGCCGATGGTTCTGATATAGCGCTTCAACCCCTCCTCGCCCAGCTCGAAAATCTTCTCTGGTGTGTTGGCCAAGGGAAAAAGCTGTTGCGTCGCTTTATTCACGCTTTTATCTGTTGCCTGTGCCGACAGGATAACCGCCACAAGCAGTTCGAATGGTGTTTTATAATTTAGTTCAGTGGTGGGATTGGGATTCTGCGTCTGCAGCCGCTCAAAGATGGCACGGCGTTTATCTCTATTCATATGACTTTATCGCAAACATTTGAGCCTGATTGACACATTACCCACCACACCCCGACTATACCAAGCCGAAACTCGCTTGTTCCAGTCCGCTGATGTAGGCTCCTCACTATGGCTAATTCTGAATTAAGCGCATTCAGCATCCGTCGACTCAATCCTTTCAATGGTGTTTTGCAGATATTCTCCGCTGCAAATGCCCGCGCATTGAGCAGTAGTGGCGTGGTCTGGGAGATCCAGGTGTTGAGCGACACACCACAAGGCCTATGGGCCAATATGCCATTCAGTGGCAAGCAGTTCTACACCTTTGGACGTTGGACTCCAGGTTCAGGTCTTCAACAAGTGCCTGTAAATCCACTATTTAATGTCCGCGACATGATCACATCGGCAGAACAACTGATCGCTGCCCTGGCTCCTTTGATCGACGATCTTCCATTCCCTCCGGCAGACATCTATGAGCATTGGTTGCTGGACGAACAGAGTCTCAGACCAGTTGCGCTTTTAAACACCTGTCGAAATGAGAATGAGATGCAGCGTCGCCACAACCCGAAATGGATTGCCACTGAACGGGGTGATTTCTCTTTCATCTCTCCCTGGCTATTGGAAAGGGATCAACCCAACAACGATGGGTATAATCCCCGGGTGCACGCCTCCATCCTGGAGGCAACGGTACGACACCGTGGCGGTCAACAGCATAGAAGTGCCTGGTTCAAACATCTCCCGGACGGTAGGTACCTTATCTGCAATGAGTATACTCCCTCACTGGCCAGAGGCGATTTTCCGGAGCTACCCATCACTGAGGATTGGGAGGATGAAGAGGATTCCGGCTTGGTGGCCGACTATATCGCCTGGAGAGCACCCCAGTTGTTACAATTGCAGGGACTCACTCCGGCAACGCGAGAACGTCTTGAACCCATTGCCGTGATGCAGGCTGAAATTGTCGAGCGTCTGTGGCGTCTCTATCCGGAAATACACAATAATGACCTGTTGAATAGTGCGCGGGTTGAAGCAAAAATCCGCTCTGCAAACCGGAAATGAGTCTATGAAGTACATCAATCAATCCGATCAGCTGAACCAGCCTGATGGCGGCCTTGGGATAGTGATCATTAACCTTGGGACACCTGATGCCCCGACAGCGGCAGCTGTGCGTCGATATCTGGCGGAATTCCTCAGTGATCCGCGTGTGGTGGCGATCCCGAAACTGATCTGGAAGATTATCCTCCACGGCATCGTATTGCGGGTCAGGCCGAAACGTAAGGCTGAGGACTATAAACGTATCTGGACTGAGGATGGTTCACCGCTGTTGGCCATTTCCAAAAGGCAACAACTGGCCCTGCAAGAGATATTGCAATCACGTCTGCAGGGGAATATCCAGGTGGCATTGGCAATGCGCTACGGCACTCCATCCATTGCCAGCGTACTCCAGGAGCTACGTCAGAAGAATGTGCAACGCCTGCTGGTGTTTCCTCTCTATCCGCAATATTCAGCCACCACCACTGCCTCCATTTTCGATGCGGTGACCGGGGAACTGCAACGCTGGCGCTGGATACCTGAACTCCGTTTCATACAACGCTACCATGACCAGCCGGACTACATCCGGGTCTTGAGTGAGAGCATACGCACCTACCGTCAACAGGCTGGGGAGGCACAAAAACTGCTGTTCTCTTTTCATGGCATACCCAAGCCCTACTACCAGGCCGGCGACCCCTATCCCGATGAGTGCCACGCCACGGCGAACCGGGTTGTGGAGAACCTGGGGCTGAACAGGGAGCAGTGGCATCTCAGCTTCCAATCCCGGTTTGGCGCCCAGGAGTGGGTCAAACCCTATACCATGGAGACCCTGAAACAATGGGGTGCCGAGGGTATAGAGAGCGTCCAGGTGATCTGCCCCGCTTTCTCCGCCGACTGTCTGGAGACCCTGGAAGAGATCGCCGAAGAGAATCGTGATGCCTTTCTCCAGGCCGGCGGCAAAAGCTATACCTATATACCGGCCCTGAATGACCACCCGGAACATATGCAGCTGCTTGCTGACCTGGTCTGTAATCATGTCTCGGGCTGGCCCGAAGCGGAACCGACTTAATCAAGAGATACGCCGATGGCAGATTACCCCCACCCGGTCGATATCAAGGTACACCAGAAGAGTCGCTTTCTGGACATCGCCTTTGATGACGGCAGCCATTTCTCGCTCCCCTGCGAATACCTGCGGGTATATTCACCCTCTGCCGAGACCCGGGGCCACAGTCCGGCAAGCGCAAAACTGGAGAGGGGCAAAGAGATGGTCTCGATTACCCGGATAGAACCTGTCGGCCAATATGCGATCAAGATCCATTTCGATGACGGACACAATTCAGGGCTCTACGACTGGCGCTATCTCTACAATCTGGGCAAACATCATGACGAGCTCTGGCAAGCCTACCTGGAGAAACTCGAGGCTGTCGGTTATCAGCGCAAGGACCCGGATTTGATCCCCCCCACAAGCTGATATCCGAGAAATTAGCTGCCGCAAGCTGCATCCAACCTGGGCGCGATACAATTTCAGGATGCGAAGAATTAGATGTTCGATTAATGATCTGGCTCAATCACTACTCGGAATGTTGTCATACACTCCATAGCTAAATTAGCTACACTATCTATCTATGTATTGCAGGGTTTCTATGCTTACTCTTGCAATGGATCCTCAGACAACAAACGACCCAACATAATACTGGGGGGATTAGAGTTAATGGAAGAGTCACTGCAACGCCTGCTCGAGGCTGAAACCAAGGCGCAAACAATCCACAGCAAAGCCGAAGAGATGCGCGAGCGCATGATTCAGGAGGCTTTACAGGAGGCCAAGACCAAAGAGGAGCATTTCGAGGCACGCATTCCCGAACTGCACAACAGTTTCATGGAGAAGGCGGAAACCCGCGCTGAACAAACCATCGCGGAGCTAAAGAAACGCTTCAATGAACGCCATTCCCAATTGCGCGAATATGCCGAAGCGCGCGAGGATGATGCATTGGAAGCGGCCTTCAGCGCACTGATCGATCCCACGGCTGATGAAGATTGACCTTAGCTGATGAGTTCGAATAGGGATCAAGCCTATCTGAAAACCCGTGTCGGCGTACTCTCGGCACGCCTGCTGGACAACGCGCAGATCGAACGCCTGAAACAGATGTCACTCCGACAACTGGGGGATAGCTTCGATCTGCAGCCGATCTTTGAGGAATCCATAGACAACCGGCAGAAGATCCGCCTGGTTGAGCAGGCCTTGTTGCAGCGGCTGATGCGTGAACTCTCGGTCCTGCTGCGCCCGCTCAGCGGTCGATCCCGTGGCTTGATGCTGTATTGGCCGAGGAAGTTCGAACTCTATAACCTGAAAACATTGATCAGGGGTAAATTGAACAGTCTCGGGATGGAGGAGATTCGCGACAACCTGTTCGAGATGCCCGAGAACATCCGCCTGCCACACGAATCCCTGCTGCAGGCGGAGAATGTCCTGGAGATGCTGCGTCAACTCGACCAGGGACCCTATGCCCTGATCGCCAGGCAGGCGCGCAGTGTGTACGAGGAGCAGCACGAGAACTTCTCCCTTGACGCCGCCATCGATCGACTCTACTACACCGGCATGCTGCGCCATGCCAACATCACGGACAGCATCGATAAACGCGGCCTGAAAAAGGTGATCGGGGTGATGGTCGATCGGCAGAACATCCTCTGGCTACTGCGCTACCGGCTGGTCTATCGCTTCGTCCCCAGCGAGGCCTACTACCTGCTGATCCCCTACGGTGGACGCATCCAGCGTGAAAAGCTGATGGAACTGGCCAATCTTGATGGTCTGGAGACAATCATCGACCATCTGCCTGCCCCGTTTAAGGCCATCCTTGCGGATGCCAACAATATTACCCAGGTGCGCCAGCGCCTTGACCACACCGTCTCCGACGAATTGCGTAAGTTGATGCACTACAGCCCGGATGCGGTGGTCTCCGCCCTGAGCTATTTGATCATTCGCGACATGGACCTGATGAAACTCTACGCCATTATCCAGGGAAAACTGCTGCAGATGGATACGGAGATCATAAATGAGGCGGTACCCAGCGATCCCATGCATACCGAGGTAACTGAGGCAGGTCATGTTTAGCCCCTTGCCGATGAAGCATATCAGCCTGCAGGTCCTCACCGAGGATCTACCCAGCGCCTCGATGATCCTGGCCGGTCTCAACAGTTTCAGCCCGGACAACCGTCCATATGCCGAACAGGCACTGCCGGATGTTCCCGGCCAACACTTTCGGGAGTGTTATGCGCAGGCGAAGGCGCGCATGGATAAGATCGCATCCCAAGTCGAATTCACCCCCACCCTGCATTTCGGTGAAGCCACGCCAATCACCGAACAGGAACTGGAACAGGTAAATCAGTGGCTGGGGAAGGCGTGGGAGAGCTGCTCCGATTTTGAAGAGACCCGCCGCCGTCAACTGGAGGAGCGACGCAGCATCGATCAGCTGGAGACCACTCTGGCCAATTTTCACAATCTGCACATCGACCTGGGTCAGCTGCAAGGGGACAAGCAGTTTCTCGAAACCACCATTGGCATGGTGCCCCGCAACCAAGTAAGCCAACTTAAGGATGCCCTGGGACTGGACAACTATCTGCTCTTTCCCTTTCATGAAAGCGAGAATGAGAGTCATGTGATCATCGTCGGCATAGGAGGTCGTGAAGGCTCGAAACTGAAATCGGTACTCGATACTGCCGGATTCAGGCCCCTGGATATTCCACCGGAGCTGCATGCCCATCCTGAAGCCGCCAAGAGCCGTCTCATGCAACGCTTGGCAGCGGTGGAAGAGGCGCAGAAAACCCTGGAACAGAGTATCAGCGCCTGGAGCGAATCCTCCGGCCAGGAGCTGCAGAAAGCGGCCCGCATCCTCCACCTGGCCGCACCCTATGTAGCCCTTGGAGAGGCCGCCCGCCACCGTGGCAACCTTTCCCGTTTACAGGGGTGGGTCCCCGCCGAGGATATAACCCTGGTGGAAAACACATTAAGGGAGAAGCTTCCCAATACCTTCGTCCTGGAGAGCCGCGATCCGAAACCGGAGGAACGCGGACTGGTACCATCGGTGATGCGGCATAACCGGCTGTTCAGACCCTTCTCCTCATTGGTGATGCAATATGGTGTTCCCCGCTATGGCGAGGTCAATCCCACCCAGCTTTTCGCCCTCACCTATACCCTTATGTTCGGCATGATGTTCGGCGATGTGGGGCATGGTGCAGTGATTATCGCCGTCTCCCTGCTGATGCGGCACAAGCTCGGAAGCTTTACGCCTTTTGGCGTCGTCGCCGGTCTCTCATCGATCCTGTTCGGCTTTCTCTACGGCAGTATCTTCGGCTACGAGCATATCCTGCATGCACTCTGGATAGCCCCCCTCACCGATCCTCTCTACATGCTTACCGTGGCACTGTTGTGGGGAGTTGGCTTTATCGTCCTGGTGACCCTGTTGAATATCTTCAACCACGTGATGATAGGTGACCGCATCGGCGCCCTGTTCGGTGATAACGGCCTGCTCTCACTGCTACTCTATACCGGTCTGTTGGGAACAGGCTACAGCTTCTACAGCAGTGGCAGCGTCTCTGCTTTTTGGGGCACCCTGGCGATCCTTACCCTGATCGGCATCTTTGCCCACAAACTGGTGGAGCAGGAGGCCTCGATTGGCGAGCGAATCCTGGTGGCCTTCATCGAGACCTTCGAGACAATTACCGGGTATGCGTCCAACACCCTCTCCTTCCTGCGTGTCGCTGCCTTCAGTCTGAACCATGTGGCCTTGGCGATCGCGGTCTTCACCCTGGCCAACATGATGGGTGACATGGGCCACTGGATCACGGTAATCCTGGGTAATATATTTATCCTGGTCCTGGAGGGCCTGATCGTTGCCATCCAGGTACTGCGTCTTGAATTCTATGAAGGCTTTTCACGTTTCTATTCGGGGGATGGGAAGGCGTTTAAACCTTTAACTCTATGAGTTAAAAGTTTTGAGTTATGAGTTTTTAGTTTTGAGTTATCAGATTGCAGTAACGCTTCATGTTCAGGGCATCGTGAGTTAATCCAAACTGACGTGAGCGAAGCGAACACATCAACTTAAAACTAAAAACTCAAAACTTAAAACTCAACAAAAAAGAGGAGCAAGTTATGTATTGGCTTATCGCAGTAATGACCCTGGGTATCGCCGGCATCATCATCACCGGCGTTATCATGGAGATGCAGCCGGCCAAGGTGAGCAAGCCATGGTTCAAGCCGACCATCGGCATCAACCTGTTGGTCTTTGTCGCCGCCCAGGCGGCACTGATCTTCATGGGGGCCAACGAGGTAATGGCCGCCACAGAGGTAGCCGAAGCGGGCGGTGAGATATCCATAGGCCTCGGCCTCGGCATCATCGGTGTGGGCATACCGACTGCGCTCAGTACCATCGGCGCGGGTATTGCAGTGGGGCCCATCGGTGCAGCATCGCTGGCCGTATTGGCTGAGAAACCGGAGATCTTCGGCCGCACCCTGATCTATCTCGGCCTGGCGGAAGGTATCGCCATCTACGGCCTGGTAATGAGTATTCTGTTGCTGGATAAGATCTGAAAGTGTCGGATACAACAGCACACAGGGTCAGAAAGATCTTCGTCGGCAGTCATGCCCTGACAGACGGCTTCCGTCTGATCGGTTTTGAAACCCTGACCGAGCCGGACAGCGGCAAAATGGATGAATTACTGTCCCAACTGCTGCAGGAGAGGGAGCGGGCGCTGCTGATAATCGAGCAGTCCATGAATCAGCTCGGCTCCAAACTGCTGGATCAGATTCGCAGTGAAGGCGGGCGTATCGTCCTGTCCGAGGTCCCATCTTTGCACGATCCCGAAGAGTTCCATTCCGACCTGGACGGTCAACTGAAAAAACTGACTGGTGGATAACACAGGAGAGCGACATTGAATCAGGTTGAAGCGCTTGAAAAAGCGATCCTTGAACGGGCCGAACTGATGGCCAACGAGTGTCATAGCCGAGCCGAAGCGGGACGCAAGAATATCCTGCGAGAAGCCAGCGAACGTCTTCACCTACGCGAGGAGAAGGAGACCCTGCTGGCCAAATCCCTGGCGGACAGGGCCTATTTGCGTAAGGTTCAGGCCGATGAGTTGAAACTGCACAGCAAGATGGACCATATGCGCTGGAACCTGGTGCAGGTGGTGGTCGACCGCTTGCAGCAGAAGATGCAGGCCCTGACCCAGGACGAGGAAAAATATTTTGAGTTGATAACGGCATTTCTACAACAGGCGGCAGCACAGATTGAAGAAAAACAGCTGCTGGTATCGGTCAACGCCAATGACCTGCGCCGTCTGAAAACAAAATGGGATCAACTCACCTCGAATCTGGTGGCGGGTAAGACCTTCGAGCTGCAGGAAGAGAGCATCGAAACCATAGGAGGCTGCCTGATCACCACAGCCGACAATCGCGTACAGATCGATCATACCTTCGAGGGCCGACTCGCCCGCCTGGAACGCAAGGTGCACCAGGCAATGGTGGAAAGGCTGCTACCCCCGATCAGTGATGGACAGGCACTTTGACAATGAAACAAGAAAACAAGAAAGGCACCATTCAAGATATCAACGGCCCCATCGTCACGATCAGGCTTCCAGGGGTGCAGAACGGTGAGCAGGTGCGCATCGGCAGTCTCGGCCTGTATGGTGAGGTGATCTCCCTGGAGGGTGACGAGGCCCTGGCCCAGATCTACGAATCCACCGAAATGGTGCGACCGGGTGAACCGGCGGAAGGGTTGGGCCATCCTCTCTCGGTGGAACTCGGTCCGGGTCTCATCGGCGGTATATTCGACGGTGTGCAGCGACCCCTGGAGGAGATGTTTCTCAAGGCCGGTGATCAGATACCCCGCGGCCTCAGCCCCCTGCCCCTGGATCGCGAGAAACTCTGGCACTTCCTCCCCAGCGAAAACCTTGAACCCAACATGCCGATCATCGGCGGCGCCCGTCTCGGGGTGGTGCAGGAGACCGAGACCGTCGAACATCGAATCGTCGTACCGCCAAACATCGAAGGAGAGTTGATCGAACTCGCCCCCGAGGGGGACTACAACCTGGAAGAGACCATCGCCCAGGTACGCGACCGTCAAGGCCGGGTGCATCATCTCAAGCTCTACCACCGCTGGCCGGTGCGCAAGCCCCGCCCCTATCAGAGCCGGGACAACGGTGTCGAACCCCTGATCACCGGACAGCGCATCCTCGATACCTTCTTCCCCCTGCTCAAAGGGAGTAAATGCGCGGTACCCGGTCCCTTTGGCGCAGGCAAGACCGTGGTGCAGCACCAGGTCGCCCGCTGGGCCAATGCGGACATCGTCATCTACGTGGGTTGCGGCGAGCGTGGCAATGAGTTGGTGGACGTACTCGACAGCTTTCCCAAACTGAAGGATCCCTATACCGGCCGCCCTCTGATGGACCGAACCCTGCTCATCGCCAATACCTCCAACATGCCGGTGGTGGCCCGTGAGGCGTCGATCTACGTGGGTATCACCATCGCCGAGTACTATCGGGATCAGGGCTATGACGTGGTCATGCTGGCCGACTCCACCAGCCGCTGGGCCGAGGCCCTGCGCGAGGTCTCCGGCCGCCTTGGCCAGATGCCCGTGGAAGAGGGCTACCCCGCCTACCTCGCCTCCCGCCTGGCGGCCTTCTACGAACGCGCCGGCCGGGTCGAGACCATGGATTGTGGCAAGGGCTCGGTGACCCTGATCGGCGCCGTCTCGCCCCCCGGTGGCGACTTCTCCGAGCCGGTCACCAGCCATACCAAAGAGATCATCCAGACCTTCTGGGCGTTGTCCAAGGAGCTGGCGGACGCCCGCCACTACCCGGCCATCGACTGGGTCGACAGTTTCTCCGCCGACGTGGGTACCGCCGCCGAGTGGTGGCACGAGAATATCGACCGCAGCTGGGAGAAGCGCCGCGCCCAGGCCTTGGCCATGCTCGCAAGGGACGCGGAACTGTCGCGTATCGTCAACCTGGTGGGCCCCGAGGCCCTCTCATCCGCCCAGCGTTGGGTGTTGGAGGGTTCCGCCCTGATCAAAGAGGGTGTGCTGCAGCAGAGCGCCCTGGATCCGGTGGATACCTTCTCCTCGCCGGAGAAGCAGTTCATGCTGCTCGACCTGATCCTTACCGTGTATGACGAAGGCGCCGCCCTGATCGAACTCGGCGTACCTGTGCAGGAGCTTGCCGAGATGCCCATCCTGGCCCGCCTGCGGCGCTGCAAGGAGCTCTACGACTCATCCCAGATCGATCAGTTGAAGACCTTTCGAGATGAGGCGCTGAGCGATTTCAAGGCGATCCATTCCGAATATGCACAACGGGGGGAACAGACAGCATGAGTGCCAAGGAGTATCGAACCGCTTCCTCCGCCCGGGGCGGCCTGTTGACCGTCGCCGGGGTGCCGAATATCGCCTTTGGCGACCGGGTGCATATCCGCGACCAGCAGGGCAACACCCGCAACGGCCAGGTGATCCGCAGCTCCAACGAAGAGGTGCTGATCCAGGTCTTCGAGGGGACCGCTGAGATCGACCTGGAGAGCACCTGGGTGCGTTTTCTGGATGAGCCGGTGGAGATCGCCCTCTCCCCTGAAATCCTCGGTCGCGTCTTCAGCGGCCTGGGAGAGCCGCGGGACTACCGTCCTCCCATCGTCTCCAACCTGAGACGCAGCATCAGTGCCGCCGCCTTCAACCCGGCGGCCCGCACCTACCCCCGGGAGTTCATCCAGACCGGTGTCTCCACCATCGACGGTCTCAACTCCCTGGTACGGGGCCAGAAGCTGCCGATCTTCTCCGCCTCCGGCCTGCCCCATAACCGCCTCGCCGCGCAGATCGTACGCCAGGCCAAACTGCCCGATGACGACAGCCGTTTCTCGGTGGTCTTCGCCGCCATGGGGGTCTCCTATGCGGATGCCCGCTTCTTTCAGGAGGAGTTTGCCTCATCAGGCGTACTGGGCAACGTGGTGATGTTCGTCAACATGGCCGACGACCCGCCGGTGGAACGTCTCACCCTGCCCCGCATGGCATTGACGGCGGCGGAGTACCTGGCCTTCGATCTCGATCGCCACGTGCTGGTGGTGATGACCGACATGACTCACTATGCCGAGGCGCTGCGTGAGGTCGCCACCGCCAAGGGCGATGTGCCGGCACGCAAGGGCTATCCCGGCTATCTCTACTCCGACCTGGCGGAGATCTACGAGCGCTCCGGCCGCATCAAGGATCGCCACGGTTCCATTACCCTGGTGCCGGTGCTGAGCATGCCCAGTGACGACATCACCCATCCGATCCCCGACCTCACCGGTTACATCACCGAGGGACAGATCGTGCTCAGCCGTGAGCTACACAACCAGGGTATCTATCCCCCGGTGCACATCTCACCCTCCCTGTCGCGTCTGATGAAGGACGGCATCGGCAAGGACTTCACCCGTGAGGATCATCCCCACGTCTCCAACCAGCTCTACGCCCTCTATGCCCGGGCCCTGGAGACCCGCAACCTGGCCTCCATCATCGGCGCCGACGAACTCTCCGCCCGTGACCGCCGCTACCTGGAGTTCGCCGATGCCTTCGAACAACGCTTCGTGCAACAGGGGGAGGATGAGGACCGCAGTATCGAAGAGACCCTCAACCTGGCCTGGGACCTGCTCTCCAGCTTCCCGCCTCAGGCCCTGACCCGGGTCAACGAAACCGAAATCGCCAAATACCATCGGCAGAGCGCATGACCGGCAAACGCATCAAGGCGGCCCCGACCAAGAACACCCTGCTGAACCTGAAACGGCAGCTGAATTTTCTGGAAGAGGGCCATAGCCTGCTGGAACGCAAGCGGGAGCTGCTCACCCGACTGGTCTATCAGCGCATCGGCGAGTATCGCAAAATCAGGGATCAGGCCCATGAAGCGACCAAGCAAGCCTATCACTGGCTCAGCATGCTACAGCTGCGAATGGGCAGCCGCGCCCTCAACCAGGCGGCCATCGGAGTTAAGCCGGTGCTCGATCTGAAAATCCTGCCGCGCCGCAACCTGGGCGTGGAGTTTCCGTCGGTCACCGGCGAACTGCTCCCCCTCAACCCGGTCGGCCTCCTCGGCACCGATCCCAGCTTCGATGAAACCCGTCTGCACTTTGCTGAAGCATCACTGCAACTGGCGAAGATGGGTGAGGTCTCCATGAGTCTGAATCGCTTGATCGCGGAACAGCGCAAGGCGCAGAAAAGGGTGAATGCGTTGCGCTATAACATCATTCCCCAGTATCGCAATACGATTCGGTTTATTGAGAATGCGCTTGAAGAGGAAGAGAGGAATGCGTTGTTTCAGGTGAAGGTGTTGCGGGATCAGGAGAAGATTTAACCCGCTGCCTTCTCTTCACCTTGCAAGACCTCCCCTAAAGGACTGCGAACGGCAGACCCTCCACGATTGAGCACGTGAGTATAGATCTGAGTTGTGCGAACATCCTTATGTCCAAGTTGCTCCTGTACCGTCCGAATATCCTGACCACGCTCCAGGAGATGCGTTGCAAACGAGTGACGCAATGTGTGACAACTGGCCTTTTTATTTATACCGGCTGCATGCACCGCACATTTCACCGCTTTTCTTACGCTGCTCTCATCGAGATGGTGGCGACGGGTGACCTCTGAGCGTGGGTCGATGCTGCGCTGGGTGGCGGGAAACACATATTGCCATTTCCATTCCCGGTCTGCGTTGGGATACTTCTTCGACAGAGCAAAAGGCAGATAAACCGACCCGAACCCTTCCGCCAGGTCACGCTCGTGCAAAGTACGTACAATTTCAAGATGGCGCTTCAAGGGTACAACAACTTCATCCGCGAGGGTCACCACACGATCCTTACCCCCTTTACCACTCCGCACATAGATCGCACGGTGATCAAAATCGAGATCCATGACCCTTAGCCTGACACTCTCAATCAACCTGAGCCCCGAACCGTATTGCAGACAGCCGATCAACCATTGTTGTCCATTCAGGTTATTGAGAATCCGCGCCACTTCCTGCCTGTTCAGAACAACTGGAAGTCTTTTCGGTCTTTTGGCGCGGACAATACCATCGATTTCATTCAGAGGTCGTTCCAGCACATAACGGTACATAAAGACCAATGCATTCAGTGCGACATTTTGCGTACTTGCTGAAACATTACCATTGACTGCCAAATGGGTAAGAAATTGAGAGACTTCTCGTTCCCTCATATCCTTTGGATGACGCTTTTTGTGATAATAAATAAAACGTTTGATCCAATGAATATAGGTATCTTCAGTTCGCCTGCTGTAGTGACGCACACGTATCTGGTTGATAACTTCTTGAAGAAAAGGTGATTTCTGGCAGGTACCATCCATGATTACTTTCTCTTTATGTTCTCCCTTAAAATAATAGTATTTTAGTTCCCGGAAGAAGTCAATCGAGAAAAGATGCTTAGATATAAGGAACATTTCCCGAATTGTACGATGACCACTGCTTACTCGTCTTAGTCATTCAGGTCAAACGATTGGTAAAATCATGAATTATGGTATAAATAAGGTGTTAACAGGGAGGTTAAGTCACTTCTTGATCACCACCCCTCGTTATTTAGATATAAGGCAACTTGCCCGTTTAAACAGGTTCATTTGGCCCGCTATCCAGCATAAATTACGGGATAG
Source organism: Candidatus Thiodiazotropha sp. CDECU1 (assembly GCF_963455295.1). Taxonomy (NCBI): domain Bacteria; kingdom Pseudomonadati; phylum Pseudomonadota; class Gammaproteobacteria; order Chromatiales; family Sedimenticolaceae; genus Candidatus Thiodiazotropha; species Candidatus Thiodiazotropha sp. CDECU1. The sequence goes on from NZ_OY734020.1 coordinate 2,430,458, forward strand.
TGGGAAGATTGCACTTTGAAGTGGGTGAATTGACGGGATATAAGGCAATGTGCCTTTGAATATATGTTAGCGAACAAAAATGTCCAAGAGAGGGAGTTTAACAATCGGTTTGGTAGTCATATCAATTCTTATGGCTTTATATGAGTTCATCGCATATATAATTGAAATATACCCAAACGAATACTTATTAAAAATTAGCTCAACGATTTTTTTGTTTTTACTTGTAATGTGGGTTGTTGAAGATGGGAGATCAAAAACAAATATTTATAAACCATATGATTTTGGCTTTCTCATTCTAATGTTTTGGTTACCATATATGCCGTACTACTTTTTGAAAACAAGAGGACTCATTGGTTTAGTATATTTGGTTGGGCTGTTGTTACTGCTCAATATGGGCTTGCTTTTGCAGTGGGGCTATTATTATGCCACTTAAGATACTGCTAGGTATCGCTAACAAGCGGGTCATGTTCGTTCGCTGTCGCTCACTGGGACACTTCGCTTCGCTGCGCGCCCCATACCCAGGTCGTTACGTGTACAACGAGAATCATCGATGAAATACTTACTTGTTCTAGGGTTCGCAATTTTGGGGGCTACCATGTCATTTGCAGAAAATCCACATGACTTCACAAATGTGGACTCAAGGGAGAAAGCTATAAAGTTAGTTGGGGAAGGGAAGCTCGTACCTCTACTATTATTTCCAGCAGAATTCGGAGGAGAGGAAATACCGCAAAATACTGTTTACGTTCCACCAGAAACAAAAGACATCCAGGCCCAAATTATTGGAACGTTAATAAAATTTGTTGAAGACGGGCTCATTGACAATCTAAAGGCCGAACCCGCGATAAACAAGACACCCAACCTAAAATCTAACAATCCCGCGCGCATCACTGAGCAAGATGGTTGCTCCATCTAGTCATTGATATTTAAGTCATACAGCTTTTTTTGCGAGAAACGGCTTGATAATCGTAGATGAATAGTAATTTTAAACTGTGTTTGCACAGTGTCAGACAGGATTGTGCCTCAACTTACGCTGATGCAGTCGGTTTTAGGTGGGTGAGTATTATTTACGTAAGCAGTAGCCGCAGTAGCCGCAGATAGCAGATAAACAAGACACCCAATCTAAAATCTAACAGCCCGCGCGCATCAACTGAACAATAGGGTTACCCCATCTAGTCACTGATATTTAAGTCATACAGTTTTTTTTGCGAGAAACGGCTTGATAATTTGAGATGAATAATAATTTTTAGACTGTGTTTGCACAGTGTCAGACAGGGTTGTGCCTCAACTTACGCTGATAAAGTCAGTTTTTGCTCGGTGAATATTATTTACGTAAGCAGTAGCCGCACAGCCCCGAGATTGGGCGTTCGTCGATACTTCAATCTTCGGCATGCTGCGGTGAGCCTGTGACTCATGCCGACCAGCCCCTTGAAGCGGCTCTCAAAGTTTTGGGTCATGTAGAGCCAATGGTTGGTATCGATCTGTAACCGCTCGAGAATGGGCGGTTGGTTATCAGCTATATAGCCGCGTTTGTTGTCCAGGATGGCACGCCCTGTCCAATCGATCAGTTCAAGATAGTCTGTGAGCCGAAACGGCAGGCCCTTGGGCATGTCCTGGCGAGGGTAGCCGACGAAGGGCACCAGGCCGTAGAGTGTTTCATTATCGTCGAGAGGTTTCTGAACGCGTTTGAGTTGATCTGTCCGCTCTGCAATGGAGGTGTAGTCGGATTCCTCCGGGGTCTGTGCCACCCCTGCCCTGACCGGATTGAGGTCCACATAGGCCATACAGGCCATCAGGGCCTTTTCATCCAGCAGGGCCTGGGATTTGTAGCGGCCCTCCCAGTAGCGCCCGGTGCAGTCGTCCTCTTGATTGGCCTGACGGGCGATCGGTTCGTTGAGACAGCGCATGAACCAGCTGATGTCGTGCAGCCGTTTGCGCCATTTTGTCAGCAGTTCCGAAACCGTTTCCTGCTCTGCACGGGTCATGGTGTCCTGAGAGAGATAACGTTGGAGGAGTACAGGCAGCGAGAAGAGACGCTCCCAGCGCGTGATTACCTCTTGCTCGCTCCACTCGGCGGCACGTTCAGTATCCACATGGAGGATGACGTGGTAGTGGTTTGACATCACGGCATAGGCGCAGATGTCGATGGCGAAAACATCCGCCAGCAGTTTCATACGATCGACGATCCATTGGCGCCGATGTTCATAACTTTTGCCGGTATGGGTGTCCACACCGCAGAGGAAGGCGCGGCGCACACAGCGGGAGACGCAGTGGTAATAGGGGGTTTCTTCCAGTAGAACAAGGGCTTTCCTTGGCTTGGGCATCGTATCACTCCTTGATAGATGGGAATTGTTAGAGATTGCCAGAGTTATCTGATTTTGGCAAATTATCGATGGGTGTCCGGTTTAGAGAGTAGAGAGAGTTAGAGATTAACCATGTATAATTGATACAAAACACCCGCCAGTTCAATACTCACTGCTTAGGAGACGAGCTTGAAGACTGACAAAATCAAGCCCAATGTCACGCTTCTTGCATTGCTTGCCGGTGTTGCTGCTGTCGTCGGCGCGACGCCCTACCTGTTTTTCATCGATGCCCTGTGGATACTACCACTGGTGGCAATCGGTGCCGCTGGAATGCTGTGGGTGAAAACCCGCAAACTGCGATCAAATGCCACTTCCGAACCAAGTCCGGGAGAATGGATCACAGCCGCCTGGAGCCTGGTCGCATATGCCGCCATGATCAGCTTTTCCCTGATTTACTATGCCATTGCTTATTGGGCAACGCGTCTGGTTATCTTCCTGATGGGACTGCTGAATGTGCAGCTGGATCTCTCCTGGGCGGATACTATAGGCTTGGCCGTGTCTGGTTTTTTTGCAATAACCCTTTACGCAGTCTCGCTGATAACAGCTTCCGAACTGCCACGCCGACTCTACCCGCGTCTCGCCGGTATACGCTCGCCCTACTATGCACTGTGGCTCACCAACCGCAATTGGATCTTGCTCGCAGTACTTGCCGGTATATTCGCTCTGCTCCTGATGATCGGTCTCGACCTCCACCAGTGGTACTGGATTTTCGCCTGCTCTGCGGTACTGTTTTACACTGGATTTCCCATTGCCCAGTCCGGCGAGGAACGTGAGAAACGCAGAAAACAGGGCCTCAAGGCTACCCGGCTGTTGTTGGACGCATGCGGATGGAGTATGTCACAGCTCGAAGCAAGCGGAGACCCGGAGGTGGATCCGTTTACCGACGAAATCGATTTCATCGCACGCCGCAACGGTGATTCACTGCTGATCGAAGTCGTTGCCGCAGAGGTCGACTGGAAGGTGGCTTCCGGACTGCAAACCACGGCGCATATCCTTGAAGACAAGCTCGGTACTCAACCGTCCGGGCCGACACACCTACGCCCTCTGCTGATCCTTGTGGGCGATAAGATTGACGACAGTGTTAGCCGTTTCGCCGATATCGAGGAGTTCGATGTCGCTCATGTGCCGGAAGCACTAATCAAGAAGGTGCTGAATGCGAAAGGTGATACGACAGGTCTGGAGTCATTAGCGCAGGAACTGATTCCGGCAGTAGGAGCGTCGCATGCATAATAGTCTAGACGTTCTGAGCTTCGGCACGGCGACTCGCGAACCGGTCGCTGTCGATCCAGGAGAAGCCCTACGTCATATGCATCTGCACAGCCGGCGCACACTAATGGAAAATCACCTGCAGAATATCGGTGCCAATCTTACTGATGAGCAGGTTGAAGACCTCTATGATATCCAGCTGAAACGCACCTACTCATGTGCCAGAGGTGACAATTGGGAAATCGTATTCCTGGAAGTTCCACGCTGGATACTCAGCGATGGTGACAAGGCTCGCGACCTGGATGCGCTACGCCATGGTTTCCGCCGCAAGACCGTTCGCTTCGTTTCGCCACAACTCGATCTTCCCAGTCCCGCTGCACGCCGTGTCTTCCAAGTATGGAAAAATAAAGACGGTATCGACGCAAAACTCATTCCATGGTCGGACATCAACTACCTGGAAGATGGAGAAGTACGCCTGCGTGATCTACTGGACGTCGATGCAATTATTCCCGATTCGACGGAAATGACATCATCCCCGGCGGCCACGCCGACATCCGTGTCTCGAGACCGCGTGTTTATCAGTTACAGCCATGCCAATCCTGTATGGTTTCGCCACCTCGAGATTCATTTGGTGGGACTGTGGGACAGGCTCGAGGTCTGGAGTGATAAAGACATTCCAGTCGGAACTGACTGGTTCCCAAGAATTCAATCCGCACTGGATCGTGCGAAAATCGCTATTATGCTGGTGACCCCAGAGTTCGTCGCATCAGACTTTATCCGAACCCATGAAGTACCCAAGATTCTAGAGGCAGCTAACCGAGGTGATCTAACGCTTTTCTGGATCCTTGTCAGCGACAGCCACTATGAGCTGATCGGCCTTGACGCCAAGCAAGCATCCCACGATATCGCCAAACCGCTTGACAGTCTTAACAAGTCAAAACGCAACCAGGCGCTCAAGGCTATCACCCGTAAAGTACTCGATACATTCGAGGCAAGCTGACAGCTACGAACAAAATCAGTAAAGACATCCAATAACCCGGTCAGAGATCCATTCTTACGAATTAACTGGAAACACCCACATAAATCTTGCAATCATCACATGAGTTAGATAGGTTTGACACCACAAAATACGACAGGGAGGTTGTGATGTTACAAGACAGCAAAACCCTAATCAGCCTGGAAGCTACGCACCCCTACCACAGCATCTCCCGCTACGTCCGTCGCACTTGGCTGGGCGGTGAATTCCCCTGTACCTGCCAAAGTTTGGAAGATTGGCGTCATTGGATACTTGATAACTAAATAGTGGCCAACCGTATAATTCCTGCCACCGCCACAAGATGAGATTCCAAAATGCAAACATTACCTGGTTTTCAAGGTGTTCAGTAAAGATAGTGCCCCACATTCTTTGCCTGATTAAATTTAATCTGGGGTATATTAGGGAGTAGTAAATTATGAAGCACATTATTGCAATCACTGGATTCGTATCACTTACACTGAGTTCTTTTGCATGGTCTTACGATACGGACATGGCCAAAGGCTATGCAAAACTGTTCGCCCCGGTTGTTGAGGCAGATGCCGGTAAGGCCCTCCACTTTGTCAAGCCCGACGCATTTGCCAAGGATATCAGAGAAGGCAAAGAGGTAGTCGCCATTGATGTCAGGACACCTGCCGAAACGGGGGTTTTCACCCTATCGATGCCCGATAGCCTGATTATTCCTGTGCACGAACTTTTTAATCAGAAAAATCTCGATCGTATACCTACAGACAAGCCAGTAATTATCGTATGTAAATCTGGCGCAAGGGCAACTGCCGTAGGCACAGCGCTTCGTCATATTGGCTTTGACAATGTCTATATTTTGAAAGGTGGATTTCAGGCATTGAGTACTTATTACGGTACAAAACAGGCCTACCAAAAACTTGAAAAAGGATAGATCTTATAGACAGGCGTAACTCTTGTCTGTGTTGTGTTTTCAGTCGACGCAAAATACGCTGATTCAACCAAATAATACTCCGCATTTTGTGTCGACTGATAATTGAAGCTTAATAAAAGAATTATATATTTGCTGTATTGACCTCCATAAGGTACCCAATCATGACCAACTTAACCTTGGTAATTGGAAACAAAAATTATTCTTCCTGGTCATTGAGGCCCTGGATATTCCTACGTCACAACAAACTGAAATTTGAAGAAAAGAGGATTTCACTATTTGTTGAGACCACTGAGCAGGAGTTGGCCGAATATGACTCAGACCATAAAGTACCTGTGTTGCAAGACAGTGATTTGATTGTTTGGGATTCGCTCTCGATACTGGAATATGTTTCAGAAGTATATCTCAATGGCAAGGGTTGGCCATATGACCGGATGGCTCGCGCAGTAGCCAGGTCTGTGAGTGCTGAAATGCACTCCAGCTTTATGCATGTAAGGAATGAATTGCCAATGAACTGTCGCAAGCAGATTACTTCCATATCGCTCTCCCATGAGGCTGAAAGAGAAATAGATAGAATTAAATCTCTGTGGGAAAGATGTCGTCGCGAGTTCGGCTTTACCGGCAAATGGCTTTTCGGTGATTACTCGATAGCGGATGCAATGTTTGCTCCAATTGCCCTGAGATTCAGTGGTTACAATATTCAATTAATTGGTGTGGCGAAAGAATATGTTGACACTGTCATGCAACAGCCTGAAATCAATGAGTGGATCGAGGCCGGAAAGCTGGAGACCGAGATCATCGAGGACTGTGAACTTTGAATACCACATCTAAAGCAATGGATCCTACAGATAAAGGGCGACTACCGGACCTTACAAATTTTTTAACATTTATATAAACTGACACATCAATGACAGAATAGAATATTACAAATCGTTTAACTTATTTTGACTTAATCAGTAAGGATATTTTCTATCCATGAAACAGCTCATTCTTATTTGTATAGCACTTCTTCTATTCTCAAGCGTGACAAATGCAGACATAGAAGTGACTGATAGTGCGAACGATCCTGGCGGCTCAGAGAAAATTGTCATGATTGGCGCATCCTATTTAAAAGGCTGGCCACTAAGCCAGGTCGCATGTCTCCCGGTGGTAAATAAAGGCGTATCAGGTGAAACCTCTACCCAGGTTCGCGAACGTTTTGCTGCCGATGCCATCTCCTCCAAACCAACGGCTATCATCATATGGGGCCATATAAACGATTTCTCCAATGCCCCTATGGAACAGGAGATGCGAACACGTCAGATAGCCATTGATAACCTGAAACAGATGATTGACCGCACAATAAATGAGGGAATCATTCCGATAGTCGCGACTGAGGTCACTTTTGGACTTGAGTCGGACATAATTACATCGGTCATGCAATTCATAGGATCAGTATTGGGAAAACGCAGTTTCCAAGATTATATCAGTTCAAATGTATTGGCGGTCAACGAGTGGATCAGAAGCTATGCGAACGAGCATGGTATTGGGGTGTTGGAGATCCAGAAACTGATGACAAATGAAGAGGGAAATCGCAAGCAAGGCTATTACACAGACGATTTATCTCATATAACCGATCAGGCCTATCAGGATTTGCAAACCTTTGCACTACCTTTTTTAGAAAAGCAGCTGATCGAAAAACACGGACTCTGTAACTAAACGGGAAACGCCCTTAAAACTCGATATCTCCTCCCACCCTGATGGTGCCGGGCATCCTCTTTATACGCGTACCCGCCAGATAGAGGTCACCCGTCACTTGCAGATCCTTGGGTAGCTTTTTGATATCAAGAGCCCGAAGGTCCAACCACTTCCCTACCTTTAGCCCTTTGGGAAGGCGTTTTATCGAGGTACCGACCAAATTCAGCCAGCCACCAACATTGAGGCCATTCGGCAGCTCCTTGATCGGTGTCGCTGACAGATCCAAACCCCCACCCACCTTGAGTCGTGCGGGAAGTTCAGTCAGCTCGGAGTTGCCCAGATAGAGGTCGCCACCCACAATAAGGTTTTTCGGTAGTCTCTCAATCAGCGTGCCGGAGAGTTCGAGATCACCCGGCACCACCAATCCCGTGGGAAGCTTCATGATTCTGCTTGCCCGCAGATCAAGCCCGGCACCAAGTCGTATAGCTTTCGGCAAACTACGGACCCTGGTACTGAATAGGCTGAGGTCACCATCGACCCGCAGCTTCCCAGGCAACTCCTCGATCATCGTTTCCGACAAGTCAAGATTCCCGGAGACATGTAAGCGCTTGGGCAAACGAATATTATGGCTAGCGGATAGATTGAGATTACCGGCAACAAACAGGGTCTTAGGTAACTTGATATCTTGTGCCTTTTGCAGATCGAGATCACCCTCGAATTGTTTGCCTATGTGTAAATCGCTCACTGTTTTGCACCCGTCCGCCATCCGCTTATAAAATAAATTTTTGTTAAATCCACCGGCAATCCTAGCATCAACCCTGATAGAATCTTAAATCAAAGATTCGAGATTCTAGCTGTGTTGCCGTGATTTGGTATGCAGGACCAGGTTTTCCGGGCTTGCCAGTGGAGTTTAGGGGGGAAAGGAGAATGAAAATCACGATTTTTCTGCTTATTGTCGCTGTCATATTCACTGCCGCCTGGTATTTCGAAAGTCAACGACGTGACGGACTCGATAGAGCTGCCAAGCGTATCGGCCTAACACTCGAACCGGGTCAACAGCGTCTGCCACAGTTCATCGATACAGCGGATTACTATCTGTTCAGCCAGGGACAGCCACTTATCCAGAACATGATGCGAGGTGGGCGAAATGGTGATCGTATATTAGTCTTCAACTACTCATTCGATGCCACAGAGGGGTTTGAAGGTAGACGTGAAATCCCCAATTATTCCGATGAAGGGGTGATACTGACCCATATGCAGACAGTGGTTGCCTTCCATGAAATCACCCCCCTGCCCCATTTCGACCTGAGTCCGAATGACAACTCTAAACGCACCCTGAATACAGACTTCAGATCAGTGGCCTTTGATGATGCTGCCGGCTTTTCTCAAAACTATCGTTTAGCGGCACGGGAAGAGGCAAAGCTCAGATCACTCTTCAATGATGAGTTACTTACGCATCTTGGAAACAAGCCTGGCTGGGTGGTCGAGAGCAAGGGTGATCAAGTAATCTTCTACCACAAGGATGAGCGCTTGGAACCTGATCGGATTCCGGAGTTCATCAATCAGGCACATGCCCTACTGGAAAGGATGCGCCACCACATGAATCCCTGAATGTCGGCAACCATGCACCGAGCATAATTCCTGGAAGGAACTGTCTGCATGAATCAACCCTTCACCATCCATAACCTGACTCAGCGCATGGTCAATATCAATCAGGGCGAAGGTCGTGCAGTGGTCTGGTCCTTTGTCTACTTTTTCTCTTTGCTGAGCAGTTACTACATACTGCGACCGATCCGTGATGAGATGGGAGTTATCGCCGGCGTCGAGAAATTACATTGGCTCTTTACCGCCACTTTTTTTGCCATGTTGCTAGTGGTGCCACTGTTCGGTTATGTAACTTCGCGGCTACGGCGCAAACAGTTTCTACCCTATGTCTACTATTTTTTTATCAGTAATATTCTTATTTTCTATCTCCTTTTCGAATCCGGTTTTTCACAAGTCTATACCGCCCGTATCTTTTTTGTCTGGCTGAGCGTCTTCAATCTTTTCGTGGTCTCGGTTTTCTGGAGTTTCATGACCGATCTTTACAAAGATGAACAAGCCAAGCGGTTATTCGCCATCATCGCCGCAGGAGGAACAATCGGTGCGATTACAGGCCCTCTCTTGACCGCCCTCCTGGTTCAATCCTTGGGTAAGGCACCAATGCTGTTGATATCGGCAGGATTGCTTGGTCTATCGGTGATCAGTATTTATCGCCTGGTTGCCTGGCAACAGACTCAGAATGGAGTCGAACAGACCCGGCAACTCCTTGAAGAGCCAATGGGAGGGGCAATCCTCGACGGTATACGCCTTGCCCTCTCCTCCCCCTACCTGTTGGGAGTATGCCTAATGATGCTGTTGTTTACGCTGCTCTCCACTTTCCTCTATTTTCAGCAGGCACAGATCGTAAAAGAGGCATTTTCAAACTCTGAAACCCGCACTGCTATCTTTGCAACCATTGATCTCAGCGTTAATGTGCTCACCTTGTTACTGCAGATTTTTATTACCTCGCACCTGGTCAAGGGAGTGGGACTGGGTATTACATTGGCATTGATCCCACTGCTGCTTGCCTTGGGTTTTATCATGCTTGGACTCTTTCCCACATTAGCGACACTGATCACTGTTCAAATACTGAGACGCGCGGGTAATTATGCCATCATGCGGCCAGCCCGTGAGATGCTATATGTTGTCCTTAGCCGGGAAGAGAAATACAAGGCAAAGAATTTCATCGACACCGTAGTCTATCGTGGTGGTGATGCTGTCAGCTCCTGGGTCTATGCTGGATTTAAAGCGGCCGGCCTCTCTCTCTCCAGCATCGCCTGGATCGCCGTTCCTCTCTCCCTGGCATGGGCATGGATTGCATACAGACTGGGTCGGCGGCAAACTATTCTGGCAAATGGATCACATTCTCACTCCGGAGGAGGACGCTATGAACAGATCGGATAGTCGAATCGGGCGCCGGGAGCTACTCAAACTGATAGCCGGTTTGGCCGGCAGTTATTGGATCTCACCCGGCTTGATTCAAGCCGCCGAACGAACACCGATTAAAAAACCGATACCTGTCAGTAATGAGGAAATACCGGTAATCGGCATGGGCACCTCTCGCACCTTCGACTCGGCGGGAAACAGGGAAAAGATAGCCAACCTGGGCAAGGTGTTGGAACAGTTTTTTAAAATGGGAGGATCGCTGATTGATTCATCCCCCATGTACGGCTCCGCTGAACACGTACTGGGTATGCTGCTAAAGGATATCCGAGCAGAATCCCTGTTTGCTGCCACCAAGGTCTGGACCGACGGCAAGGAACATGGCGTTACCCAGATGGCGATGTCAAAGAAGTTATGGGGTATTGAGCGTTTCGATCTCATGCAGATTCATAACCTAAGAGACTGGCAGACCCACCTTGAGACACTGAATGCGATGAAAGCGGAGGGTAAGATCCGCTACATCGGCATTACCACATCCCATGGCCGTGATCACGATGAGTTGTATCAGGCTCTATCCACCCACCCTTTCGACTTCGTGCAAATGAGTTACAACATCAGAGACCGGGCGGTAGAAGAGAAGCTGTTGCCCCTGGCCAGGGACAGGGGTATCGCTGTGATTGTCAACCGTCCCTTCGCACGCGGCAACCTGTTCAGGCTGGTCAAGGAAAAACCGCTACCGGATTGGGTAGATGAGTTCGAATGCAATAGCTGGGGTCAGTTCTTCCTTAAATATATCGTCTCCCATCCAGCCGTCACCTGCACCATACCCGCAACCTCAAAGACCCATCATATGCTTGATAACATGAGTGCAGGCTTTGGGAAATTGCCCAATAAAGAAACGCGCAAAGAGATGGAAAAGACCTTCGAGCAACTTTCGCGAGGGTGAACAACTGTTTGGTTAGCAGTGAATACCAGTGACATTGAGCAACGACATATCCTTAATCGGCCAGCGTCACCCGATTTCTGCCTAGTGATTTTGAGCGATAGAGCGCCTGATCACAGCGGTTAAGGAAGTCTTCAATGGTTTCACCCATACGGAATGCTGCTACGCCGATCGACACTGAAATGCCACCCACTACAGCACCGGTATTCGGCCGTTTGAGGACAATCTTCTCGATAGTGGAGCGCAGATACTCAGCCAGATTCTTTGCATTATTGGAACCGATATCCGGAAGCAGGATAGCAAACTCGTCACCACCGAAGCGCGCACAGGCATCCTTACCTTTGGTATGACGGGTCAACAATTCGGCTACTGCACGAAGCACTTTATCTCCCAGAAGATGGCCATGATTATCGTTGACCTCTTTGAAACGATCTATATCGATGAGCACCAGACAAAAATTGGCGGCATGCTGCTGGTCTAGCACCTCGCTGATCACCGTTGCGAGTGTCTGATCGAATCCACGTCTATTCATCACACCTGTCAGCGGATCCAACATCGCTTCCTGTCTGGCATAACTCAACTCCTCCTTGAGTTTTTCAACCTCGTCAGTGGAATTGAGCAGTTGAGTTTCGAACTGATTAGTCTCGGTAACCAATGACCGAGTCTCGGCAATGATCGAGGAGACCGCCTGCATTACATTTTCTATCTTCTCGCTCTCCGCCAATGTGTCGATATGCCTTTTTATCTTTTCATTGGTTAACGAGGTTTTGCCGGTTAGATCGATCATGGTGCCCAATGTATGGGCGACTATGTCCATCAGCTCCTCTCTCAGGTCCCTGAGAACCGCCTCATCACAAGAGCAGACATAGTGCCTGAAGAGTTTACCGACGCTTTCATCCTGCCAGCCTCCTTCGTTCTCCAACAGTTCATCCATACGTTTGTTGAAGGCGGTATTCACACCAGTGACATAGTGGTATGCAAGGCTGAAGTTGATTGGATTTAGAATTAGATCATGCTTTGCCAGATATGCGGTTGTCAGACGGAATATCTCACCGGCCTTTTCCTTCGAGTCTGGGTACATCTTCATTAGTTGTTTATCTGGCGTTTGTTCCATATCTACTTCTAATATTATTGTGTATACCTAACTACACTAAATATAATCCCCTTATAATTTCCATAATAAAATTAAGTTTATATTTCAGGTCGTAGGATACATTGATCAGCTTGTGTATTGGCAATTATCTGAATATTATTCGTAAGTTCATGTAACATTATATACATAGGATGTTGTTTTATCCTGCAATTATTCGTCTGCAATCGTTGCCAAAGCGTAATCAATCTCCAGTGGTAAGATTACTGGGCGCAAAACCTCTCCGCAACGTGTTCTCAGTTACATTTCTGGCTTGCAGGAATTGCAGCAGATAGTCTGGCCCACCCGCCTTGAATCCCATACCACTTAATCTGAATCCGCCAAACGGTTGTCGATACACCATCGCACGAGTAATTTTTCGGTTGATGTAGAGATTGCCAACCGCAAACTCCCGCTTCGCCTGCTCCAAGTGGGAAGGTAGTCGGGAATAGAGCCCGCCGGTGAGGGCGTAGGCGGTACTGTTGGCGATACGCAGGGCATCCGTGAAATCCTTTGCCCGCATCACCGCCAGTACCGGCCCGAATATCTCCTCTTGCGACAACGCTGACTCCTCCTCCACATCGGTGAAGATGACAGGTGCAATATAGTGGGCCTGATTCGGCTCCCAACCACCGATGAAGTGTGGTTTAGCCGTGATTTTGGCCTCTTCGATATGCTGCATTATGCGCTGTTTTGCCTCTTCACTGATCACCGGGCCAATCCTGCTACCGGGTTCCTTTGGATCCCCCATGCACAGACTTCGGGTCGCCTCTGTCAGGCGTGATACGAATCTGTCGTGAATCGAATCCACACAGATCACCCTGGAACAGGCGCTGCATTTCTGCCCCTGATAACCAAACGCGGAATCGATGACACCGGTGACCGCATCATCCAGATCGGCATCCGCATCGATAATAATCGCATTCTTGCCTCCCATCTCGGCGATCAGACGCTTGATATGGCGCTGCCCGTCAGTGATCTCCGACATCAGTTTATGGAGATGCAGACCCACCTCCTTGGAGCCGGTGAATGCGACAAAATGGGTGCGTGGATCCCGCACCAGGGCTTCACCGATCTCTGCCCCGCTGCCGGGTAGACAGGTCACCACGCCCTCAGGAAGTCCTATTTCCTGCAACAGCTGACAAAAGTGCCAGGCAACCACAGGTGTCTGTGATGCTGGTTTAAGAATCACACAATTGCCGCAGACAATGGCGGCCGAGAGCATCCCCACCGGGATCGCCAGGGGAAAATTCCAAGGTGGAAGTATCACGCCGATGCCCAGAGGCTGGTAGTTTAGGTGGTTTTCCTCTCCTGGCAGGGATGGGCTGTAGCCACCATCCAACTTTCGCGCGCGATGTGCATAGTATTGAAGAAAATCGATCGCCTCCGCCACATCCGCATCCGCCTCGGCCCAACCCTTACCCGCTTCTTTAACCTCCCATGCGGCAAACCAGTCACGCTGATCCGCCAATGCCCCGGCAATACGATCCAGGTAGTCTGCCCGCTGGTTGAAACTCAGTTCACGCCAGTCGCGAGTGGCCGACAGGGTCAGGCGGAGCGCCATTTCTGCATCATCGGCACCGCCACTGACGACCCTGCCAATCAATTGTGTCGGATCAGCGGGATTGGTGGAGTCGATGGCCTGCTCCTGCAAAGCAATGTGGCCCGATAACATCAGCGGGTAGGTTTTACCCAGTTCTTTCTCCACGGACGCTATCGTGGCGGCGAATTTCTCACGCTCTTCATGTTGCGTGAAGCGATGCAGGGGCTGATTGACGAATCCAGTCACAACCGGGGTTTCATCAACATCCCTTGGCTGGGGAGGTTGTAATATCTGAGCGATATCCAGGCTCGGCATCAAGGGTAGAATCGATTGATCCGAAGAATTCTCCAACAGGCGCCTCACCAGGTAGGCGATACCCTGCAACAGCTCACCAAAAGGCAGATAGAGACGCAATGTCAAATCACGCTCGGTTAACAGTGGTTCCAAGGCATCTGACATGCCATACAGCATCTGAAACTCGTAGTCGTCCGGACCTCTTCCCGTCGACTGGGACAGGGCCATGGCACAGGCGATACTGCGCAGGTTATGGGTAGCCACCGCTGGCCGAATTAACGCTGACTCGAACAGTCGAACCAGACAGCGTTCATAGCAGGCATCGGTATCGTCTTTATTGGTCCATACCGGAATCGGCCAACCCTGTTGCTGGGCTATCACGGTCTCCATATCCCAATAGGCGCCCCGCACCAAGCGCACCATGATGGGCGTTCCCCGCATTTCAACCCACCCTATGAGATCGGCAAGATCACTATCCGCGTCGCATAAATAGGCCTGAATGACTATCCCCAAGCCATCCCATTGGCGGAATGGCTCCTCCATGGCAAGCTGTTTGAAGAGCTGCAGGATGATCGCTTTATAGTCGTACTGCTCCATATCGAGGGTAACACTGAATCCCGCTGCCATGGCGGCATTGCAGATCGGCCGAAGGCGCTCAGCCAACTGACGAATACTGCCTTCGGTATCCACGGCCGAGATCTGTGAATAGAGGGAGGAGACCTTGACAGAAAGGTTCAAGTCACTCTCCAAAACAGCCGATTTGCCGCTTTCGGACACCCTGGCAATCAGATCGAGATAGGCCTGCTGATAACCTTGGGCCTCCGCCTCACTCACCGTCGCCTCACCCAACATATCCAGGCTTGTACGAACCCCTCTGCCTTGCAGTTTGACGACGGAGCCGAGTATGCCGTCAGCATCCTCCCCGGCGATGAAGCGGTGGGCGACCTGGCGTACCGCAGTGCGGATCACCGGTGCCATCACTGCCGGCAGTGCGAGTTTCGTGCTTCGTCTGATCCCCCACGCAAGAAGCGGCGGTAATCGATGATCATCGATTGCGGAGAAATATTCCCTGAAATGGTTCACCAGCTGCGTATCGTCGGTGAGCAGGGGTACAGTATCGACGAAGCGCAGCCCCTGCAGGCGTAAGTGATCGTCAGTGAGTAATTGTGCAAGCAATCGATCGATCCATCCTCGAGGACCTGTATCGGATCTCGACTGCATCTCAGCCCACAACTGGTGGCCAATGGTTTGAATACTTTCTTCCAGCTCCCTATTCACCCGAGCCTCCCATCGATAGCAACTATTCAACTGCTCCTTGTAAAAACAATAGAAGAAATATCCGGCGGGAGTAAGAGTTATGGTTTACCTGGATAACCTCTTTCATCAACCAGTGCAGCAGTATGACCCAGGCAACTCAAAACTATTCAGCGGTTTCCACGATTCTCATGAAACCCCACCCATGGTTGTGCTTGATAGGTTATAGATCGTTTCACATTGAAGGTATTGAGGCTCGGGTCAATTTGGAGAATCTCACCCCTCGCATACCACCTATCTTGGTGACCAGCTGTTCGATTTCATCGGGTTTGCCCCGCACGATGATGGTTTCCAGGCAATGGTGGTGATCGAGGTGCACATGGGTGGTACAGAGGACATTGATATAACTATGGTGCTGGATATGGTTGATCTTCTCGGTCAATCCCCGTTGATGGTGGTCATAGCTGATGGTCAAAACACCGAATACCTCCTCCTGCTCATCGGCCCAGCGCTCCTCCACCAGTTTTTCCCTGATCATATCCCGTACCAGTTCAGAACGGGAAGCGTAGCCCTGATCGATAAATCGTTTGTCCAGTTCATGCAGTAATCCTTCGGGCAGGGAAACGGTGACACGGGCAAGCTCATTGTTTTCCGGCATGGTTATTTCTACTCCCAATCGTGGACATGCGGGTGGGAATGGCTGATCGCACCGTGCCGATGCTGGTGCCGATGCACCAGGTTGGCTCGCTGCAATAGATCCATATCAGCCAATGCCTGCTTGACCTGGCCGTCGAAACAGAGCCTGCCCTGCTCATCCATGATAATACAGCGCTCTCCCAATTCAGCGGCCATGCTCAGGTTATGGGTGGTGATAATCACCGTCGCCTCCGTAGTAAGCAGATAATCGACCACCCAACCACTGCTGCGTGGATCCAGGTTGGCGATCGGTTCATCAAGCAGTAGACAATTTGGTTCAAGGGCGAGTATTGCAGCCAGGGCCACTTTCTTCTTCTCTCCGCCGGATAAACTGTAGGGTGCTTTGTCCAGCAGTGATTGAAGACCCAAACGTTGCGCCCATTCATGAATCAGTTTTTCACTTTCCGGCAGACCCAGTTGGCGTGGGCCATAGCCAATCTCATCGGCGACCGTGGGATTGAACAGCATAGCTTCCGGGTGCTGGAAAAGCAGCACCATTTCACGTCGAAACCGATTCGCCCATGGGCCGCTGCGGACAAGTTGCCTGGATACCGCATCTCCCCTGTAGCGATAGTTTCCCGATGTGGCAAACAGGAGACCGTTCAATAGCTTGAGCAGGGTTGTCTTGCCACAGCCATTGGCACCCAGCACCACCAGTTTCTCACCGGGCTCAACCCGCAGGGTCAGATCTCTGATGACAGGGGGACCTTCAGGCCAACTGAATCCGATACCCTCCAACTCAATCATTGAACACACCCCTGGAACGCATCGCCTGGCTGATCTCGGTTGCGGCATGATGGGACTGCTCCACCACCGCTTCGGTCTGAGCCACGGCAAGCCGGGTGCGTTCACGCCAATTCGGTCTTTTCAGGCATCGGCTTTCGAAAGCCGTCCGATAATCGTTGATAACCCGACTCATCAGGCGAATCTGCCCCGCCGCCAAGGTGGTCAAAAATGCAAGCGTGGGTGAGAATCTCAAGGCATTGGCGAAATTGATCCTGGCACTCAACCAGAATCCCAGCATTACCAGCAACAATACGCGGCTGTTGATCAACAACAGATAATCCATACGCAACTCATCCCGGATCAGGGCAATCGCCAGATAGCCCAGGGAGACGGTTAGATTGAACAGTAGCATGGAGAAGAAGGCCTTACGCAACAGACGCCAACGAAGCGATCCTGATAACAGCACCACGGCTATCAGGCCGATGCATAGATAGAGGGGTTGATGTATCAGCGTTACCACCACCACGGCAAGCAGATAGAGCAGCACCCAGCGCAGATCACTCATGCCAGCCATCCCCTTGTCTTGGCATAGCGCCACACGGCCAGGGTAAGCAGCGCCTCTAACCCGCCGATCACCAGGTGCGGCAAAAGGATGGCAGGAATCACCACCTCGGGACCGAAAGGGAAGAACAGCGGCGTTCCATCATCTCGTTGCGCGATGGCAGGTTGAATCCCTAATACCAATGCGATCAGCAATGCGGGTATCACCACTGCCAGAAATGCACCAGCAACAAGGAAGGGCAACTGATATCGCTCACTTCGCCAACCCATGAAAAGGGTCATCGTGATGGCGCCGACCAGGCCGACGGCGAGCGCATTCACCGGCAGTGCGGTAATGCCCCCGGCACCAAACAGAAGCGCCTGCAACAACAACACCAGACTGTAGGCCAGAAAGGCGAGCCTGACACCAAACAGCATCGCCAGCATGCCTATACCCACCAGGTGCCCGGTACTGCCCCCCGGCAGCGGCAACATGACCATACCAATGACATAGGCGAGGGCCGTGATCACAGCCAAACGGGGTATGGTCTCCTCATCCAGTCTCTGTTTAAGCCCGCGTACCGCCCATACCCAGAATCCCCCTGTGACTGCATAGGCCGGCAGATAAAACTGTGGTGCGATAAAGCCGTCGGGAATATGCATAATCAACAGTTGGGATGCATAGACCGCATCAATGTTTACTCCTTTTCACAAACAGCATCACGACGCCGAAAACGCTGAGCAGAATACCGATACCCAAAATCAGTTTCGTGATATGGGAATATCCGTGATCATCATGCGAGTGTATTGCCCCAGCGGCAGTCAATTCGAAGGTCTTATCCACACCATGCCCATCCTCACTGAAGACCCGTAATCGCCACCGCAGGAGATCCCCGGGAATAAACACCACTCTGCCCAATGCATCGGTCTGCCCGGTCTGATAGGGCGTGTTCGCACCGACCACGGAGAGTTCATAATCCGCATCGGCCAGGGGGGTGTCATCGGCATGCTGGAGCCAGATGACCTGTGCCTCCTGACGGGCCATCGCCAATCCCACCCCATGGGACAGGGCAAGGGGCGCATAGCTCAGCAGGAGAAGCAGGAAAAGGGATTGAATCTTATTGCTTGTCGCCATGGTATGAAGAAAATAATATTTTTCATAACAAGTATGACATATTCACTCAAACAGTACAGCTATGAAATATGCCCATCAGACCCGGCCCTGCAGATAGGCTTTACGCTGTTTTTCAGGAAATTTCTCAATGGCATAACGGAGCATGGTGCGGGGCATTTTTTGGTAGTGCCGGGCGAGGAATGTCTGCTCGGCATTGAGATCTCGATTACCGACCTCCCGCAGCATCCAGCCAACAGCCTTGTGTATCAAGTCATGGGGGTCGCTCAAAAGCTCAAGCGATATCTTTAATGTATCTTCATATTGTTGTTTTTTAATGAAATATAGAGTTGATATAATAGCCATACGACGTTCCCATATGCTATCTGACCGAGCCAGTCTGTAGAGCGGGTGTCTATCCCCATATTCGAGATGTGGGCCTAGGATGTGGTAGGCACTGCTGTCTACCAGATCCCAGTTATTGATATATTGCGTGTTACTCAAGTAGTGCTGAAAGATCGCTTCTCTCTCCACATCGCTACCGCGCTGATATTTCAATACCATTATCAATACCGCGCAGAGCCGCTCTTCATGATAGACGGAGCGCAACGAACGAAGCAGCTGCTTGATGGGCATATGCAGGTACTCTCCGGCCTGCTGCCTGAGGACGGGAACCCGAATACCCAAGAAGCGGTCCCCTTCAGCATATTCACCCTTGGCAGTTTTGAAGAAGCGTTGAGAATGCTCCGCTATAGCGGGATCCCCTAACCCACGTAACCGTTGATGCAACTGTTTTGCATCCATAGCTCGACCTTGGTTTGGTTGTATGCCTTCATCGACTGCCGTACAGCCTATCTCTCACCACTCTGCAATTGGCCATAGTCTCAGTTGGCTGTGAAAACATTTGTGAATCGGTTGCACAACAATAATAAAACCCCAGGTAAAATATGGTAGAGTTTTCTTGCACTCGCAACCAGGAGCAAGAGATATGGATTTACTGAAAAAGAATGTCGGTAAAACTGACCGTATCGTGCGCATCATCGTTGGCATTCTGCTGGTCGGCAATATCTTCTATGGCATACAGAGCCCGATCGGTTGGATAGGGGTCATTCTGTTGCTGACCGGTCTATTCGCCATCTGCCCACTCTATTCGGTGCTTAGCCTCGATACCCGCTCCAGCGGCGAAAAGGTCGGCTTGAAATAGTCTTGAATTGCTGAATCCAGCATACAGTGATACCGGATCAGCGGGCCAGCAATCGATCGAGTTGATTGGCGAATGCCTGCCTATCGGACTGGTTGAGGGCTGCTGGGCCGCCGGTTTGTATGCCACTGCCACGTAATGTATCCATGAAATCACGCATGTTCAGGCGTTGGCGGATATTCTCCTCAGTGAAGAGATCGCCCCGCGGACTCAACGCCAGGCACCCTTTCGGTATCACCTCGGCAGCCAAAGGGATGTCTGACGTAATCACCAGATCTCCCGGCTCAATCTGCTGCACGATGTAGTTATCGGCGATATCAAAACCGGCCCCCACCTGAACCGTGCGAATATAACGGGAACCCGGCACCTGCAATGGTTGGTTTGCGACCAGGATCAGGGCAATCTCAACCCGCTCCGCGGCACGATAGAGAATCTCCTTGATCACCTTCGGACAGGCGTCCGCATCCACCCAAATCTGCTTAACCTTCATCATTTACGCTATTTAATCCTGCAAACTGTAATAAGCTATTGTAATCACAAGGCGAAACATTATACTGCTCCGCCCGGCTTTGCCTATGGCCGCCCATCTTCGCCCTCACCAGGAATCCCCGATGTCCGACACCAAACCCCTCCCCACCAGCTTTAGCGACTTTAACCTGCCTAAATCCCTGTTGAAGGCACTAGAAGCGGTCGGCTACGAAACCCCCTCGCCGATTCAGGCCCAGACCATACCCCATATGTTGCAAGGCCGGGATCTGCTGGGGCATGCACCTACAGGCACGGGCAAGACCGCGGCTTTCGCCCTGCCCCTGCTATCCAGGCTCGATACCAAACGGCAGCATGTTCAGGTCCTGGTCCTTACGCCGACCCGGGAGCTGGCTATCCAGGTGGCCGAGGCCTTCCAACGCTATGCGTCCCACATCAAGGGATTTCATGTCCTGCCGGTGTACGGCGGTCAGGACTATTCCGGCCAGATTCGCCAGTTGAAGCGAGGAGTGCATGTGGTTGTGGGCACCCCGGGGCGGGTCATGGATCACATGCGCAAGGGGACGCTCAGGCTTGACTCGATTCAGGCCCTGGTCCTGGATGAGGCGGATGAGATGCTGCGTATGGGCTTTATCGATGATGTGCAGTGGATCCTGGAACAGATCCCGGAAAAGCATCAGACCGCCCTGTTCTCGGCAACCATGCCCAAAGAGATCCAGCGGATTGCCCGGCGCCACCTGGATAATCCTTGTGAGATAGCGATCAAGACACGCACTGCGACGGCGGATACCATTCGTCAACGCTATTGGCCGGTCAGCGGACTGCACAAGCTGGATGCCTTGACCCGCATCCTGGAGGTGGAGAGCTTCGATGCCATTATCGTGTTTGTACGCACCAAGACCGCAACCACTGAACTGGCCGAGCGCTTGGAGGCCAGGGGATATGCCGCTGCCGCCTTGAATGGGGATATGGTGCAGAAACAGCGTGAGCAGATGGTGGAACGCCTGAAACGTGGTTCGCTGGATATCCTGGTGGCTACCGACGTGGCCGCCCGTGGCCTCGATGTGGAACGCATCAGCCATGTCATCAATTACGATATCCCCTATGACACCGAGGCCTATATCCACCGTATCGGCCGCACCGGTCGTGCCGGACGCACGGGTGATGCAATCCTGTTTGTGGCCCCCCGTGAGCGTCGCATGCTGAATGCCATCGAGAAGGCGACCAGACAGAAAATAACACCCCTTGAGCTGCCCACCAATGAGATGGTGAACAATAAACGTATCGCCAATTTCAAACAGCGCATCAGCGATACCATTGCGGTCGGGGAGCTGGATTTCATGCAGAGTCTGCTCGAACAGTTTCAGCAGGAGCACGATGTACCGGCACTGGAGATAGCCGCCGCCCTGGCAAAGATATCCATGGGTGATCGCCCGCTGCTGCTGGATCCGGAACGGGAAAAACCCGCCTCGCATGACAGGAGCGCAAGAAAAAACAAGGATGGCAGAGAGAGGCAACAGCGTCCCCCTAAGACACGCCCGGCGCAAGGTATGGAACGATTTCGCATCGAAGTGGGCCATCAACACCAGGTCAAACCTGGCAACATTGTCGGTGCCATTGCCAACGAAGCCGGTCTTGATGCCCAGCATATCGGGCATATCGATATCCATGATGATTTCACTCTTGTGGATCTGCCGGCCGGGATGCCGCAGGATATTTTCCAGGACCTGAAGCGGGCGTGGGTATGCGGTCAACAGATGCAAATCGCTAGAGTGCAACAAGCGGATAAACGAAAAAAAGCCCCGCGTAAAGGCAAGAAGCGAAGTAAATCTGCCTGATGGCGAAAATTCTGCTATGATGCCGCTCTGCTGGGGTGCCTAGTCGGTTTGCGCCCAATACGATCTTCGGGTCGTCAGAATACCTTGAGCCGTTCGCTTCTCCCGCTTCTGGGACAATGCTTCCCGCTTAAAGACAGACTATTTTCAGCCTGAACCGGCTCCTGCGACAGTGATGCTGCCGCAATGAGGGCAAGACTGGTTACGGAGCCAAATCCATGTCATTTGATAATCTCGGCCTGTCGGCCGAACTCCTGCGCGCCATTCGCGAGCAGGGTTATACCCAACCCACACCCATTCAACGCAAGGCGATACCTGCCATTCTCGCCGGCAAAGACATTATGGCCGCGGCCCAGACCGGTACCGGAAAGACCGCCGGTTTCACCCTGCCGTTACTGCAACAGCTGGATAGCAGACCCCTGTCTGGCGGTAGGCGCCCAGTGCGTGCGCTGGTACTGACTCCTACCCGGGAACTGGCCGCACAGGTCGGTGATAGCGTGGAAACCTATGGGCGTCACACGGGGTTAAATTCAGCCGTGATCTTCGGTGGCGTCAAGATCAATCCACAGATAGCAAAACTCCGCGCAGGTGTCGATATCCTGGTGGCCACACCCGGCAGACTGTTGGACCATGTGGGTCAGAAGACAGTGGACCTTTCACAGATAGAGATTTTGGTGCTCGATGAGGCTGACCGCATGCTGGACATGGGGTTCATCCACGACATTCGCAAAATACTGGCACTGCTACCGGTCAACACCGCCCGCCAGAATCTGCTCTTTTCCGCCACCTTCTCCAACGATATCAAGAAACTGGCTGGACGCCTGCTGGATCATCCCGAACTGATAGAAGTCGCGCGCAGAAATACCACCGCGGAACGCATTAAGCAGGTGATACATCCGGTGGACAAGGGTCGTAAGCGTGAAATGCTGAGTCACATGATCGGCTCGCAAAACTGGCGTCAAGTGCTGGTCTTCACCCGCACCAAGCATGGCGCAAATCGCCTGGCGCAACAGTTGGAGCGCGACGGCCTGAGCACCTCGGCCATTCATGGTAACAAGAGCCAGGGTGCCCGCACGCGCGCACTTGCCGGCTTTAAGAACGGTGATATCCGTGTTTTGGTAGCCACCGATATCGCCGCTCGCGGTCTGGATATCGACCAACTTCCCCATGTTGTGAATTATGAACTGCCGAATGTCCCTGAGGATTACGTTCACCGTATCGGGCGCACCGGCAGGGCCGGCAATGAAGGGGAAGCCATCTCTCTCGTCTGCGTGGATGAAGTCAAACTATTGAGGGATATTGAGCGGCTGACAAAAACCAAGATTCCTGAAGTGGTGATCGACGGTTACGCACCGGATCCGACTATCAAGCCCGAACCCATTCAGAAAAGACGAAACGACAATCGTCGTGGGCAGCACGACAGAACAATGAGTGGTACAAAAAACCGGGGCAAGACAAGTAAAAAAAGACCCTCGAACGACACCACGCAGTCGGCTAATTCCAAGAATAGTGCGAAGCAGTCGGACACAAAGGCATCGCACAAACATAAGCAGCGTCAGCATAGTGAGGGTGAATCCCGCTCGACACACCGGCGTTCACGGAAAAATCGGGGCAAGGAGGTAGCTGTACTGCTTGGGGGCTGACTTCCGCATGCAGCTGTTTGACCAGGTTGGCAGTCCCCTTCACTGACCCGGTGCGGTTCTGGTCTTGATAAATAATTTTCTTATTTATTAACGAGTTATAGTTGAAAGCAGGGTTACTTTGAAAACCCCGAAGCTGACTTGCCAGTTGTACCAGTAGTAGAGGGATATGATAGCGTTTGCATTTCGCTAGCGGGGGAAGTATTGTGGGCACACTCCGCGATCTATGCCCTGCCTATAGCGCCTCATATTCGCTGCCTCCTTACAGATGTCACCGAATCGAGCAGCATAGCGTCTGCTAAGATTCGTGGATAAGGTCTATCCTATGAGATGGACGTAAGTGAAATTTATTGAGGTATTTGACAGATGTCAGAAAGACAGACAGGAACCGTAAAATGGTTCGACAGCGGTAAGGGTTATGGTTTTATCGAGCGTGAGAACGGCAAGGATCTTTTCGTCCATTTTCGCGCCATCGCAGGTGAAGGACACCGTTCTTTAGAAGACGGTCAAAAGGTGGAGTTTACTGAGGTTGAGGGTAAGAAAGGTCCGCAGGCTGACAACGTAGTCCCCCTGTAAACCTTTTTTCACCCGTTGCCATTCACTTTGGCATCCTGTCATTTCCGCGAACCAACGGGCAATATCCGTACAGGGATGCACGGATAGATCTTTCATCACTCTTATCAGGAACAGGTCAATGATTACCCTATCGGTTCGTGGTCTTCCACGATCAACTACAGAAGAGAGCCTGACAGCGCTGTTTACAGAATACGGCGTTGTGCGTTCCCTTAAAATGGCCAAGGATCTCTTTAGTGGTGACTGCAAAGGTTTCGCTACAATCGATATGGAGGGTCACGAAGCCCGAGCCGCTATTGCCGCACTCGATGGCAGGGACCTTAGCGGCAGCATAATTCGTGTAGGTCCTGACAGGCCGAGAAAGGGAAAGACCAGAAAACGTCGCTGAATGGGTCCATATTTAAAAATAGCCATCGGTTAAGGTCAGCATGAAATTGACAAGATCGGCTCGATCCTGATCTGACAAACCTAAACCAATAAATGTGCCCGCGTTCATTTCAGCCGCGATATTGTCGTCATTCACTTCGGGAGTGATGAACAGGTTCGCAACCTGAATATCATAGTGCAACACCGTCTCTTCCAGGGTTGCATAGACCCCATTGTGCATATAGGGCGCAGTCAGCTCCACGTTACGCAGGGTTGGCACCTTAAACTTACCCCGTTCGCTTGTTCTATCTGACTCGGCTATCGCACTGCTGGCGCCAAGACCATCATCGACAAACGAATTGTCTGCCAGATAAGCAGGATTATTCACGTTTACCGGTGTACCTATATTGTAATAACGAAAGTTGCTGAAAAGAGAGGTTTCTGGTGTATCCCCCACCGTGTGGCAGTTTGCACATTTAGTCACCTCCGCATCCATGAACAGATCAAAACCTCGCTGTTCCGAGGCGTTCAATGTGTAGTTGCCCAGCAGATAGGCATCAAACTTCGAACTAAAACTGTTGACCTCAGAGGTTGCTTCAAATACTGCAATTGCGGTTGCGATATTGTGATAGGCGGTGGTTGTGTCACTAAAAGCATCTGCACCGAATATGGCAATGAAATCCGCTGCGTACTCAGCATTCTGCACCTTTGCGACAACCTCGGCTTCGGAAGCGTTATTCATTTCAACCGGATTGATAAAGGGGCCCTTGGCCTGCTCAATCAGATCAACGGCACGTCCATCCAGAAACTGTCCACCCTGGTACTTTGAGTCTGTCTCCGGTGTCTGATCCTGATCCGCGACCTCACCGAAGGCAGGTGCAAACGCGGCATAGGCAGCAGTTGGCGCATTTCGATCACCGAAGGCACCACCAACCGATCCCTCTGAAACCGGAGCAGTTACACTGACACGAGGATCGGCGAAACCATTTGAGGGATCGTGACAAGAGCTGCACGCCTGGTTGCTGCCACTGGAGAGATTGGTATCGAAAAACAGTTTCTTTCCCAACTCAGCCATAGATGCAGTAGATGTATTGGTATTATCACTGTCATCGCTGCTGCCACCACCTCCTCCACACGAAACAGTCAAGCACCCTATCAATGCAGCAACACCAACCTTATGTAATCCCATGACTCAGCCACTCCATAGATCGCGTATAAATCGAATACCCAATAAGAATTGAGCATAGATGGATAGAGGAGACTTGATTTTGATCAAGAATTGGTAAATGTGGCGTAGATGGGCGATCAAAATGGGGAGTCTGTCACATCGGGCGACAGATTTTAGGAAATTAAGGATTGCTCATCCATTCATGAATTGGATGCTGTGAAAAGAGCGCGCTACTGCAAAAACTCCACCCGAAGATTGACACGGCGGTTTTCAGCACGCCCGGTCGGGTCCGAGTTATCAGCCACCGGATGAGCATCCGCGTAGCTTACGGAACGCAGATGTTTTGCTGCAAAACCCTGACTCAGGAGAAAACGCGTCACTGCATTGGCGCGAGCAGCGGCCAGTTCCCAATTCGATTCAAACCTGCCACCCAGTATGGGGCGGTCATCGGTATGACCTTCTACGGCGATGTCCGCCTCACCAATCTCCTGCAAAGTCATTGCGAGCTTCTGCAGTATGGGAAAAGCCTCGTCAAGCAGCTCCGCCTTACCTGAATCGAAAAGAATGACATCGGCGATTTCCAATGAGATGCCTTTATCCTTTTGCACCACTGTCACCTCGTCCTGAAAGCGATCCTCTATCGCTGCTACCAGGCGGGCTTCGGCATCACTAATCTGATTCGGCTCCTCATCCACTTGAACCGGTGCTTGTGGCTGTTGCACTTCAAGCGTCGGCTCGTCACTGGGAACAGCCTCATAGGTGGCCGCCATCCTGCTATCCTCATCCGTTGTCTGCAGATGCTGCACTGCCATCTGCCCCAGCAGCACAACCAGCATGGCCAGTATCACGCTCAACACATCCACATAGGTCAACAGCCAACCACCATCATTCTCTTCAACTTCCCAGGCATACCAGGCACTGCTATCGAGCTCCCCTCCCGTAGCTGGTTTTTGGTGCATCTCTCTCTTCCCGCTCGTGGTTGTCATGGGCTGTCACCTATTCAGGCGGCATTCTGGTCAGGGCTGGTAATAAGTTGTAATTCATGGGCTGCCTGGCGCATGTCCTGTCTGGCGTTGACCTCATTCATCATCTCCCTGATCAACTCCGCATGTTGCCTGTCGCATAACATCATGACTGCCTGCAGATGTGCGACCCGGCGTGTGATCAGTTGTCTGCCGCGCTGCTCCAACTTACTGGCAAGGGGTTTGAACACCAGGTTGGCCAATACCAGGCCATACACAGTGGTCAGCATGGCAAAACCCATGGCGGCGCCGATTGAAGCCAGGTTTCCGGAACCCAGGCCAAACAACATCTGCACCAGGCCGAGTAGTGTCCCAAGCATGCCGAACGCAGGGGCATAACCACTCATGGCACGCAGCATCTCGGCGGGTCGGCGTAAATGATCCCTGTCCTCTGCAATCTGGCGCTGCAGGGTAAGTGTCACCTGGTCACGGGGAAAACCGTCCAACACCAGTTGGGTGCCTCTGCGCAGCAGCGGTTCTGAAATCTGCTGTATTACCGCTTCTGCCGGCCGAATCTCGCCGCGGCGGAAGTAATTTGCCGCCTGTAGAAAGCGTGAAAAGCCCTCCTCATCGTCATCCATGTTGGCGGGCGGGTGACGAAAATCGGCGACCAACTGCCAAAGCATCAACACGGAGTTGAGGGAATGACTCATGATCGCTGTCAGCAGGGTACCGCCTACCACCAGTAAAAGACCTGAAATGATCGCGATCAGCCCGGAACCCGGGGCTAACAGCTGTATACTCACAGATACCAGTACGGAGAGTGATAGCAATCCAATCCAAAGCTGTGTGACCAATGCTGTTCTCCTATTGAATATGCCTTTACCTATCAACAGCAAATAGCAGGCCAAGTATGGCTGTGAAGCTTTGTTACCCTGTGCGTCAGATCGCGTCATCGCCTCCCCAAAACAGGTAGATTGATTGCCGCTGACTAATCTTCATGGACCGGTGCCTGATGAAAAACAGAACAATCCCTGCCTCGCTGTCGCTTTTCGCGCTACTCTCGTACGATGTCTATGCCTCGGAGATCAATATGAATCCGGGATTGTGGCACTGGACCGCAGTGCTGAATACGCCTGGCATGCCGATGCAGCTATTACCACCCACCTCCTATACCACTTGCATCACCAGGGCTGACTTTGTACCCAAAGACAGTCAATTGGGACAGGCCTGCGAAACCATCGATCTCATTACGGAAGGGGATAAGGTTTCCTGGAACATAAGCTGCACACGCTCGGTTGGCGTAACCACAAGCCAGGGAAGCATCACCTACTACGGCGATACTGCAGAGGGGGTCATTAACATCGATCTAGGGGGTGTTCTGATGAACTCGAAGACGACAGGTAAACGTTTAGGGCCTTGTAAACAGTAACATTAGGGTGAAAAAACCATACTATGTGTGGTAAATTCCTCCCACTCAAGGGCGGGCTGCCACTAGCAGGATTCAATGACACCGGTCTTAACCATACCATGCCAATGCAATTTAGAGTGCTCAGAGCACATTGAACAGCACAGACTCTATTTCACCTAAACAGGATCATCAGGCAGCTGGATATCGCCGATTTCTCTACCCCTTCATTCTCTTGTTGGGGTTGCTGCCCATGGAGCGCGTGGCTGCTGACACCCCCATCGCTATAGATGAGTTACTCAAGCGGAGTTATCTGGACGATTACCACAGCAATGTGGTGTTCGGCTACCGCATCGTCACTGAAACCGAACGCTTTGGTGCCCGCTATTCAGGCAATCGGCTGCGCTGCAGCAACTGCCACCTCAATGCAGGACGCAAACCCGATGCCATTCCGCTCAATGTGGCGGGTATGTACCCGAAGTGGCGCAGTAAGAACGGCCGTCGCAATGGCATTGGATTGCGCATCCGGGAGTGCTTCGTGTACAGCCTCGACGGCATCATGCCGCCCGAGGACTCACCGGAGGTATTGGCTGTGGCGGCCTATATCTCCTATATCTCTCATGGCGAAGTGATTGGCGAGGCACCAGCCGGTAGAGGAGTGCCGACCTTGCCCGACACGGGCTATGACCCAAATCCTGCCAGCGGCAAGGCGATCTATGAAACGAAATGCGCCCAATGCCATGCAAACGACGGTCACGGCATACCGGGTATTCCCCCGCTTTGGGGTATGGACGCCTACAACAAAGGCGCCGGCATAGCGAATATCAAAAAGGCCGCGGGCTTCATTTGGGCGAACATGCCCCTTGGCCAGGAACGCACCCTCACCCATCAGGCTGCACTGGATGTGGCGGCATATATCAATATGCAGATCAGGCCGGGAGACCCCCGGCGCAGCAAACTGCTGAAACTCTTCGAATCTATCTCCGGATTAGTGGATTAGATCAAGCGACTTGAAAAGAGACAGGGTTAGACCATGGAAACAAGGTAGATCGATTCCAATGATAGAGTGATATGAAATATATACGACTGTTGTCGGAGATTATTCCATGGAGGCCAGACCGAGCAGGAAAGCTGAATCTACCTACAGAGGCATTTGCCGCTGTTGTCGCTGCCATATTGGTTATACCTCAGGGCATCACCTTCGCCTATCTGGCCGGACTACCGCCTGAGTACGGCATCTATACATCGATTTTCGTTACCCTCTTTGCCAGCCTCTTTGGTTCAAGTTCAATGTTGGGCGGACCAAACACGGCAGTCGCCATATTGATCGGTATCGCGGTAGTCCCTTTCGCAGGCCGGGGCAGCCCACTCTATATCGACTATGTGATCCTGCTCAGCCTTATGGTTGGACTGATTCAAATGTTCATCTGGATGCTCAGGGGTGGAAAATATTTTCAATATCTAAGCCCGGCTGCGATAACCGGGATCACCGTTGGTGTGGGAATCATTCTTATCCTCTCATCCCTTGACGGTATATTGGGACTCACCCCTTCGGGTACCCTATTCTTCTTCGAAAAACTCTTTGTCCTGGCTGATGATTGGCGGACATTGATAAATCCCTACAGCTTTTGCATCGGTATAACAACCGTCATCGCGGGCATCATCGCCAAAATCAGGTTTCCCCGTTTTGCAATTTTGATCGCCATGGCTGTCGGCTATGTCACGGGCATGGTCGTGATGGGCCTCTTTACTCAGGTCGATACGGAAATAGAGTTGCTTGGACATATTCCTTTTCAAGCCCTGCCCCTCTCCAGCCCGAAAATCGATCTCGAGTATCTGCTGGTGGGTTTCGCCATGCTGCCCAATGCCATAACCATTGCACTTATTGGCATGGCCCAATCCATGGTCATCGTCAAGCGCCTACGCAGTGATACCGATCAATCAATCAATGTGGACAAGGAGGTATTCGCCCAGGCGATTGCCAATACGCTTGCTCCATTCTTTTCAAGCTTTGCCGGTTCAGGCAGTTTTAACCGCACTGCATTGAATCTTTCATTAGGTGCAGCAACACCCCTGGCCGGCATTCTCTCCGCATTCGTGGTGTTTATCCTGATCGAGATGTTTGGCGCTCTGCTCACCTATATGCCGATGCCGGTCATCGCCGGTACCCTGATGCTGGTGGGAATCGGCATGATCAAACCGGCCGAGATCAGCCGTCTGTTTTCCTGGACCGGGGAGCTATCGGTATTTGTGACAACCTTGTTCGGGATAGTCTTCCTTGGCCTGCAGACGGGTCTGATCATTGCATTTATTTTATCGGTAATCCTGTTCGTACTATCCGCTTCAAAACTCGATATAAGCATTGAGAAGGGTGATGAGTCGGTTCAGATCCGGGTTGAAGGCCATCTGTTTTACGCCTCAATCGATCAATTGAGCAGCCTGTTAAAACGTCATCGTGATGACAACGTACTTCTCGATTTGAGTGTTGTCTCCTATATGGATCTTTCCGCCACGGAGGCCTTGGCCAAGGATCTGCAATACCGGGATACCAGGGAGACAAGCTTTGTTATCGTACTCACGTCACGCAAGCTGCTTGACCATTTTGAGCAGCGATTGGATGGCATGCCAGTGGAGTTTGTTTACCAGCCGACAAACTAGTCTATATCCATCAACTACAGGCTTTACTCTCGACATCAGGCCAGTCACTCGCCAGTGACAGGTATCAACCAGACATATCCCAACTGATCCATCTGCTGTTCTATCCATCCGGCCCGCTCAATGATGTAGGGTGTCGGGGGCTCTGCACGATAATGCCAGGGATTGGGTAGAAGCGCCGCCAATCTGGCCATCTGGTTCACCGTCAACCGATCCAACGGCAGCTGGTACCAATACTCGCTGGCAGCAGCCACCCCATAAACGCCCGGACCGAATTCAACTATATTCAAGTAGACTTCGAGAATCCTCTCCTTATTCCACATCAGCTCAAGCAGAAACGCGAGCCCCCCTTCCAACAGCTTGCGGCTCCAATCCCTTCGTTGCCAAAGGAAGAGATTTTTTACCGTCTGCTGAGTCAGGGTGCTGGCACCACGTAACGTCCGTCCCCTTTCCGCATCTCTCAGTACCTGTTGAACAGCATTGAAATCTATACCCTTGTGATTGGGAAAATTCTGGTCTTCTGAGGCGATCACCGCGAGTTGCATGGCGGCTGGTATATACGCCAGATCCCACCAAACATGCAGCGATTCTATTGAGTGGTCGAGCGGTGGATTGAATTCACGCTGAAGTTTCCACGACCATGTTGGTGGATCGACGAAACGGAGCGTCAGCAGCAATGCCGATAGCAGGGTAAAGAATGCGATGAATAGAAGAAAGATCCATCTTGACAATCTCTTATAAAGGCGGGAGAGACGAGCTTTTTTGCGAGGTTTTCGGGCCATGCCGCATCTGTTCTGGTTTCAAGGCAGAAAGGCTAGAGTAGATGTTTGCCATCAAACAGATCGTACTCCATTGAGATTGGATCGACCCCCTCAATGCAGCCCAGATTAACCCGGAAGTGTCCTGGAAACCTGGCGGTTTCATGAAAGGTGTAGATACCGCAGCGAGTACAAAAGTAGTGCTTGGCCGTCTTGGCGCCAAACTGATAGAGGCCCAATGCACCCTCTTCCGCCTGAATATCGAGTTGGTCCCGGGGAATCACCTGGGTTGTCATCATTGCACCCTTGCGGGTACAAATTGAACAGTTGCAACGCAATCCCTTTTCAATCTTGTCGCCATTGAAGGAGAAGCGGACAGCTCCACAATGGCAATTGCCTTGGTAGTGTTCACTCATATTGATTTCCGGCCATGTCAAAACATCTCATAATGTCACATGTCACTGCTGGAGGCTTAACTCCCTGTCCCTGAATTTTTTATCCTTTTATATAGCATTTGATATCACTTTTTCGTGCCAATGGGAACAGCCCCTTTATCTGTATGGAACCTATGTTACAAATCAGTGTAAAAAGATAACAGAAGTGAACCCTCAGGGACCTCTGTCAAAGCCCCGCATTCCCATCTGGAATTAAAAAAACATAAATCGAGTAGAAATGGGAAATACCACAACAATTCTGCAGATTAATAACAAACTTGCGGCCGTAACCCTATATAGATTCATGGATTGCACTGCATATCCATCTGAACAGGCACATTTCCTTACATCCACTCTGTTAAATGCGAAACCCTGCCCTGCTATAAATCAGGCAAATGCAAAGCGGTAGAGACAGAGTGAAAGCGTGATGATCCCATTACCCAGTGGAAAAGTGGCCGGAATAAGCAACATACGTGCGCGTTACCACGCAATACGACTCAATCGTGAGGTCAGAACCGATACAACTCATCGTGATTTGTATGGTTTTGTGGATATCGTGGTCAAGCCCGAGCGTGTGAAGAGCATACCCTATCAGCCCTCTTTTCTCTTCTCCGGTCATACCCTTGCAGACCTGCCCCAGACCCTCTGGTCAGCATCTGATCGCAAGGCCTTCGATGCATGGATACAACAGGAACAGCAGATCAGGGAAATCGAGCAGGTACGAAAACGCGTTATCGGTGATGAATTCAGATTGACAGAGAGGGAGTACGACTACCCAAAACGACTCTACAGTTGTTTGCAGCAAAAGCTAGAGCAAGTATCGATGAATCGTGCTTCGCCGGAACAGTGGCGGCGAACAGTGTTGAACATGACCCGATCCGGTATCCGCGAGGAAGAGATAACCTGGTCCGGCCTGATACCATTTCTGGAGAGTATGGAAAAGGAGACCACTACCCTTACCAGGG
Source organism: Candidatus Thiodiazotropha sp. CDECU1 (assembly GCF_963455295.1). NCBI lineage: Bacteria > Pseudomonadati > Pseudomonadota > Gammaproteobacteria > Chromatiales > Sedimenticolaceae > Candidatus Thiodiazotropha > Candidatus Thiodiazotropha sp. CDECU1. The sequence continues at coordinate 2,463,280 of NZ_OY734020.1, forward strand.
AACAGCTCTTGGCACAGTTGGATTTCTCGATCATCCGCCTGAGTCTGACCAACGAACTGGTCGCTGATCATGTCAACAGACTTGAATTTAGTGAAACTCCCACATCGAAACTGATCAACCACTCAATCACACCCAGAACAATAAAAGAACCCAGTGAGTGTTGTGTACTTCGCTATGTGGACCCTGTCCACTACTACAAGATCGGCTATCTGAAAAAACAGAAAAGCTGGGATACCCCCACCTCATCACAAAAGTGGTTTGCGCTCGATTCAATGGGTAATCCAATTGGTGATGAAAATACCAATCAACACCACTATTCAACCAAGGAGCAGGCCTTCTCCGCTGCCAGTCGCCATGCACTGCAACATTTAGGCATACCCGTTGACTACACCCACTATGGCCGTTATGAGCATAAAAGCCTATATGGCGGTAGCGACTACCGGGAGTGGTTGTTGACCTTACCCGATTATCCCCTTACCCATTTCATCAGCCACTACTATGCCCGCAACCTGCTTGTACACTTTCGTACCAAACAGCGTATAGACACCCATGGCAGACGTCTGCTGTTCATCGAGGAGATACAGAGCGATTGGCACCAGGCCGGCGCCATGTACGGCTACCTAAACCGTTGGCCCGGCAGGATAACACCTGCCCCTTTTCGCAAGGAGTGGCTTGGTTTGGCGCTGAAACTCCTCCTGATACATGCCGCTGAACATGACTTAGAGGGCATCGCATGGACACGGGGAGAGATCCAGGAGTCTCACTATTTCAAAAAACTGTCCACCGTGAAACGACTCTATGACAATGAGATACCCAGAGTGTTTGGACGGCTCTGCAAGGGACTGGATCTATCAATCGATAGCACCAGGATCTCCACCAAAGAGCCGCACCTGCATATTGCCCGGCACTGGGACAAGTGGTTCCTGACCAACGAAACAGGCAGCATCTGTACCCGTCCCCGTTATACCCAACAGGAAGCCATGCAGGTGTTGTCAAGGCACTGCAAGCAGATCGACCTGGATGTGCCCGTAATGCTCCTCACCGAGGCGGCTAAAGCGCGGATAAGGAAAAGCGGATTTCCCCTGTTTGGCGAAAAAGCCCCCTAGGGCCTGTTAACACTAATCCAATGCACTCTGTTGTGCCTGAAAAAACGCCAATCAAGGCGCACCCCAAGGGCACTTCCTTCGGGGCGCGAGGAGAGAAGTTTGGTCACCCCAAATGAACGACGAGCAACGCTGAGTGGCGCTTTTTCAGGCACAACCCGAAGGGCTGGGGCTGTTTTTGCGCCCAGCGGCGTTATCATTCGCTCATGTAGCCGGGCTACACCACGCTCATTCTGCCTTGCTGGGCGCAAAAAACAGTCCCAGCAGAGTGCATTGGATTAGTGTTAACAGGCCCTAGTATCCTAAAGCCGATTGATGGTCCCCTTTTGCGGCATTTTACGTATCCATGGCTGTTGTAATTTCAGTCCTTCGGGCAGGTTGTCCAGTGCTTTTGCGGCATCTGTATAGGCGTCATACATACCATACAGTAGGATATGCCATGCCTTGCCTTCACGCTCGGCGGTGATATAGGCCAGCTCATTCTGCAAACCATGCTTGCTGGCAAATGCAGCGATTGCCGGTTCGCTGGAAACACCAATCAACTGAATGGTGTAACCGCCGCGACTTCTTAACGCCCGCCAAGCATCAGTCGCTGATTGTTGCTGTGCCAAGGCTTGATTATCACTCTTCTGCACCGGTTGGGAAGAGGCTGCCTGGTCGATTGTTGCAGATGTTTCTTCCTGGCTGTCGGGTTGCACAGGCGTCTGTTCGTCAAGTTGTTCTAACTCAACCAGTCGCTGTTCCAACTCCTCCTGCTTGTTTATCAACTCCTCGACTGCCAGTAAATCATAGTCTTTGTCCCTCTCGGCAATAGAGGCGTTCATCAGCTCCTCGATCTCGTTCCGGGTCAAATAGTTTTCACTGACTTGCATCAACTCCAGGGAGACATCACGCTCGACGCCGCCGAGCTTGTTGGAAAAGTACTGGTACCCTAATATTGCGGATAGCAGAAGCAGTCCCAGCAGCCCGCCGATTGCCATACTGTGATAGGTTCTGCTCGAGCGGGCTTCCTCTACCTGAGTACCAAGCAGGCCAAGCCGTTGAGTCATCTGTTCCGACTCCTGCTGGCGTTTACCATACTCAGAGGTCATCGCCTCGAGGAAGGTCTTCTGCTTGTCATTCTGTTCCAGTAATCCCAGGTGATCTGTCCTGAGCTCCGTAACCACCTCGGAGAGGGTATGATTGCTTTGCTCCTGGAGTGCCAGCCGTTCCTGGTTCTCGGATTCCGTCTCCAGCAACCTGTTGTGCTTGGACTCAATATTGCCGAACTGCTCTTGCAGGGAGACTTCCAGGTCATCAAGTCGCTGGGTCAGCCCGTCATTCAACCCGGATTGTTCCGCCAGCTGAGCCAATGCTGTTTTCACCCGTTCCTGTAGAGAGTCCAGTCCCAAGTCGCTTAGCTCGCGAATCTCCTTTTGTTCTTGCTCGACTGTCGACAACTGCTGTGTGAGCTCTGTCTGCCTCTGTTCTTCTTGTTGCAGCGCCTGCTGCAACCTATCGAGTCGCTCACTAAGATTGATATTGCTCTCTTGCAGACTACTGGTATCCTCTTGCAGGGTAGCAGTGGTCAACTTCAGATCCACACCATGCCTACCCTGCTCCACCACCTCTTCGGCCAGATTGGTCAACTTTTGCAACTGATCCTGTACAGCCTCATCCTGTTCTTTTAACTGGCGCTCTGTGATTATCAAACGCGCCTTGATTTCATCGAGTCTGAGGTTGATATCACTGTTAGTGGTGGCGAGAGCCTGCTGTAGTTGTTCCCGATTCTCGGCTTGTTGATCCAGGTTGGTGGCAATTGAGCCCAACCAATCTGCTGCTTCTTGCTCATCCGTATCGATCGCCTGCAGCTTGGTTTGCAGTTCGCCGATCTCCTGTTTCAACTGCTTAACCGTCTCCTCAACCTTCTCTTTCTGCTCCTCTATGACGGGTGCGATTGAAGCCAATGGATCCGGTAGGTCCGCTTGCTGATCGATGTAACTGGAAAGTCGAAGATCGATGGACGCAAGCCGCTCTTCCAAACCATGGCGATTACCCGACATATCGTCGTTTAGAAGCTCGACCTGTTTATACAGAGACTCACTCTTGGCCGCATGTTCGCTCAATGCGCCATCAAAGGAATCGAGGCGGCTTGCCAACTCACTGCTCTTTTCAGTCAACAGGGATTGCATATCCCGTTCAACCTTATCGAGCTTCTGCTCCAAGCTCTCCAGATGGGAGTGATCGGCATTGGATACCGGTTCGAGATCCTTCACCAGGGTCTCTAACTTGGATAGGCGATTCTCCAAGACCTCACTCTTGCGCGCCTTGTCTTGCTGTTGACTCTCTAATCTGGCACCAGTCTCACCAATACGATTGGAGAGTTCCAATAAGCGGCGTTCCAACTCTTTATGCTGGCCGCCCTTCTCGGTGACCTGGTGCCTGAGATGCTCAATTTCGTGGCGCAGGGGTTGAGCGCTCTCCTGTAGCAGTTGCGTGACATCCTGTTGCGGGCCTCCCCGCTCAATTAAATCCTGTGCCAGTTTCTGGCTGAGTTCAGCGATATCGTTTTGTAAGCCCTGGATCTGCGCCTCATGCTTCGAATCACTCACCAGCAGCTCACTGCCACTCTCTTCGAGACGTCGGATATGGGACAGCATTTCAGCCACATCTCGGCGCAGATCATCAGTATTATTCGCGACCATGTCGGCCGATTGACTGTCACTCTCCAACGCCTGCCTGAACACCTGATGCTGCTCATGGAGTGATGCCAACTCTTCATTCAAATGGTCGATGTGGCGTTGAATCTGTTGTTGTTCTGCGCTGGCTTCTTCGGCGGAAACACCCTCTGACGTTTGCAGCTGTAGGGACTCTAGCAGGTTGCTGAGGTCCTCTTCCTGATTGATCAGTTGTTGGATCTGTGTCTGCATCTCTTGCAGACGTTGTTGCAAGGCCGAATCAGCCTTACTCAACTGATCCAGTTGCAAGCCTTGATTGAGTTTGTCATGGGAAACTCGATTGAGCCGGTTGTTCAGATCGGCGAATTGGTCGACCAATCGCTTTATTCTGACCGCGAGTTCTTTTTTCTTGAGCTTTTTCTTTTTCACCGGCTTTGCTGAGAGATAATCTTAAACAATGTTTCTATCTCAATAAAAAATCAGGAAATATCCTTATATTTTTAGCATAGATTTGCTCAGGTTGATACCTCATGCATCGATTTTTTCAAATAAAAACCGGTCCTGGTGAGAGGTTACGAATAGATAATAGGAGCGAATAATTAAACTGTGAAAACGAGGGTGCGATAAACCTCTGCTTGTAAACCCTATCGCCAGGATTTAGAATCCTATTAAAATAATATTCAACAAAGGGAGCTTGTTCATGAATAAACTTAAATGTTTGTTTATACTGGGAATTACAGGATTTTTTGGAACAGCAAACGCGCTACCTATATTCAGTCACAGTGTGGATAGCTTGGGTCTGTACACCATAAGCGCCGATGGGACCACTGAGCCAACCGGTCTTGCCGGACTGAATGTGGATAGTATCAGCGGGACGGCTGTCGGCAGCGACTACGGGATCAATTATTCCGATTATTTTTCAATTATTGACACCAATTCTGACAACCTGCTCTCTTTCACTTTTTCCAATAGCAGTGATCTAACAGAATTAACCGGATCTGCCTTTTATGGTGATGAATCGAGCGAGGCATTTACCTATCCCCTCGTCGTTGATGTAGTGAATCCTCCCTCACCTGAACCTGAATCCCCTCCCACACCGGCGCTGACTCCGACACCGGATGTACCGGAACCTTCGACCTTCCTTCTCTTAGGCGTGGGTCTAATAGGACTTGGATTAATCCACTATCGTAAGATCAAGTCTTTGTAATTATTCCCAGCGAATCGAATCATAGGGAGACCCCACCCCGGTCTCCCGTTTTTCATCATCATCAATGATGAATTCCTATCTTCCAGCCATGGCATCCGCTTGGCTTCGAGAACAGACACAGGATCCTGGACTCAGGACTCACATCTATCTTCGATCGCTATTCCTTTTTTATATTCTGCGATATGCAGAATCTCCGCTATCTGCTTGTGGTACGCCGTATCCGAGGGCCAGTAGAATACATCGCCAGTCTCTTTCTCCTCAATCCACCTGGCGGCGCCTTCGCTAGATCGGGTAATCAGCTCTTTGATCTTAGCGTTAGAGGGGTTTCGATAAACAATCATATTCCTGCTCCTTCCGCTGTGTGTTTTTCTTGATCACTATTATCTCAACCACAAAAAGCGCGAAATAGTGAATAATACCTATCGCAATTGTTAGTTAGTGCACTCTCGAGTCACTTTGCTGGCAGGAGACTATGCGATATTGGGGGCACACCACTGCCCGGTAAATTTCACGTTTTGGATATCAACTTTGTAAAGTGAGGGATATTGCCGTCATATGTATTGATTAAGCCGCCGCGGTATGGCTCTTCGGTTCCACAAAATGTAGGACATTCAATATTAGTAGATTTTGATAGGGTCCTTTGTATCTGATATACATCTTCCTGTCTTCTTCTGATATACCCTAAAAAAAATAATATTTTGTAGGAATCATCCTACATTATTTCAATAGCACTATCCGTATAATTAGCCTTAAAATTATGAGTTCCGGGCAAAGCACCATGGATCGAAAGGACCTGCTAATAGTTTCTGACAGAGAACGTTGTAAGTATTTTGCGAGAAGATTTCTGAACACACCCCACCAACGACTGAGCGTGATTTCAGGATGATTTACCTATACAAACGTTTTTGAAATAGAATAACTGTAGTTGCAGTAGTCGTTAATCTCACTGATGCCCGGTCTCTTTTGTGATACTTGACAACTTTTGTTGACATATTTTTCCTTGAGGCTACAACATGATGCATGCAACAGTACTGCAATCTCTAGTAACCCATAATTACCCTATTCAGCCTGATCTGTAGCACAGTAATCAGAAGGTGTTTCCCATGGAAAACAGACGCATTGGCGAAGGCCCTATTCCCCCCATTCCAGAACTCTATATCAATAAACATCAGGTTCATGGTTTAACCATATTAAGAAAATTTGGTTGGAAACTGGTATGCATCAGAAGATCGGATGATATCAATCCCTCTGTAATCCTTAAAAACAAAGCGGAAGATGCTTTGGGCATACTCGAGACAGATGGCACGCTACGCATAAACATAGACCTGGAAATTAGAAAGGCGAGTATATTTGAGCCCAGCTCAGTTGATTCCAATACAGATTATCTTCTATCTAGATATACAGAATCGAATGTTAAATAATTCAGTGGTTATATAAAAACACAAATAATCCATTAATATCTTTGGTCATCTCTCACTTCACTTCCGGCAACAATCACCTTACTAACGAAAGCAGCAGTCCACCAACTATCATAACAAGTAAAATTGGTGCTATACCCAATACACGTGGCCACTGGCCCAAACGCTTCAGATTTATTAGGGTAAATCCTAGCAGATAGAACGCCAGGCTGAGCGACAGGATATAGAAAGCCGCGAAACTGAGCGTAGCGGCAGCAGCTCCTGCCAAATCGTTTGACCAACCGATTAAACGCGGCAAGACTAGCGACAGCACGAGCGAAACAACACTTCCGACGAACAGGGATGTGATAGTGGATTTTTCGCTGTGATTGTTCATGACGTGTAAGGCAGTAGGCTTTATTAGAGTGTCCGTTGATATAAGGGAAGTTCAGAACACCCATTAACTGTTATGTTTGTCGAACGATCACTTAGACATATCGCCGCTCTCGGGTTGCAAGGGGATTTTATCTCTTTGCGTGAAGTTGGCTTGCTCGAGTAAAACCTTGTACTTGTAGCCAGAACCGATATCTATATTATTCCGAATTGTGCCGCTTACAGTGACGAGCTCACCTGGTGATACAATCTCCTCAGATGTGACGATCAGCCTGTTGTTAGGTTTTATACCTGTACCATCCTGCAATGTGATCCAATTCTTTCCCATGATATTAAGGCTGACTTTTACAACCATTGCCCTAAGTGCTACGTTCTGGTCGTTTAACCGGGATGCGTTAGCGATAATCTCTGCTATTGTCATACCTCCTGACAAAGGTGATATCTCACCAGACAAGGGAGCCTGTATGGAAGCAGGGTGAGTCGATCTTGTGCCAATTGACTCGTCTTCCCCCATCATCGAACTATGATAACTTTCCACGGAACCCTCACCCACCCGATTTGCCCGTTGTACAAAGATGATAGAGTCGAACGTTCTATCCAATGCTTTGCTGTAAAAATTCTTCATCAACATACCACCCTTGTACTCGACCTCATCCCCGGCAGCGATTATCAATCGAGTGGTTGCAATCCACCTATTCTGATCTTTAAGCCGAATGTAGGTATAACTCCCCACATCGATAATCTCTGCAACCGAGCCTGATCCAGTACCCACCTCATCAGCAGATGCTGACAATCCAGTAAGCAGGCAAATTGCCAACACTAACGGTCTAAAGTAATACATTCTTGTCTCTTGATATAATTGAGTAAGGTTAGTTTCGACAGGCAACCTAGTTAGTCTCATGCTTTTGATTCAGGCAGAATATGAAACTGATGAGCATCGAAAAAGCTGTGTTTACGGATGCGAAGTTATTTCTCTTCTTCTCTATTATCAGAAAAGTCAGCAGACTGGAAATCGATTTCAGACAGGCTTCCTGAGACACAGGAGTTAAGCTACCATACATTCAAGCGTACTCGATCAGCACCTCTAATACAAAAAAACAGCTAACACTCTACCCATCGGGAGTATGAACGTGAGCCTTCAATCAATAAGTAATTTCCCCAATAACCGTTATCAATCAATATTCATGATGGTACAGGTAGTTGCACTATTAGCAATAATTGCTCTGATGTCAGGCTGCGCCTCTCGTACCCCCTCATCCGCATCTGAAAATGATCAAGCAGACAACTTCGTTTGGCCTGCACCACCGGCAAAACCCCGAATCCGCTATCTTGGCAGTCTCAAATCCTCAGAATCACTGAACGAGGGGGGTAAACTGAACTTACGTGACTGGTTTCTTGGAAAAAACGAAGAAGAATCAATTGCTCTAATAAAACCTTATGGTGTACACAGCGACTCACTAGGCAGAGTATATGTGGCTGATACCGGTATTGCTGGGCTCGTGGTATTTGATCTCAACAAACAAAGCTTGGCCTATTGGGGCACTTCCGGACCAGGTGCTCTTAAGAAACCTACAGGTGTAACAACCGATTCTCAAGGAAATGTATACGTTAGCGATGTGATTGATCATCGGGTAGTTATTTTTGATAACGAGGGACGGTTTTTAAATGCATATGGTGGCAAGGATGTTCTTACTTCACCAGTTGGCCTGGCATTCAATGATAGTACCCAACAACTATATGTTGTCGACTCTAAACAACACCAAGTGATTGTTTTTAACCAAGATGGTGGCGTGGATTTCACCATAGGAAGCCGTGGTGATGAGAATGGGAATTTTAATTTCCCCACCAATATTGCCTTGGATCAGAGTGGACTGCTCTATATAGCTGACACGATGAATTTTCGTGTCCAGATATTCGACCAGACGGGTAAACACCTCAAAAGCTTCGGCAAACTTGGTGACGGACGCGGCCATTTTAGCCGTCTAAAAGGGATAGGAATCGATAGTGAAGGTTACATCTATACCGTGGATGCAGCATTCAACAATGTGCAGATTTTCAATCAGGATGGCCAACTTATGTTGGCGCTGGGTCAATCCGGTACAGGGCCTGGAGGATTTTATCTTCCTGCTGGCGCTCACGTCGATCGAAACAATCGAATCTTTATTGCCGACCAATTGAATCAGCGAATACAGATGTTTGAGTATCTAGGCGATACTAAATAACTTATCCTTTAACAGTAACTTTTTACATATAACAATTTAATTATTTCTTAACTATTCTTAATTTTTTCTTAATACTTCTATTGACGAAGGATATCTACACATAATGATTTCACATGAATGTTTATCTCAACAGATCTCATAGAATAACCCAACTAGAAGTTCGTTATATTTCAGACCTTCCTCTCTGATCATAAATAATTTTTTTAAATGACTTAAACAAGCATTAAGTTCCTTAAAACCATTGACGGACTACGTATATTGGCATAGGATATAAACTCAAATGTGGGATATATTTCCCATTTCTTAAGCAAACCTTAAGAAATCTTAAGAACTGCTGATGTACAAAAGCAGTCAAGGCATTGATGCAGTAGAAGCACCCCAAGCAGTAAAATAATATATATTCTGCACTAAACGGAGCTGGTGCATCATCCTTTGCCTTACTGGAGGATTGGAATGAGAAAAACAGCGATCCTGTCACTTCTAGTTGCCCTTTTCACCCTTTTTACCACATCATCATTTGCAGATATTACTGGTACATCTCACGACCTTACCAGTCAGACAACATTGTTAACCAATGCTGGAAATACTCAAATTTGCGCTTACTGTCACACCCCTCATAATGCCAGCACTACCAACAGCACAACTCCGTTGTGGAATCATGAGGACACCACAGCAACATACACCATGTACAGCAGTCCATCGCTTGACATGACCATTGCTGGCGCACCGTCAGGTGTCTCTCTTGCATGCCTGAGTTGTCATGATGGATCTGTAGCTGCTGACCAATTAATTAATTTTCCCAGCGGTGTTACCCCTGCTCCAGGCGTATTCACCTTAGGTGACAGTCTTGGTACTGACCTTAGTAATGACCACCCGATCTCCCTGACCTATAACTCGACACAAGATACGGATTTTGTTGCACCAGTAGGTTCTCAAGTCAACGGTTTGCAACTGTTCGGTGCGGGTGGGGATCAAGTCGAGTGCGGCACCTGCCACTCTGTTCATGACAATACGAATGAGCCTTTTCTACGAGTGAGTAATGCCGGCAGTGCGCTTTGCCTGGCTTGTCACATTAAATAGTCTCAAAGCGATTTCATCGCGTGATCCGCATGGCGGACAGGCCGAGCATGGTAATCAGGGTAATATCCATTACCCTGGTTATCTCGTGCTCGATTTTGATTGCTGCATGTAGCACTGAAACGAAAAAGTTGTTCTTTGATATTCAGCCCCCCACAGCCAAGGAACTGGCTGAACAAGAATTGAATAGGCAGACAGCCTTGATTAAATCTCAAGCAATGGATCTTAGTGAGAATCAATCAGGAAATATGAGTAGCGCATTTTTCTATCCCCCTGATGACAATGCTCCAAGACCAGATATTGAGTCAATCAAGGAGTGGGATAAGGTAAAGAAAATTTTGCCGAAAGACGATGAGAAGAATATTGACTGGTCATATGCGCTAGAGCAAGGAATGATTCGGCCTCGCCCAGGTAAGGATCTCATGACATTGTGGGCCACCGCCTTTCAATGGGATTTCATAATCAAAGCCGAGGAGCGTGAGGACGATGCATTCTTTCCCCACTCCGCCCATACTGTCTGGCTTGGTTGCAAGAATTGTCACAATCCCTCTCTCTATCCCTATAAAAGAAACCCTGCAACCATGAAAGAGATGAAACGCGGTGCATCTTGTGGAGCCTGTCATGGCAGAAAAAAAGTCTCTTTCTCCCTCAAAGCATGCGACCGCTGTCATATAAACAGCGATGATGAAGAAGAGGAGGAGGAAGAGGACGAAGAATGATTAACAACAACAGATTGTCATTTGTGTTTCAGGGGTAAAAAGTGGTGGAGTTATGTGTAAGTACAGTTGTCTTTTGCTGTCGACGTTAATAGTTTATTTGACGTTTTGCTCACCGCTTTCCGCGGCTCCCGGAGATATTCAATATACTCGTGAAGGTGGAGATCCTGAAAAACTGAAATCATTTCCTCCATCTATTTTTCCCCACTGGATACATCGTATTAATTACCGCTGTGATGCCTGCCACAACACAATATTTGAAATGAAGACAGGCTCTACATCAATAAATAAGGATCTAATGAAGGAAGGCAAAGTCTGTTCCACTTGCCACAATGGCACTGAGGCTTTTGACGATGGATTTGCGAATTGTAATCGCTGTCATCTGATCAAAGAGAAATAAGAGTATGCTTCCGGGGGAGATCATGCCAAAAAACATGATATCTCCTATCTATAGGGGTTTACTTATTGCATTCATCTATTTATGGAGTGACAGCCTGTATGCCGAACTCGGGGGTAGTCTTGGCCTTTATCCCACAGAGTTAGATTTAATCGTGAAATATGATGGCACCAAAAGGCGCAATGGCAGCGACTCCCGTGAAACCGAGTGGGAAGCGGGCCTGAGGATCGGACAAATGGGGTATCTGCTCGATCCGAAAATCGTCTGGTTTCTTATTGATATCGAACCTGTCTACACATGGACAGAATTCGACTCCAGTGAGAGTCGCCAGGAAAACGACGGGGAGTTCTTGAACTATTTATTCCAGACCAATCTGTTACAGGGTACTCCTGGCCCCTTTGGTCTGGATCTGTCCGCTCAAAAAAGTTCTAATCTCAACACCGGTTCCCTGGGCAGTCGTTTCGATACGGTCATCGATACATATAACACCACTGTACACTGGAAAAATCCTGCTTTTCCCACAAGTATCTCGTATGAAGAGAGAGCGCTTGATGAGGAGTTTCGCACAAGCCTGAACAGTTCTGTCATCGAGCGAGATGAAATTTTGAAGAGCTGGGTGTTAAAAGGGCGTAGCAGCAAATTGAGCATGTATCTGGAGCGCAGTGATCTTGATGATAGAATCACCACCCGCAACCAGGATTACGAACTGGACAAAGGCAACTTATCCCACAATTTATTTTGGGGTAGTAATAGTCACCTGCATTCAGTTGTAACCTATTATGATCGCACAGGATTTAATGCCAACGAACGCATAAGCATCGATGAGACTGCTAGAATTCAACACCTGGATAATCTCTATAGCCGGACATCATATCACTATCAGTCCATAACCCAGACCATTGATAATACAGAACATGGTGGTGATTTTGAGCTGCACCATAGACTTCATAAGAATTTGGATACGATTGCCCATGTCAATATCAACACTCGCGAATCAGATGATCTGGATGAAGACAGGTGGCGGTTTGGCTTAGAGACGCAATACTCGAAAAATAAACTGTTCGGTGCAAATATCAGAGGCGGACTCCGTGCCTCCTACCAGGAAACCGACCGCATCTCCAACCTGAGCACAATTGATATCATCGATGAGAGTCAGACAGTACCACTGACAGGCGCGATTTTACTTGATCAGCGTTTTATCATCCTCAATACGATTATCGTTACTGATAGCAACGGGGTAGTTGTATATGACGAAAATACGGATTATACAATCCTGCAGCTGTCTGGCGATCTAACACAGCTGCAAACTGTTCCTGGCGGAAGAATCAACAGCGGGGATAACATACTGGTAACTTACCAGGCACAGCAATTACCGTCACAGGAGTTTTCCACGACATTTACCAATTATCATTTTTCAATTGACTTCGATTGGATACGATTCACTCATTCCGACAGTAAGTCAGATGACAAACTGATATCAGGCGCCAGTGAAAGCTTTCTGCAAAACACCCGTAACACCTTTACCGATATTGAGTTCCATTTCAAACCCTTAGGTGTAGATACTGTACTGGGCGCAGAACGTCGTTTTACCCTCTCTGGCGGGTTCGAATCAACCACGCATACATACAGTCAGCGTTTTAATTGGACATCATCATGGAGCAAGAGAAAAAGGGCTATTGCCTGGAATATAAATGCCACCCAGTCATTCATAGAGCAGGACACACTCGACACAGATCTCTATCGCATCGATCTTACTGCCAACTGGCATGCCAGTCGAAATTTAACTATCCGCCCAACGATAAGTGGATGGAAAAGAAAGGATAGAGGGAGTGCAATTACAGGCGGATTCAGAGACGACCGATTCACCACTGCTGGCATTTGGGCTCAATGGCGATATCGAAAGCTTGAGCTTGACTTCAACTATCATCATGACCGTCGTGAAGTTACCAGTATACAAAATAATGAAACGACCCAAACGACCGATAAAAGGTTGATGTTCACCCTGAGACGGAGAATCCTGTGATCAGGTATTTTATGTTATCTCTTTTACTGATGTTATCTGCCTGTTCCTCAACCGGTCCAGTGGCTATAAAAAAACCTGACCATTCTCCCCGCCTGGTTTGGCCGGCTGCTCCTGAGAGATCGCGTATAGAGTTCGTCACTGAATTTCGTGACGCTGCCGACCTGGGCATCGAGAAATCATTTTTTCGAAAATTGATAGAGCTGTTCACAGGTGGTGTTGAACATAGTCTGTCACGTCCCTACGCTGTCGCTGTTCATAAGAACAGAATAGCTATTGCCGACCCCGATGCAGCAATGGTGCATGTTTATGAATTAGATCAACCCTCATATAGCAGCATAGATTCTGCCGGTGACTACCACTTTGAATCACCAATTGGCGTTGCTATTGACGGTGACAGACTCTTCATAGCTGATTCTAAATTGAATAAAGTATTCGTTTTAAATAAATCTTATGATGTACTGCAGGTCCTGGAAATTTTTTCTCGGCCAACCAGCCTGGCCTTTGATCCAATTCTGCAACACCTATATATCTCTGACACTTTAGCTCATGAAGTACATGTCTATGATTATGCAGGAAACTATTTATATAAAATAGGCAAGCGCGGGGATAAGAAAGCACAATTCAATTACCCGAGCCATTTAGCATTCTCGAATAACCGGCTGCTTGTCAATGACACCATGAATTTTAGAATTCAGGCCTTTGATAGCAATGGTCGTCATTTACAGACCTTTGGAAAGCAAGGCGATGCTTCCGGTTACTTCACCCAAACAAAAGGACTTACGGTTGACTCTGACGGACATATATACGCTGCAGACGCTTTGGCTAATCGCGTTCAGATATTCAATCAGAGAGGCGAGTTTTTGCTTGAGTTCGGTAAATCCGGCGATCAACCTGGCGAATTTCACATGCCCTCTGGATTAACAGTTTGGGACGACAAAATCTTTGTTGCCGACTCTTATAATCAACGCATCCAGGTTTTTAAGTACCTGAAGGTGGATGAGTGACATGCCTAAGGTCTTTCTTCTCTTTATATTACTGGTAACGGCTTCCAATACAGTTCATGGTGGAGTGGCTGATACACTGCATAACCTGTCAACATCAGGGCCAGGATTAGTGAAAAGTCAAACGGAAGATCGAATCTGTATTTTTTGTCATACACCCCATGCATCTGCTCCGGACTCCCCTCTATGGAACAGATCCTCAAGCGGTGTATATATAGACTACCAAAGCAGTACCAAGGATGCAGAGGCTGGTGTAATGAGTTCGTCCTCGGTGTTGTGTCTCTCTTGCCATGACGGGACCATTGCCTTGGGCAATATGATCAATCCTGGCGTGACCAACGACCTTGGCAACACATTTATCACTGGCCGTTCACTGGTCGGTACCGACTTGTCCGATGATCATCCGGTATCTATTTTTTATAACCCGGGTCTTTTAACGACGGATCCAGACCTGGCTCATCCCAATAACGTTGATCTGCCACTCAGAAACAATGAACTTCACTGCTCATCCTGTCATGACGCACATGAAAATATTCACCCACCCTTTCTTCACAAATCCACATTAAATGGTGAATTGTGCACCACCTGTCATCTACCCTCAGGCACTGGCTGGAACTGGACTAGCAGTTCACATGCCACTTCAAACGCGACACCTCAAGGGACGAATCCCTGGCCTGAGCGCAAACCTGAGTGGACAGGTCTGACAGTACAGGAGAACGCGTGTATGAATTGTCACGCGCCTCACAATGCAACAACACCTGAACGACTTATCAAAGACAGCGAAGAAGATACCTGTTACCTCTGCCATAATGGAACTGTTAGTCAGGCTGATATATTGGCTGAGCAGCAGAAATTCTATCACCACCCTGTAGAGCAGACGCCTAATATAGATCATGACTCCGCACGTATAGAAAACCCTTTGACAATGTCACTGCATGTGGAGTGTGAAGATTGCCATAACCCACATGCCAGTTTCAGCTCTCCACCCATGATCTCATTCAATCCCAACAATCCGCTTGGGGGTAATCATTCAACAGCACCTTTTATCAACGGCAGTATGGCCGGTGTTACAGGCATTGACATTAACGGCGGTTTTAAACCAGAGGCGGACTATGAATATGAAGTCTGTTTCAAGTGCCATGGCATACCTGGTAAAAGCGCTTGCGACACACAGCGCTGCTCCACGGCAAACAGTTACAATATGGTACGGGCAGACGGCATTTATAACATTCGTGATAAAGTGAATTCAGGCAATCCATCTCTCGTTTCCTATCATCCAATCGAGATCAACAATCCGCTAAACAATAGTGAGGTACCCAGCCTCCGCAATGACATTCCCCTGACCACCATCAGCGGTCAGATCTATTGCAACGACTGTCACAGTAGCAATTCATCTCCTGCTGCTGGCGGGGTGGATCCTACTGGTCCACATGGTTCAACCTATGAGGGCATCCTGGCACAAGCATATGACTTTGATCCGGTGAATGCCACAACGCTCTCAAACGATCTATGCTTTAAATGCCATGACTCCGGTAATTTGTACACCGATCAATCCTTCCCTCACAATGAACATGTGATAAATAACAATCTTGGCTGTATCAATTGCCATGACCCACATGGTTCTGCATCCAGTCCACACCTCATCAACTTCCTTACATCGTCCAACATCGCGGGTCAGGTCAGGGTAATCACTGGCGCTGGAGACTATGTCGAGCCTACCTGGATAGATGCGGGAGTACACAACGGTAGCTGTTGGCTCACTTGTCATGGAGAAGTACATAATGGTTTTGATTATTAATGATCTAATCTCACACCATGTTTGTAAAAATTACGTGACTATATCCTCACATAATTTTACTTGGGGTTAACCTATGAAACTTGTCACTCAGGCACTGGTTTTATTCACACTTCTCATATCTGTTAATTTTAGCAGTATGGCCAACCCTTCCCCTGCTTTTGAAGGCAGAAAACTCTATATCTCTCACTGCTTGATCTGTCATGGTTTGGATGGAAAAGGCAACGGACCTTTAGCAAGGAAATTAAAGATCGAGCCGGAAGATCTCATTAGCTATGTACCATCTAAAAGCGACTACGCCCTGCAAAAAATAATTACCGGTAACAAGACAGCCCCTAAGTCTTTACGTTCAGGTCACGGTAAAATCAGTGAAGACATGCCAAAGTGGAAGGATGTTCTTAAACAGAGCCAAATCACCGCTTTGATCGCTTATCTACGTTTTCTCAGCACTACCAAACACACACTGCCCGGGGACCCTGATCTCGGTTATGAGGTTTTTCAGCGTTATTGCTCCGTATGCCATGGTCGTGATGGTGACGGTAATGGAGCTTTAACCAAACTCATCGGTATTAAACCTATCGACCTTAGCAATCCGCATAAGACAGATAGTATAAGCAATAGATCTCTCGCCAAAGAGATTCTGGAAGGAAAGGGAGATTATATGCCGGCGTGGGAAGGCATACTCACCGCAAAGGAGGTCGAAGGCGTAGTAAGTTATATCAGACTGCTTTACCAAGTATGGGCACACTTGGAAGATGGTGGACTGGTTGTCATTCTGAAATCGCCAACCGTTGATAACGATAAAAACACAGCGCACCCTTTACTGCGTGACTCATCCTGTTCAGGCAAAGTCAACTTGTCTGAAAAAGGCAAATCCGAGGCAGTTAAACTAGGAAAGCTATTCAAATCCAGGGGTATCGCAATAGACAAAGTCTTAGCCAGTCCCCACTGCCTTGCACATGAGACCGCACGATCCGCATTCGGGGGTGTTGAAACATTTGATTATCTGGCATCTCACGATAAGCTCTCTGACGAACAGACAGACTCCTATGCTACACAACTGGAACATCGCATCGGCAGCTATAAAGGAAAAGGCAATTTAGTTATCTTTACCCATGAATCTAATATCAAAGACCTGTCCTTTCAACAGCTAAAGGATGGATATTTTCTTGTATTAAAACCCATGGGTGATAACGAATTTGAAGAGTTTGGGATCTATAAGCTGAACAAGTAACTGACCATCCCACTTACGACGCCAAGTGGGATTCAGTTTGTCAATCCCTTATTAGCGTTGAACAATTCGCCTGGCATCAGACAGGGACTTCATCTGAACACTGCATTCAGTCTTCTGATCACAGATTACCGCTTTGACAAGTGCCACTGCGCCTTCATTACTACTGGGCCTGCGCCAGATAGGAATTAATTTTGTGGAATTTTCCTCATAATCCCCTTCCATGATCAGAGGGTCATTATAAAGGCTTGCCAGATCTTCACAGCGTAGATACAACACATTGTCATGTGCTCTAGCGTAATCGCATACCCATTGCTTCTGGTTCTCACCGGTACTCACTGCAGTAAGATACTGATCACTCGCCATTGCATTGAATGCCATAGTGAAAAGCAACACTGCCAAACCGTGGAGGATTAATTGCGCTTTGAACGGCCTGTGCATCTTACATCTCCTACCTTGCCATAGGAGTTCGAAACGACAAGACACACAACACTTGGTATATCGGCCTGAATATGTCACCAATTCCTTTTAATTGGTGCATATTACGGTTTCGGTAATCCATCGGTCATAGGCGGTAGAGCTGCCCTTAGACTGTGATTTTGCGTCCCTGCCTTTCAGCAGGTTTGCCTTTTCGAACACGTATAGAAACAAGTCATCACTTGCTTCTATAGCCTGTAGCGACCCACTTCTGTGTAAACTTTAGCGATTGTTGAAGATGGTGGATTGTTCAGGAATCAAACCTTCGCCTACCTGATTAAATGTCGTATATGGTGAAATAATCTTTAATCTACTTATTTGGAATGGCGGCAGCATCTTACAGTACCGCCAAAACCGCTGATGCCTTCAGAGGGGTCGAATAATGTCTCTCGGATAAAGTACGCCTCAGCGATGGGGATGGCTGTCAGTAACCACTACACCGAAGAGGAGAGATCCTCGATGAATGGAGAACTTTCTTAGTACGAATTCCGAGAATTTTATTCGGAAAGGTTTTCAGAAAGCTGAAATGAAGGGGTGGAAAAACAACGTAACCCTTTGATTTGATTGGTGGGTCGTGCAGGGATCGAACCTGCGACCACCTGATTAAAAGTCTCCATTACTTCCATTCATAATCTATTGGTTACAAAGATATGTTGACGGTAGTTGGTTGTTTCAAACCTTTATAAAACAACATCTTATAACCATGTTGACGGTAAGTTTTCTAATAACTTTTGCACAAAAAACAACTCAACCTGATTAAATCGTAGCCAGTAAGAAAGCCTGTGTGAACTCCATAATTATGAGGGATAGCTATATTTTTCAACAATTTAGGCAAATATCTGTAATAATTCCCTCATAAGCAACTATCTACCCATATCCACTGCTCCACATTTAATCCGCACCAATTATCTTTTACCCTTATGAATCTTTCTATCAAGAAGCAACTTCATATTTCTCATGCAATACTTCAAAGTCATTGATTCTGACAATAATAGGCCATTTGATGCGTCTCGGTTTCTTTCATTTTTAAGAAGATCCAATGACCATTGGTGGGACAATAAAACTAGGAGTTCACCTTGGGTTTTCCGTGGTGTAGGAGACGCAGATTCATGGAAATTACTTCCTGCCGCTTGGCGCCCAGGAAACAAGAATAAACTTCTACCACTCTTGGAGCAAATAAAAAAATTAGAATACCCTCAAAATCCCCAATCATGGATGAATAATCAGTTCGGGAAAGATGCCTTTTTATGGGCGAACGCTGAATGTGAGGCAATATATCAATTCTCTCATTTAGCAAACAGCAACGGACATCATATTGATGATATTGGAGGTTCACCGATTCTTGAGGGTAATTTATTTGGGTTGAATGGAGATGTTATCATTCACAACATCTATAACGCACCGCTTGCGCAACATCACGGTATTCCAACACGACTACTAGACTGGACAAACAATCCATTATTTGCTGCATATTTTGCGGCCTCCCCAAGATATCGTAATAACACAGCATCAAATATTTGCGTTTGGGCACTCCATTGTAGAAATATCGAAAAAATCGTAGCAATTAATAATGATAGTCACGGAAGAGTTCAGATTCACAACCAGCCTTCATATAAAAATAACTATTTACACGCACAGCAAGGACTGTTCACCGAAATTAGAGGTGGAGAGGGATACTACTCGATTCATGGTAAGTGGCCTTCACTCGAAGACATACTAGATGAAAAATACATTCATAGACCTGAATCGCCATTATTAATTCAAATACGCCTCACTATCGAGCAAGTACCAAGGTTGATGACCCTACTCGATAGAGAGGGAATCAACGAAGCTGCATTAATGCCATCAATGGACAATATAACACAGACCCTACTAGATCGATGGAGTTACTGATAATAACCTACCAGTATTGGGTTAGTATAGACAACCTGGGCATCACTACCATGCTTCACAAAGTAGCCCATGCTTGCAACAAATGATTTATCGGAGTTCGGTATTTTACCCATGGATTTGCAATATTAAGCGAATTAATTCAATGACTACCTACTGTTTTAGGATACGATTCAATATCTCTCACAAAGGAAAGCTTAATGCTGAAAACAAGGATTTCAACTTTAAGCTTGCTAATGGATATGACGCAAGACTCATATCAGAAGATACAGATTCAATAGCTACCGGATCAAGGTTTTCATTGCGATCCTGTGGATATAAAGACTTCTCAACAGCAATGAAACAAGGTGAAATAGCCAAAGAATCACTACTATATTATGCAGTCGATAACTCCATGGGCATAAACCTCGGAAAAGATGTAGCTAGCGCTTCCCTTAATGAGGAAATAAAAGATAAAATATTAAAAAAGAAAGGCGAAAGAATATTAGATGATATACATGGTTTGTGTGTTTATCCTCAAGATGTACCCACTTATTTCTTTAGTGTTCATGGTGCAGGTATAGTAAATCCGCGAGACATGGAATTCTTTTCAAATGAGTTAAACAGAACAATCACTAGACACAAGAGCATAAATGCTAAAGTAAAATTAGCAATGGAATTACTTTCATTTTCATTTTTCGACAGGTCCTCTAGATCAAAGTTCTTAACACTGATATCGGCTACTGAATCTCTGATTGAGCCATGCAGTCGCACCGGAGAGTCTATAGCCCATGTAAATCAATTAATAGATCTAACAAAAAACTCTACACTGCCGGATTCTGAAAAGTCTTCAATAATTAATTCACTTAAGTGGTTACTCGATGAGTCCATATCTCGTAGCCTAAAGAAGATGGCAGAAATTCACTTACCTGATAATACTTATAGTGATTTAAAAGCGCCTAAATTTATTATTAAGTGTTACACGGCCAGATGCGATTTAGTACATAAAGGCTATGTTCAAGAAGATGAATATGATATTAACTTACTTGCAGCAAATCTTTCAGCATATCTTAAAGACATGGTTACCAAGATAGTAGGCAAATAGATACAGTTAACAATTGACTTCACTGGACAGAATAATACGCCACACTTTTTTTAGCGTATTTTATAAAAATATACCTGCAATATTTCTAACTAATGAACGCAATACAGCATTCTGTTTGTAATACTTAGCTTAGCCGATATCAATTGTAATTAAGAGGGTAATTAAAGAAATGAATCAAAACATAAGTGCTACTTTGTTATTTAATCTTGTTAATGAAAAGTACAACGTTATAAAATCACAGCTGCCTTCACTCTTAAAAACATTGAGCGAAAACAATCATAAAGCGAAGCTTATCGAAAGCTCTACTCTTCATGAGTCTGCTATGGACTTAGCGAATATCCTTGCTACACAAGATCGACCAATCTGGCTAAATGAAATTATTGTACGTACAGAGGAGTTTACTTCAAAACATAAAGATAATGATTCGATTGTTTCAGGTAGCAGTTGGGCGCTACTTCAAGCGTTAATGGAAATATATAAGCCAGCTTTGAATCATAATTGGAATTTCTCTACCCAGGAAGGAAAACATCATTATAACTTTGATTCGATATATCAAAAATACAGGGAAGAAAGCGATTTAGAAACGCTTTTCAACACCTTGATTAACACACTCGAAACAATGGTAAGCAGCGGTGAAATTGACAGCATCACAGCTATAAATTCACTAAAAGAATTAATTGACATTTTAGAGCAAAATAAATCTTCATCTTATTTCTCTACTATGGCCTCCTGGGAGTTCGTAAAAAGCTTTACCTGTAACTTGATATGGGAGCAACTTGATAGTATTCCAGGAATAAAGCCAATAAAAAAGGCTTTTGAGAAAACAATGGCAGACACCGATATTGAGCTGAAAGAACTTCACAAGAAAATTGCAGATGAGATGAAATCCAAATACAAGGTTACAATCCAGAACACACTCACCTACAAAAATAATAAGCTATTAGAAAATGATCCAGAGCAATCAAATAGTAATTGACAATGCAAATTCAGATAAGCATTTTCAAAAAGCTACATCTACATTAACTTCGACCGGAGCACTTTAATCTGTAATAGCTCAGACTCGATCGTACAGACAATGTCAGATTTAGTTCCACGAGTTGCCTAGATAGCAGCCGTTCGAGTAGTTTAAGATGGACAACCTGAAACCGGCCCATAGCGGACATTGTTCGTTTCAATGACTTATATCATGTTACAATCAGTTTACAATGCATATACGGCCGACTTGACTTAATGTCAATAGTTCTAAGAAGTCCTGACTTTCTTCCCTTGGTGTTAGCAATTGTCCTGCAATATCTTCCGACATCAATTTTCCATGATGGACAAATCCAGAACGGCGATTATAAAGACGATCAGCAAGTTTCTTGAACTCCTCTTCCTGTGAACCGTATGTGGTAGCAAAGTCAAGAAACTTTTTTCTTACCTTGAATTTCGGCTGACCACATTTAAGACAGCAGCTATTCTTATTACTTCGATTGTCAAATTCGACCAGGGCTTTAAGGGCAGATACAATTCCGAATGACCATCGAGACTGCAGGTGACACCCTGCTGCTATTCCCGCGCCAAGGATCACCCAATGAATGGATAACCGACAGCGCATTCAATACAGCCTGGCAACGGCTCAGAGCACGAATTAAGGCAGCAGGCAGCACACCATTCCAATTCAAAGACATCCGCGCCAAGCACGCATCGGATCTGGAATCTGACGACGACGCCACAGAACAACTGATGCAGTCTGGCAAGCAGGTAACACGCCGACATAATCGGCGGAGACCTAAAAAGTTATTCAACATCAGGTAATTTGCTTCAAATAATCAGTGCCTTGTAACTGCTTCCCTTTTTTTTCTACTATTATTTAGAAAGCGCCCCATGAACATCCACAATCAGCCAAGGAGACAAGGAACATGGCATATAGAAAGAGAAATGGCAGTGATACATGGCATTGGTGCCACAACTGCTCAAATTGGCCTGTGAACAACTACGTAGAAAGAGCAACTAAGCCAACAAATGGTGAACTTTGCAATCAATGCCAGGCAAAACATAAAGAAAAGAATTGTCTTTCCTAGTCAGCTAAACATTTTTACTGGAAAATCATTAAAAGCCTGAACTAGGGGGTGATGTTGACGGTATGATTGACGGTAAATGATGAATCAAAGGCTTAGAATTAACCCTAAGCCTTTGTTTTATATGGTGGGTCGTGCAGGGATCGAACCTGCGACCACCTGATTAAAAGTCAGATGCTCTACCGACTGAGCTAACGACCCGAAATTTCGAATAACCACCTGATGAAAAGTCAGATGCTCTACCGATCGAGCCAATGACCCGAAAATTCGAACGCGCAATACTACCCTAGAATCATCCCCGAGTGAACCCCATCTTGTATCAAAACCGCCCATTTTCCCAGGGGGCTATTTCATCAGGTCAACGACCTCTCCTCGCTCCCGCATCTCTTCCGCCCTGGCCTGGACGAAACGCTGAAAATTGGGCTGATCCCGGTAACTGCCCGAGCTTACGTAATCCATCGCGGCCTGGGTATGGAAGCTGCGCAGATAGGCCTCGGAGCGGAATACCTCCCTGCCCTGGGCATCGAAGAACAGCATGCTCGGTGCATACTGGACCCCCAGGCCCTCGGCCCAATCAGTCGCCTTCATCGATTTACCGTCGGGAGTGATCAATGCTTCGCCGGACCAGATATCCACCAGTGCCACATCGAACCCTCCCAGGCTCGCCTGCAGCTCGGGTTGGGAGAGGATCTCCTGATGCAGTTCATCGCAGGGAGGACACTGCTTCATCTCCATCAGCACCAGCAGGGGCTTATCGTTACCCTTTGCGGAGCGGCGTAGATCCATGGGTGGCTGCAGGTAGTCCGGCTGACGATGCAATTTGCCTGTCGAGGCCACGGGCTGGATGCGCGCCAGATAATCCCGGAAGGAGAGTTTGCGCTCCTCTCTGCCAGCCACATAGTCGAGTGCGGCCATGAAGCGGTGAGGTGCGTAGTAGCCATTGACACGCAGTACCTTGCGCCCCTGTTCATCGAGAAACAGCAGCGTGGGGGTATACATGACCTTCATCGATGCGGCGAACGCCTTTTCGGTGATACTCTCCCCATCCAATCCGCTGACTTCCCTGTCTCCCCATATGTTGATCGCCACCAGTTGAAAGCCTTGCTGGGTTTTATCCACGATCTCCTTGATGGAAAAATTCTCATTCAGCAGTTTGGCGCAATAGGGGCAGCCATCCTGATGGAAATAGAGAATCAGGCGTTTACCCTCATCCGTCGCCTCCTGCAGATCCTCCTGAAGATCGAGAAAGGAGTTTTTGAACCAGGCCGGCTTGTCATGAAATCCCGGATTCACCAGCCCCTTGCCCAATCCCTCCTGACTCTCTGCGGCATGCAAATGAGATAGGCCAAACAGCAGTAGAATCGATAGTGTGGTGGCTTTCATCATCTGTTGTTCTCTTTGTATACCTGATATGTAGAGATAGAGGTTAATTTTCACCGAGAGTGCCGATCACCTCATATCCGTATGGATAAGGGGGCTGACAGGTGACAAAATTTTGTCGAATTATCACCTCCAATCCTGGCAGACACCCCGGAATCCTGCGTCGTAATTTTGGCACACACCCAATTTAACATTTATTACTTATTGTTTTTGTTATGTTTTTTAACATTGGCATAGCTTTAGCATAAACAAGGGTAGGATTTAACCCTGAGTGAGCTTTTACAATGAGCGGCATCTATAGCACACCTCAAAACCAATCTGCAGCCAATCCCATGCAGGTCTCTCAGTCATCATCGGTGATGGAGAACACCCTGGGCCTGGTTTTGCAACTGAGCGGGAAGCTGCAGACCACCCTCGAGGTGGATGCGGTGATTGAGCTATTCGCCAATGCCGTGCAGACTCAATTTCACTATGACACATTTGAATATCGTAGCAAGGATGGGGATATCGATATCCAATTTGGTGAGGATCCGGGCCGAAACAGGCTCAAGTATGACCTGAATGTACTGGATACCGCCCTCGGCCACATCATCATCAGCCGCACCAAGCGCTATAAGAAGAGTGAGATTGAGCAGATCGAGAATCTGCTTGCCGCCCTGCTCTACCCCCTACGTAATGCGCTGCTCTACCGGGCCGCCATTCAGAGCGCCTTCATCGATTCACTGACCGGGGTAAAGAACCGCAGTGCCTTCGATGAAAATTTCAGTCGCGATATCGAATTCAATCGTCGCAAACAGAGTGATCTGTCGCTGCTGGTATTGGATATCGACTTTTTCAAGAAGATCAATGACCAATATGGTCACGCGGTGGGTGACATGGTATTGAAGGAGATCGCCGCCTCAGTGGAACAGACCATTCGTAGCAGTGACGCCCTCTACCGCTATGGCGGTGAAGAGTTCGTGGTGGTATTGAACGATACCAACATTGCCGGGGCCAAGCTGTTGGCAAAGCGTATCCGTCACAATGTTGAAAATCTGCGTATCAAGTCATTGAAGGACGTGCGCATCACCCTCAGCGTGGGCGTCAGCGCCCTGCTTGAGCAGGACACCCCCCAGGGCCTGTTCGAACGTGCCGACGCCGCACTCTATCAGGCCAAACAGAATGGACGCAATCAGGTCTTCACCGCGGAGATCCCACTGGCCAGTTGATCATCCGGGTAGGCGCATAATTCGACCAGCGGGCAGTTGTCGCAAAGGGGTCTCTTGCTGCAATGCACCTTTACATGTTTCACGATCAATGCATGGTATTCGTTGAAGAGTGCGGCATCACTCGCCAATGCCGTTTCAAATCCCCCACGCAACGTCTCATAACCACAATCATCCGCTATCCATCCCAAGCGGCCGAACAGGCGCCGGGTATAGGCATCGATGACAAACACCGGCCGCTCGAAGGCATAGAGTAAAATATCATCCGCCGTCTCCGGCCCGATGCCGTGAACCGACAGCAGCCGCTCGCGCAACGCCTGGGTATCCAGCTGCTCCAGGGCGGGATTCTGTTGCAGAAACCGGCACAGACTTTGGAGCCGTTTGCGCTTGATATTGTAGTAGCCGGCCGGACGGATCAGCATGGCCAATCTATCCCCTGGCAGGGCGAGCAGGGATTCGAGCTTGAGTGCCTCTACGGCTTTGAGATTATGGATCGCCTTTTCCACATTCGACCAGGCGGTGTTCTGGGTCAGCACCGCCCCCACCATCACCTCGAACGGGGTGTCCGCCGGCCACCAGTGCTGGGGTCCATAACGATCGAACAGACGCCCATAGACCGCCATCAGCCGGGCAGTCGAGAGTGTCAGCGCGAGCGTCTTGTTCCGCCCCGCTTGCCTTTCCATATGGTGTCGGTGGCAGTGTCGGATGATTTGCGGGTCTGCTTTTTACCCCCGGGCCCCGGTTTTTTCTGGCCCCTGGTCTGATGGGACTTCTCCGGCTTGGCCACGGTACGGCCCTTAGCTTCACTACGCGGGGGTTTGGCCCGCTGGGGCTTTTTCTGCTTGGCCACCCTATGCCCCATGATATTGAGCAGATCATTCACCTCCTGCTCACTCAGGTAACGCCAGCGTCCCACTTTCAGGGCGCTCTCCAGTATCACACTGCCGTAGCGCACCCGTTTGAGACGACTGACCCGGGCGCCCACCGCCTCCCACATGCGTCTGACCTCCCGCTGGCGGCCCTCCATGATCACCACGTGATACCAACGATTGATGCCTTCACCGCCGGATTCGACGATCTCCTCGAAACGGGCCGGTCCATCCTCCAGCTCCACCCCATGGGTGAGTTCCTTCAACTGGGCTTCCGTGACCTCGCCCATCACCCTCACCGCATATTCACGCTCCACCTGACGGCTGGGATGCATGAGTTGATTGGCCAGTTCACCATCGGTGGTGAGCAGCAGCAGGCCGGAGGAGTTGATATCCAGACGCCCCACGGGTATCCAGCGCCCGTGCTTGAGCTTGGGCATGCGTTCGAAGACGGTATGCCGACCCTCGGGATCCTTGCGTGTCACCAACTCACCTTCCGGCTTGTTGTAGACAATGACCTCCCTGACCGGGGCCTCGAGCAGCCGTTTAGCCACCCGTTTTCCATCCACGAATATGACATCGTCCGGGCTCACCCGCTGCCCCAATACGGCAGCCACACCATTCACTTCCACCCGCCCCTCGACGATCCAGCCTTCGATCTGACGCCGTGAACCCATGCCCGCATTGGCCAGGACCTTCTGCAGGCGTTCGCCGGTTCTCTCGCTACTCTGTTTCATGGGCAGCGGGCTTGGACGGGGGTTCATCCTCGGAATCGGTCTGATTCATCCGCTCCTCTGGTGCTGTCTCGTCCCTGGCAGTCGCTGATGCATCCTCCTCCACGGGCTCTACACCGGACGGCTCATCATGAATGGGGATGGTGTCTTCACCCTCCACGGATGCAAGCCCTTCGGGGTCTTCATCCAGATCCTGCTCTGCTTCTGCTTCTGCCTCTAATTCTACCTCTGCCTCTGATTCTACCTCTGCCTCCGCCTCTCCCTGGGTGTCCTGCTTTTCAGGGTCGACCAGTTCCAGTTCCCGATTGATGGAGTCGAGATCGCGGATCTCGGCCAGGGTCGGCAACTCGTTCAGACTCTTGAGATTGAAGTAGTCGAGAAACTCCTTGGTGGTGGCATATAGGGCCGGTTTGCCGGGCACGTCCCGGTGGCCGACCACCCTGACCCACTCCCGTTCGGTGAGGGTCTTGATGATGTTGGTGCTGACCGAAACCCCGCGCACATCCTCGATCTCGCCCCGGGTCAGGGGTTGGCGATAGGCGATCAGGGCCAGGGTCTCCAACAGGGCGCGGGAGTATTTGGGCGGCCGCTCCGCCCAGAGCTTGGAGACCCAGGGAGAGAACTCCGCCCGCACCTGGATACGAAAGCCGCTGCCGACCTCGGTAACCTCTATGCCCCTGCCCTGATAGTCATCGGTGAGTTCGGCCAGTACCTGCCGCAGCTGTTTCTTGTCAGGCTCCTCGCGCTCGGGAAACAGGGACTGCAGTTGATCCAGGTTGAGGGGGCGTCCCGCAGCCAGCAAGGCGGCTTCGACTATCTTTTTTAAGCTATCTTCATCTGTCATATCAGGCTGTTTTCGCTTTCACATGAATGGGGGCAAAGTCATCCGTCTGGACCAGTTCCAGCAGGGAGGCCTTCAACAGCTCCAGCACCGCAAGAAAGGTCACCACCACACCCAGGCGACCCTCGGTAATATCGAACAGTTCAGTAAACGGAAGAAAATCCTTGCCATGCACCACCTGCAGGACATGGGACATCCGTTCTCTGACCGAGAGCTTTTCCCTCTCCACCCGGTGGCTGCTGAACATATCCGCACGGGTCATGACATCCTGCAGGGCCAGCAGGATCTCCCGCAGATCCACATCGGGATCCTTGGTCTCCACATGCCGCTCCACCAACTCCGCATGCCCCTGGAAAGTATCCCGATGCATCTGTTCCAGGCCGTCCAGGTCTTCCGCCGCCTGCTTGTAGCGCTCGTACTCCTGCAGACGCCTGATCAGCTCGGCCCTGGGATCATCCCCCTCCTCCTCCTCGCTGGTTGGCCTGGGCAGCAGCATGCGGGACTTGATCTCCGCCAGCATGGCCGCCATCACCAGATACTCCGCCGCCAGTTCGAGGCGCAGATCCTTCATCATCTCGATATATTGGACATATTGATCGGTGATGTCCGAGATGGGGATATCGAGAATATCCAGATTCTGACGTCGGATGAGATAGAGCAGCAGATCCAACGGCCCCTCGAAGGCATCGAGAAAGACCTCCAGCGCATCGGGGGGGATGTAGAGATCGGTGGGGGGCGTCGCCAGAGGCTCGCCCATGACCATGGCGAATGGCATCTCCTCCTGCTCCGGATGGTAGTGCGGATGTTGTTCAGCTTCTTCCATGTCAGATCCTAGTGGAGGTGGATACAGGGGTTGCGCAACAGTGGTGTTGCATCATCATACAAAAAAACCATCACTCATGATTGGAAACCCGCAAAGACATCGCCTCACGCACTTCCCGCATGGTCTCCTGGGCCACGACACGGGCCTTTTCGGATCCCTCGCTGATAATGCGTTGCACCAGATCGGGCTGGGCCTCGAATTCGGCGGCCCGCTGCTGCATCGGTTTCAGCTCGTTGAGTACCGCCTCGATCACCGGCCCCTTGCAGTCGAGGCAACCGATTCCAGCGGAACGGCACCCCTCCTCGACCCACTGTTTTGTGCCCTCATCGGAGTAGACCAGATGGAACTGCCACACCGGGCACTTCTGCGGATCCCCCGGGTCGGTGCGCCTGACCCGGTTGGTGTCGGTGGGCATGCGCTTCAGCATCTCCTCCACATCCTCCGGCTTCTCCCGCAGGGAGATCGTGTTCTGGTAGGACTTGGACATCTTCTGCCCGTCCAGTCCCGGCATCTTCGAGGCCTTGGTCAGTAACGGTTGTGGCTCCACCAGAATCATACGTCCGCTGCCTTCCAGATAACCGAGCAGACGTTCACGCTCTTCGGTGTTGATATTCTGCTGTGCCTGCAACAGTTCGCGACCGCTTTCCAGGGCCTGCGTATCGCCCTGCTCCTGATAGGCCCGTTGCAGTTGGGTGAACTGCTTGGCCGCCTTTTTACCCATCTTCTTGCGCGCCTGTTCAGCCTTCTCCTCGAAATCGGGCTCGCGTCCGTAGATATGGTTGAAACGGCGGGCCACTTCCCGGGTCAGCTCCACGTGGGCCACCTGATCCTCACCCACCGGCACCTGGGAGGCACGATAGATCAGGATGTCCGCTGACTGCAGCAACGGATAGCCAAGGAAGCCATAGGTGGCGAGATCCTTTTCCTTCAGCTTCTCCTGCTGATCCTTATAGCTGGGAACCCGTTCCAACCAGCCAAGGGGGGTGATCATGGAGAGCAGCAGATGCAGTTCCGCATGCTCAGGCACCAGGGACTGGACGAACAGGGTCGCCTTTTCCCTGTCGACACCGGCCGCCAGCCAGTCGATGACCATATCCCAGATACTCTCCGGGATGACACTCGGGTCGTCATAATGGGTGGTCAGGGCGTGCCAATCCGCGACGAAGAAGAAACACTCATGCCGGTGCTGCAGCTCCACCCAGTTCTTCAGCACACCATGGTAGTGGCCAAGATGTAGCCGACCTGTGGGACGCATGCCGGAGAGCACGCGGGATGGGCTTGACGACTGATTCAAAATTAACTCCTCGCAGGGCTGAGAATCACAGGTATAAGATTGGCAACTATATCACTGGCCGGCAGGATCATGATGGTCAATGCAACGATAGGCTCGAGGATGAAACCCAATAGTCCTGTCATAAGTAGAGCAAGTACGATAATGATGCCGTAGGACTCAAGCTTGGAGTAGGCATGGGCCTGTTTCGGCGGTAACAGGGAGTAGACCACCCGCCCACCATCCAGCGGCGGCACCGGCATCATGTTGAGCGCCATCAAGATGGCATTGATCAGCACACCGGTAACCCCCATCAATACCAACGGCACCCCCAGCCAGGCGAAGTCCTCCAGTGCCAGGGCGCCGGCGTAGACCAGGATCGACCAGATCAGGGCCATGATCAGGTTGGCGCCCGGCCCCGCTAGGGCAACCAGTCCCATATCCCGCTTCGGCTTGCGTAGATTGTTCCAGTTGACCGGCACCGGCTTGGCCCAACCGAACATAAAACCGGTCAGGAGATAGAGACCCAACGGCACCAGGATGGTACCCACCGGATCGATGTGTTTGAGAGGATTCAGGGTGACCCGCCCCAACATCTGCGCGGTCTTGTCCCCCAGGCGCTTGGCCATCCAACCATGGGCCGCTTCGTGCACCGTAATCGCGAAAATCAAGGGCAGAATGAAGATTGCCAGCTTTTGAATCAGGGTAAGCCCTTGCATTTAGTGTGTCCTGAAAAAGTGAATTTCACTACCGACTCAACGAGTTGAGACAGTCGTAACGGTACTTGAATAAGGCAAACCGTGGATTATACCTCGAACATGGATGTATCGCCCTTACCGGCCCTCACCACCTCCGGCAGCTCTTCCGTCATCACCACCACGGTGGTGGGTTCGAAGCCGCAATAACCCCCATCGATGATCAGATCCACCTCATGATCCAGCAGATCCCGCATCTCATAGGGATCGGTCAGGGGCATCTCCTCTCCCGGCATGATCAGGGTGGTGCTCATGATCGGTTCCGCCAGCTCCTCCAGCAGGGCACTGACGATGGCATTGTCCGGCACCCGGATGCCGATGGTCTTGCGTCGAGGATGCATCAGTCGCCTGGGCACCTGTTTTGTCGCCTTGTGGATGAATGTATAGGGTCCCGGCGTCAGGGCCTTCAACAGACGGTAGTCCCGATTATCGATCTTGGCGTAGTTGGAAATCTCGGTCAGATCCCGGCATACAAGAGTGAAGTTGTGGGACTGCTCCACCTTGCGGATGCGCCGAATACGCTCCATCGCCCCTTTGTCACCGATATGGCAGCCAAAGGCATAGCTGGAGTCGGTGGGGTAGACCACCAGGCCGCCCTCGCGGATGATCTCCACCGCCTGACTGATCAGCCGCGGCTGGGGATTGTCCGGATGTATCTGGAGAAACTGGGCCATCGGGATTGCCTGACAACTATACGGCCTTGAGGATATTCGACCTTGCTGTATCGATTGCCCACTCCGACCACAGGGGCCTGCAGCTGTCGGGCAATAGGGGCAGCTGTCCAAACTCGATCCAGGGATTGTCCGGGGAATGGAAATCGGAACCCGCCGAAGCCAACAAACCGAAATCACTGGCATGCCTGGCCATGGTGAAGTAGTCGTCACGGCTATGGCTGCCGGAGACCACCTCGATCGCCTCACCCTGGAGTTCCACAAACTCCCTGAACAGGCGTCTCAGCTTGGAGCGGGTCATTCTGTAGCGGGCGGGATGGGCCACCACGGCCACGCCCCCGGCGCCGTGTATCCATGCCAATGCCTGGGCCAATTCGGCCCATTGACCAGGCACGAATCCTGGTTTTCCGTTCACCAGGTAGTGCTTGAAGACCTTGCGCTCGTCACTCACCACGCCCTGTTCAACCAGATAGCGGGCGAAATGGGTGCGGCTTACCAGGGTGCCGTTGGAGTGGGCGAGCGCGCCCTCATAGGCGTCGCTGATACCGGCCTTTTCCAGTCTCTCGGCAATCGCTAGCGCACGCCAATCGCGAAACGCCCGCATCTCCCTCAATCCTTGTTGCAGCGCCCGGTTTTCGGGATCCACATTCAGACCGACGATATGCACCGTCTGCTTGTTCCAGGTGACCGAGATCTCCACACCGGGTATCAACACCAGGTCACAGTCGGCGGCGGCGGATTGCGCCTCCTCGATACCGGCGGTGGTGTCGTGATCGGTCAGGGCCAATACCCGCACCCCCGCATTCGCAGCACGGCAGACCAGCTCCCGTGGCGCGAGGGTTCCATCGGAAGCGGTTGAGTGACTGTGCAGATCGTATTCGCAAAACATGGGGGCGGATTGTACCCATAGTGAGGTCAAACCGATAGGCTTGTGTTGATATGCTGATACAATATCGCATATGTTATTTCCGATCCTCGATCTCAGTTATATTGGACAACGATTTGACGCTATCGCTCCGGCGGTGGTGTCGGCCGGTATGCAGGCCGGAGTCAAGGACCCGGACAACTCACCCACGGCGCTGCAACAGGCGATGCATCGGCTGATGGAACTGCTGGAGATCCTGATTGACCAGGTCGAGTCGGCCGACGAGGCCACTCATACCTCGCTGGATGAGCTGAGCGAGCTGGGGGATTACGGCATCAAGCTGCTGGTCGACTTCTCCACTATCGCCGCTGGCCTGGAGATGCCCCGGGAGAGTGAGGAGATGGAAGACCTGACCCTGCCCATGGCACTCTGGATCGTTCGCCACCAGGGAGAGCTGCGTACCCTTGAACCGGTGATCAACTCCCTTGCCCGCCTGGCCAACAGATTCAGGGAACCTTCCCAGCTACAGCAACTCTATGACCTGTCTGTGGAGTTGATCCAGGCCATGGAGCCCCTGATGCAACAGGAACCCACGCGCATTGAACTGGCCCACCCCTGGAGCATTTTGGTGATGAATCAGGCCATAATCGCCACCCGCAGTTATCAGCCCGAGCTGATTGAGCAGGCCTATGAGACCCTGTGTCGCCTGCTTCCCGATCAGGCGCCCGATTTTTTTCGCGAAGGCATGGAACAGATGGATGCCCAGAATTATCCACAGCTAGTCAAGGAAGTTGTTGAAAAGTATTATAATCTTTGGGGTCAGCCCAGGACGCTTCACTAATTGCCCGAATAAATAGCCATCTTTATATAGGCGGTCACTAAATCAGATGAAAACATGGTGTACTATGCAGCCTGCCATCGATACTATGCTTTTATCGTAAGATATTGATCACATAATGAAATTTCTCGCTGATTTTTTCCCCGTCATACTCTTTTTCGTAGCTTACAAGCTCTACGGCATCTATATCGCCACGGCTGTGGCCATCGCATCCTCCGTGGTTCAGGTTGCCTACGGCTGGCTGCGCAAGGGGCACGTGGAGAAGATGCACCTGATTACATTCGGCATCCTGCTGGTTTTCGGCGGCCTGACCATCCTGCTGCAGGATCGCACCTTTATCATGTGGAAGCCCTCCGTGATCAACTGGTTGTTCGGCGCCGTCTTTCTGGCCAGCCAATACATCGGAAAAAAACCGTTGGTACAACGCATGATGGAGAGCAGCATCTCCGTGCCCTATCCCGTTTGGAGAAAGCTCAACCTGACCTGGAGCCTGTTTTTTATCCTGCTGGGATTTCTCAACCTCTATGTGGCCAACGATTTCTTCATCGCGGAACAGCAGCTGATCGAAATCACAGGCCTGCAGCAGATCGATTTCGACAACTGCGGTCAGCATTTTCAGGGGAGTGAGCTGGAGATGTGTAATACTGCGCATACCCTTGAAGAGGACTGGGTCAATTTCAAACTGTTCGGCATGATGGGGCTGACCCTGGGATTCATCGTCCTGCAGGCCTTCTATCTGGCGCGCCATATCACTGAAAACGAATTGGAGGGGGCGTAATCGTGTACTACGCAATCATTGCAGAGGATCGGGATGACAGCCTGGAGCAACGTCTCAAGGCGCGGGACGATCACCTGGCAAGACTCAAACAGCTGCAGAATGAAGGACGTCTCCTGTTGGCCGGCCCCCACCCGATGATCGACAGCGAGGATCCAGGTCCCGCCGGTTTCTCCGGCAGTCTTATAGTGGCCGAATTCGACAGCCTGGAAAGCGCCAAGGGCTGGGCGGATGCCGATCCCTACATCGAGGCAGGCGTCTATGCCCGAGTGCATGTAAAACCCTTTAAGAAGGTACTGCCGGCCTGACAGGGGCAGTACCATAGCCATTCAACCAATCAATCACAACTAGGTAAGTTCAACGATGAATATGAAGATCTTTTTAGCTGCGGTTTGCAGCGCAGGACTGCTGACAGCTTGCAACCAGACTACGGATGAGGCTACCGCAGCCAAAACGGATAGCGAACGTTCAGCCACCGTGCCTGAAATGAACGAACCCGCTTCCGCCGATATGGATGTTGAGACCCTGCTCACCGTCAACGGCGAAGCCATCACCCGCACCATGTACAGCCTCTACTTCCAGGATCGCATGCGTAATGTGCCCGAGGCGCAAAACTCCCCAGAGATGCAGATGAGTGTGCTCAACGAGCTATCCAACATCATCATCGTGGCGCAGGACGCGGAGAAAAAAGGCATCCAGAATCGCCCTGAAGTCTCGGCCTCCATCGACCTGCTGAAGGCCAAGCTGCTGACCCAGATCGCGATTCAGGATTTCGCCAGCTCCCACGAGCCCAGCGAAGAGGAGATCCAGAAGTCCTACCAGGAGGATTATGCCGGGCAATCCAATACCGAATTCAAGGCCAGACATATCCTGGTGAAAGAGCAGCAGGAGGCAACCGCACTGATTGAAAAACTCGATGGCGGCGCCGACTTCGCCGAACTCGCCAAAGAGCACTCAACCGGCCCCACCGGCAAGAATGGCGGCGACCTGGGCTGGTTCGACGCAACACAGATGGTAAAACCTTTCGGTGATGCCCTGCTCGCCATGGAGAAAAGCAAATACAGCTCAGCCCCGGTTGAGACACAGTTTGGCTGGCACGTCATTCTGCTGGAAGACTCCCGTCAGTCAGAGGCCCCGGCCCTGGACAGCGTCAAGGATAAGATCGTCAACAAGCTGAAGCAGAGTGCCCTTTCCGACTATATGCAGGGTCTGCGCGACTCCAGCAAGCTGGTCTTCAATGAGAAGAACGCCAAGCCCGCCCCGGCTGCCGATGCTGCGGCCCCCGCCGCTGACGCACCTGCCACAGAGGCGCCAGCTGCTGATGCCGCGAGCACGACAATGGAAGAAAAGCCCGCCATGGAACAACCGGCAGAAGAAGCGAAGGAAGCCAAAGAGTAACCCACTAGTAGCACGGTGCCCGTCGCTCCAGGCGGGCACCCTTTCCATCCACTGCCGCTCTGATTTACGAAACTGCGCTGATCAGCGATCAGACGCTGCCGTATTCCCAACATTTATATCCGATATACAAATCCACTAAAAATACGAAGAAAAATACTAAAGCCATTTATCTCCCTCCGTGAATTCCCTGATTGCTTGCCTTTCCTGAGCAAATACTCTAAAAATGGTGCTAATTACGTCTCGGCGCGATCAGAAGGATGTCTGTCACCATGGATACGAAGGAAGCTATTTATCAAGTCGAGCCAGACCTCCATCGCCGTCCCCACTTCAAGCAAACACCCAATTCTAGAATCCTTGGGGTGATATTTATGCTCAGAATTCCTCTTTGTTTGTGTTATTTGCAGTTTGACAACAAAATAGAGAACTTTTCGGGTACTTTTAGCGGCATAAGACATTATTTGTGACGTCCACATAATCCGCTGTTATGCGTAAATAGGAGATCAACATTATGCAAGACAAAATGGAAGAAAGCCGAAAAAGGCAGCAATACTCTCCTAAAGAAATAGAACGTATTAATCAGCGAGAGATGGAACTGCTTTCGCTTCGAGAACATATCGAGGAACAGGAAAAACAGCTTGATGAATACAGGGCTAAACTTAAAAACGATCAGTTAAATCGTGAAAGAGAATTTCAAAATGAACTAATCAAAAGAGAGCAGTTCTTTTCTGAACGGGAAAAAAGTTTCGCAGAACGTCAAAGGAAGTTCGAAGAGACTGTTCAAATTAAGCAGATGGAAAATGAAGAATTGAAGAATCAGCTTAAAATGGAGGTAATAAAAAAGGAGAAAGAATTACATAAAATAAGGAATAATTTAGAAAAAGAGAAAGAACGTTATAACGAAGAAAGTCGAAATAAAATTGAGCGCACTTCTAAGGACTACGTTTCTGAAGCATTAGAATTACTTGGAAAAAAAGAGTCTGAGTTTCATACTAGATCTAAATCTTGGGCAGCTATTGGCGCAGGAGCAATTGTTTGTGGGTTAGTTTTCTTTGGGTATGTAACTATAACTTCATTTTCCTTAATACCAAATCCAGTTACATGGGAGTTTATAACATTTGCCGTATTTAAAGGATTGATTGTAGTTATTCTTTTTGCTGCACTAGCTAAATATTCCCTTATATTCAGTAATTCTTACATGCGAGAAGCTTTAAAAAATGCAGATAGGCGCCATGCAATAAATTTTGGTAAATTCTACTTAGAATCTTATGGCGCATCTGCAGAATGGGAGCAGATAAAGGAAGCATTTGAGCATTGGAATATTGCCGGAGTAAATACGTTTACGAAACCTGCAGAGGTAAATCTAGATGTTACTGCTTTAGAAAAACTAACTAGTGCCATTGAAAATATTGGTAAAGCAATACCTGTTTCTAAAAATGATAAAAACGCATAACAATAAAAATGCACTCGGAAAAAACAAAGCTACAGTCGTTCCTCCTTCCGCTTTGTTTTCCCAGTGATTTTGGCCGTTAGATGGCCAAAGCAACCGATATATCTTTCAAGTAGTGAGTTCTAATGGCAAGAAAAGCAATTGCACCCGCACTTAATAATAAACTGCTCTATGAGAGTCGGTATTGCTGCGCTATATGCCAGAAAAGCGGATGCCAAATTCACCATATTGATCAAGACCATTCTAACAACTCCGAAGGGAATCTAATTGTCCTGTGCGCCGCTCACCACGATGAAGCTCACACAACACGGATAATGTCGAATAATTTGGATGCACGGGCTTTACGCCACGCTAAAAATGAGTGGACTGAACAGGTACAAAATTCACGAACATTGGCCGCAACACTAGAAGGTCAAACTCAAACTGCCGAGAACGAGTGGCTATCCTCAGGAGTATCTTGGGGCTATATCAATCACAAACGTGTCGCGCAAATGTCGCATTTAGAAAAGCTATCTAGCAAAGGGCTGGGATTCCTAGATTATTGTCGCAATAAAAACATGGTTGATGATGATGCGATCATTATTAAGCCCAGTAACATATCGGCTAGCAGTTCGTTTAGTAGCAATAGTGTTTATGATTGGTTCGATTTCGGGGATGACCAACGGTTACACGCATTATACTCGGAGATGGTTGATCAAGTTGGTCGAGACACAAACGTGATCCATTTAGAACCATCTGCATGGACAAAAACAAGAATTAAAAGCTTAGTAAGCCCTGGAAGCTTCATTTTCTTAAATAAGGGCATTTATTTTAAGTCGATTAACGAAACAAAGGAAAACAACCATAGAAGGTGCCAAACTTTTAAAAATAAGGTCCATGTCGAATTCTACGTAGACACCATTGATATGTTTGGAACCACATCAATGACCGTATCGTTCCAAGGCCACCAATCATGTGCTGCTTTGCTACTCGTAAAGTCATTATCAGAAAACGAAGATGGTGATATATTACTGAACTGTACGCCACTCGCTCTAGGAGTAGGATTTAGAGATGCGAACGATATACAGGCCATCTAACAAGCGACTGTGGTGTCAATAGCATCACCCAGCCTAGTAAGCCCATACGCAATTATCCCGCACCATTGCATTCAAAATCGTAATCATTTTTCGCATGCAAGCGACAATAGCAACTTTCTTATGCTTGCCTTTTGCTACCAATAGATCGTACTGGGCCTTAATCACTGGATTGCATTGAATCGCACTCACAGTTGCCATATAGAGGATCACTCGGATAGTGTTTCTACCACCCTGTATCCTTCGCTTACCTTTAGTCCGACCACTATCTCTGTTGATAGGGGCGAGTCCAGTCAGCGCAGCGATTTGTTTGTTGTTCAATGTACCCAATTAGGGTAGATCCCCAAGCAGTGTGTAAATGAGTACGTTTCCAACACCCGGTACTGTTGATAGGACCTCCTTGCGATCAGCCCACTCTGACTCTTTATCAATGGCCTTATCTATCTGTTGATCAACCCAGGTGATTTCCTTGTCCAGCTGTTTCAGGTGTCGCCGATATGAGGCTCCCAAGCGCCTCATACCCATAATGCCCTGGCGATTAAGTTCTTTGGTCCTCATCTCCATCAATTGTCGCCGTCGCACCGATAGGTCCTTAAGATTTCGTATATTTTCCGATATCTTCGATCGAATTCTGGGTTTTACAGTAGCCGCATACTCAGCAATCACGCGTGCATCAATCTTATCGGTCTTGGCTAACTGCTCGGTGTCACGAGCAAACTGCCGAACAGCAGAAGGTTTGGCAATAACGACCGGAATGCCTCGGTCGTAGGCTGCATAGACCAGGTCAAATTCGTAACGACCGGTCGCTTCAACCACTAACCGAGATACCTTGTACCGGCCAATCCGATTGAGTGCCGCGCGAATTCCCTCTGTAGAATTATCAACTTGCCAATAAACCCCTCTCTCATAAATATGTATATCTAATGTGTACTTGCCTACATTTACACCAATATTGACGCCCGGTACTCGCTTTTGGATCGTTGCCATAAGAACTCTTCCTTGCTAAATTCGGGCTTAGAAGCCCATTCGACTGTTCGAGTTAGTAAATCGGGTCGGCGACCTGCCCATGCTTATTAACGATCTTTAATGATCTATCGCTCATCGGGCTAGGCCACCGGTAACTTGGTGGTGCAAGTTACGGGCTTCATTTTAACACTTCTTAATGAAGGCAAGGATCGGCTATTGATATCCACATTCAACCATACAAGGTACTCCAGCCGACGCCAAAAAGCGGCGCGGCTAAGCTTAAACGTTAGGTTGCTTTTCTGCCCTATTAGTCACGTAAATTTACTCGAAGCAAGGAACGTGTAGGTTGTCGAACGATCAAGTTGAAAAATCATTATTGGAGTCCGTCCGGGAGTGGATCTGCGATAACTACTCAGTACGAGTAAGATTTATTGCGGAAGTTGACGTGGAGGGCTTTAGGCTTTGGGAAGCCGCGATAGGGTTTACGCCGCTGCTACTTAAAGAAGATAATTCATTTTCAATAAAATCGGAAAAAATACTTGTCGGGCAAATAGATCTTAATCTAGCGACAAAACAAAATTGTTTAGATATTTTTGAGAAAGCAATGCGCGGCGTTATCGATACCCCAGATGGTGTGGTGACGCTTGCTACGGAAACAGGTTACAGCTGTTACTCAGAGACAAGCCACAGAGACCGTTGGTATTATGACTTGCATCTGTCTGTGAGAGGGAGTGTCAATAACCCAGTATCAGGGCATGACTTGGCGCAGATTGATAATATTTTGCGTCTTTCCACGCCTCCGTTCGATGGTATTTACGATGCCGCTACATGGTTGGGTCTGGGTGGCGCGATTCAGGGCCACAATAATTCGGTAATAGAATTAAGAATTAGTCCTCCCGTCGATTTATTCTTCGAAAAGTGCGCGCTAGTTGACGACACATTTAGCTTGGCATTACATGCCCTTCCTGGGTTCGATACAAGTCTTCTTCATGTGGCAGTTAGAGGCGCGCCTGGAGACAACTTAAAGACACGCCTTCAAATCGCCTCTGAGATAATATGGGAGCAGAGAGAAGATAACCTGGTTCTAGGTACAGCATCTGTTGAGTTAAGTAATTCAGACAGTGTTATTGTCATGCTAATGATTGGAAACTCAATTGTCCGGAGGCAGTGGTTTTTAGACCCAAGCAAGGCCAGAAACAATCGATTGCTAGCAGTTCAAAGTTTTGATAGTGAACTGAAAATGATAAAAAATGCAGTATTAGAAACACCGGATTCATCCAGATTCGAAAATGGGATAGCTGCTCTGTTATTCATCTTAGGTTTTTCTCCTTGTGTTCAACTTGAAACAGATTCTCCGGATTTAATTGTTCAAACGCCTAATGGCCGGCTTATTCTTATTGAGTGCACATTGCGAATCGCAGATTTCTCAGCGAAAGTCGGTAAGCTCGTCGATAGAAGGGGTAAGTTAATTAAAGAGCTAGAAAAAAGTGGGCATTCTAGCTCAATAGCAACGGTACTCGTTTGTAGGCTTCCGAGAGATCAAATTGCGGCTCACGCTGAAGATTTAGCATCATATAAGACAATACTAATTACGCACAAGCAATTGAAAAACGCATTTGATCAAGTCCGTTACCATAACGATCCGGACAGTATTTTAGACGAGGCAGAGTCCGCGCTTAACGATGATAACCAAATGACGCTTGGATTGGAGTCTTAGTGAATAGCAACCATACAATGCGGCCCAGTCCGACGCGGCAGAGCCGCGCGCCTGGCCTTAATCGTTCATAAAATTAACAAGTGATATGAATATCGGCGGTATCGTAGCAAGAGCTGCATTGCTCAAAGAGCAAATGAAAAAAAGGCCCTGTAAGCGCTGTGGCCTGCTATACGACCCAACAAAAGATAAGAGATGCCCCCATTGTGACCACCTTGATCAAAAAGGGCTGGAAGCGCTAATTGAAAAGCGGAAACGTGAGCATCAAGGTAATAAACAGCTCGGCAAGGTATTCTTTTTTGTTGCACTTGTCATATTTATGCTCATGCTGATTCTTTGGCTATCACAAAGTATATAATAAGATATCATGCTCAAATACTGCCCATACTGTACTAAACCATTAGGCTTTATACCGCTTATCAAGCAACGGCTTTTCGCAAAAGAGAGTGCAGCACTGATCTGTGATAAATGTGGCTCTTCCATCTCCCAGTCGGGAAGCGCTAAACTCGGGATTTTGATTGGTGGCGGCGGCATCTGTGGCTATTTCTGGGGCCAGCTGCTAGGCGATTTTCTGCCCAACAGTTGGCTGAGTCTCGCATCAAGTCTCCTGGTTGCTTGCGTCATCGTTGTCCTGCTTGCCTACTGGACGGCCCCGATAAAGCGAGGTTAGCTGATAATCCCCTTGATTACGCATCCTTGATGAAGATATGAAATTAACGCCTTACGATAAATCTGATGAAGTGGAAATCAAGCAGCTATTTACTGAGGTATTCTCTGATGCTGAAGGAGAGCCGGAGGGTGTACTGATCGGGAACCTGGTGGCTGATTTAATCAACACTACCGAGCCTGACGATATTTTTGGGTTCGTCGTCACTGAACAGGAACAAATCATTGGATCCATTTTCTTTACAAGATTGATTTTTGATACCCCTGTTGAGGCTTTTATTCTGTCACCCGTGGCGATCCGGACAAACCAACAGGGAAAAGGTGTTGGGCAACAATTGATTAATTATGGAATTGAACAAATGAGGGATATGGGAGTTAAACTGCTATTTACCTATGGCGATCCAAATTTCTACTCAAAAGTGGGGTTCCGAAGCATTACCGAAGAGATCGTAAAAGCACCTTTGGAATTAACTCAACCGGAAGGATGGCTTTGCCAATCCCTGGATGGTGGTGAAACAGCGCCTATAGCGGGTAAATCAACTTGCGTTACAGCACTCAATAAACCTGAATATTGGTAATAGATATCAGTCATCGAAGTAATAGATCATGAAAAATTATCTGCTTATTATCCTGTTTTGTTTTGCAGCCTACAAAGGTTGGAATTACCTCACCAAAGAGAGTGTCGAGCCACTCTATGCAACACCCTATGTTGCGGTATACGGGCGTAATTCATGCGGCTGGACCAAGAAGATGCTTAAAGAGTTGAAGACTTCTGACATTCCCTATGAATATCATATTGTGGATAAGCGGGAAGTCGCTGATTTACTCCATGCCAGGATGCAGCAGTCGGGAATCAGCACCAGGAGATATAATCTCCCGGTGGTTGATGTGAATGGCAGGTTAAGTGTCAGGCCAGATAGTGGAGGGATTATTTCGGAATATCAGGCATCCCTGTGAATGTGATTGAAAGCAGGGCAAGGGCAGCTCTATAATCTGCCCTCACCCTTGCCTTTTGACCTCATCAGATAGTAAACCGCGCAACCAATCCCTGCAGTTCAGTCGCCATATGGGCCAGGTTCTGACTCGCCTCCGCTGTCTCGCCTGCGCCATCGGCAGTCTGGGTCGACATGTCATTGATCTTGACGATATTGCGATTGATCTCTTCAGCCACTGATCCCTGCTCTTCCGCGGCACTGGCGATCTGGGTGGACATCTCGTTGATCTTCTCCACGGCCTGGGTGATGGTGGCCAAGGCGGTGCCGGTTTGGGTGGCTAATTCAACCGCTGATTGCGCCTCTTCCCGGCTCTGATCCATCACTGTCACCGCCTGACGGGAACCCGATTGGAGTTTTTCGATCATGTCATTGATCTCGTCGGTCGACTGGCGTGTGCGGCCAGCCAGGGTGCGCACTTCATCGGCGACCACGGCAAACCCCCGCCCCTGCTCACCGGCGCGTGCCGCTTCTATTGCCGCATTCAGGGCCAACAAGTTGGTTTGATCCGCGATACCCTTAATCACATCCAGCACCGTATTGATGGCTTCACTGTGGTGTTCCAGATCGTTGATGGTCTGGGAAGAGCTCTCCACCTGGTCGGCCAGCTTGTTGATCTGGGTGACCGCTTTTTGCACGATCTCGGAACCTTGCCGGGTCTGATCGAAGGCATCATCAGCGGCACTGGCCGTGTGATTGATGTTAACTGCAACCTCTTGAACCGTGGCGGTCATTTCATTCATGGCGGTTGCCACCTGCTCAGTCTCTGAACGCTGAGTATGAATGGTCTCGCTGGTCTGGGTGGTTATCGACGACATCTCTTCCGATGCGGTTGACAACTGTTCGGTGGTTTCAGAAATATCCGCCAGCATGTCGAGCAGATTCCTGCGCATGCCGTTGATTGCCGTGAGCAACTCACCTATTTCATCACGGCTGGTAACTTCGAGATCCTGAGTCAGATCACCGGATGCAATGACCGTCGCCTTGCGAATTGCGCTTACGATGAATGTAGCGAATATAGTGCTGACAACGAAACCAATGGCGACGCTTACCAACGCGATAACAGTCAGGGTAGCAACGGCTGTATGTTCGTGGGCCTCGGCACGCTTGGCGCTCTCCTCGGTGAAATGTCCGATCTCCACCAAGAGGGCTTCAAGGGACTTGTCCAGGTTCTCCTCTTCTTGTTCCACTTTTTCGGCCAGTTCTTCCGCATGATGCGCCTTTCCCTCTGTGTAGGCGACAAACACCTCGTGGGCATGTCCTACAAACTCCACGTGCGCCGCTTCAATGGCTTTCAGCTGATTATTTACGGCGGCAAACTCACTTTTAACATCGCCTGAGCTATGCGCCATGGCCTCTTGGGCCAATTGCTCTGCTTCGTGGAGTTCAGCCTCTATTCCCTCTGTGCCTTCATCAAAGGCCTTGATCGACTCGCGAAAACGAGCTAAAGCCGTATCTTCTGTTTTCAAGGTACTGCCATAGTGCAAAGCGCGTTCGAATTGCACTGCCTGTTCCAGTTGATGAACGGTGATCTGGGCAATCTTTTCCGTGAGTGGTATATCCTCTTCGGCAATGGTGACCAACTCTTTGCCTATGCTGTTCATGGAGTAGATGGCATACACTGAACTGACAATCAGCAAGCCGAGCAGAATGCTGGCAAAGCCCATTAACTTGGCTTTTAACGACATATTGTTAAGTAGATTTTTCATGGTGATATTCTCATTGACTTGAGTCTTAATCGGAGGTCAGCATTGAACGCCAATGCATGGGCTGAAGCGGACGGGCATTTTTACCAACAAGTCTTGCGAACTGTTTGACTTGCGCATCC
Source organism: Candidatus Thiodiazotropha sp. CDECU1 (assembly GCF_963455295.1). Taxonomy (NCBI): domain Bacteria; kingdom Pseudomonadati; phylum Pseudomonadota; class Gammaproteobacteria; order Chromatiales; family Sedimenticolaceae; genus Candidatus Thiodiazotropha; species Candidatus Thiodiazotropha sp. CDECU1. Next base: position 2,507,120 of record NZ_OY734020.1, read on the forward strand.
GATACTTCCACCGGGGTTTTCATTACAAACCAGTTGACGTTTTCGCTGCAGGGGGGAGTGGTCAATGATCCACTATAGTGAAATAGCTGGCGATCGGCGGGGAGCAGATCGGCAGCGTTGATCGTGACTCCTTGAGCTAATTTGACCTCATTAATATTACCCGAAACATTATCGAGCACTTTCCTAAGGGTTGGATTCTCTTTACCCCTTTTGAGCAACACACCGATAACAGCCAGGTTGCCATCGGCACTCTTGTGCACAAGATGGACTTCCATTGCGTAGCGCTCACCCTCATGAGCATGCTCACTGGGGGTATGAAAATGGAACTGAAGCAGTTTGTAGGGGACATCACCCAGCATCAATGTGCTGTTATGCACGGGCTTGCGTTGTACCGGGTATGACTTACCGCCAATAGTGACCTTTTCTTCCTGACCCAGAGTGTTGTAGTTGGCCTGCAGGGTATGACCATTGTTCAACACAAGCAGGGGAATGGGCTGGTATTGAAACTGCAGAGGATACAGGTCTGATGGGGTTTCATTCCAGATATCCACCGGGGATTGGCGCTTACCGCTGCCGCATAGAGCGTACTCCTTAGATAAGCTGTCCCACTCGTCGGGACCGGTAGCCCCCGAATATCCCCAGTGCGAGGTGTGTCCAGTTGCGGCGTGCAGGTTGGTCGCGGCGATGAGGCCACTGAAAGGTAAGGCGAATAACAGCAGGGTCTGGAATATGATTCCAGAAAAAATATGTTTACTCGTACTCATTGCCGAGCCCTCAAAAGTGTAATGAAATCATCGGGACATCCGAAGATCATTTACAACACAACCCATCACCCTGATTTCAATTAACAAACTGGCGTGATGAGGGGGCGACATCCTATCTGAATCCTGTGATCAATCTCCTCTATTTTTCCTGTGATCTGGTATTCACAGCGGCTGGACTAAACCAATCTTTAAGAATAATTGTATATTTTTTACTCAATTACAATCTTTGATTATGTCGTGGATTACCAAGGGAAATACCAAGGAATTGGCAGGGCTGGCAAGATACCCATTTATCGAATACTTCATGTGCAATATTCAATTGCTGCGTTGCCATTTTTTGTGGTTTTTAACCGGCATCACCCGAGGAATTTAGTTCCTTTATTTGCATGGAGAATCACTCAGCAATAATTATCTGCATGGATTACGAAAGGCACAGAAAAATCATTATAATTTGTATCTCAAAGGCAGCAGCGCAAACAGACTCGGACATGGTCATCTTGTCCATGCCATGACTCCTTCAGGCAGCATTGAATGGAACCCAGACAAACCAAATTAATAATATTCACCGCGAAACTTATCGCTTTTCTCTGTTTCGCTTACCTGACCCTCGCTTTTTTCCCTCAATACGCCCATCACTTATTGCTGGTGATAGCCTTGGCACTGGTTGTTATTGGCGCCGGATCACTCCTCAAATACAAGTCGCAGCGGAACTGGATAGAGAGCGAGGCAAAATTACTCAGCAGTGAGGAGCAGGAGGAAGAGATTGCTGTATCTCAATACTCAAAACTCAAGTATTACTATCCAGTCATTGAATATGCCTATTCAGCCAACGGCATATCCTACACCGGACATACCCTATCCCATGAAAAAGAGAATCTGTGGGTACCCGAGGTGAATCATTGGGGCGACCCCACTCCGGCAACAGATCGTTGGTGGTTGTGGTTCGAACCGGGAGACCATATTCCTGTCTACATCAATCCTCAGGATCACAGTGAGGCGGTGCTGGTGAAGGATATGACAAAGGCGCGTCGCTCTCATCACCTTGCGCTGCTGACGGGTGGCATCCTGATAGGACTGATATGGCTGACCCTGGTTGTTTTAAACTATACCCTGCCACTCAGGTGACCTGAAACAAGCATCCTTACATCGTCACTATCGTATAAGCTGCACACCAAATCTTACATAAGCACTATCCAGGCGTTCATCATTGGGCCCGATTCCGCCAAATGTCCGCCGATAACCCGCGCCCAGTTGCATATTGATGCCATGTGCTTCCGCTTTGATGCCAGGAAAGTCGTATGTCAGACCTGCACTCCAATAGGCAGATTCATCCGAATCGCTCTCCTTGACCCTGCTGACCAGTGTTCTCCCACCTGTGGCGTCTATCTGATAAGTGGTACTGGTGTCATCTATATCCATGGAGAGATAGCCAATACCAAAATTGCCCTTTAGCGCGAACTCCCTGGAGAGTGGCTGGGTCCAGCTGACTTCGAGACCTAGCAGGGAAGTGTCCGACTCTCCTGTTATCAGAAAACTGGCCGGGGCTGTTGTGAAATCACCTTGAATACTACCCTCCATGGTGTCGGCCTCAGCATACAGCATACCGAAACGTATCTGGCCACCCGATAGCTCTCTTGAAACACCAATATCGATTCCTGTCATATTACTGCTATCATCGGCTTCAGTCCTGACATTGGCGGTAATACCACTGGCGATTGCATCGGAACCGCCCTGTTCCACATTCTCATTAAGGTTGCCAAACCCAAGCTGCCCCAATTCGAGACCGACATCGACCCGCCACCCGGTAGAGGCATTTTCCATCATCGGCTGCTCACCTGAGATGTCGACGCCATCAACGGGGGGTGGCATTGTACTCATTGCCAAATAGTCAGAGGATGTCCCGCAATACTTCAACTCACATGCCTTGAGTTCCGCACGGCGATTTTTGAGTTCGGTAAAAAAATCTTGCACGCGCTGTTTTCTCAACTTTTCTGCCAAAGGAAATACCAGCTCACCACGCGCCTTTTGTAGCTGTTCTTCACTGAGCTGATCCCGATTCTTAATCCAGGAGGCCTCATTTCTCTCTAACTCTTTAAAGGCATCTTCAAGGCTATTATTGATCACCTTGCGGGCCTTGATTATCCATTCATTGATTTCCTTTGCCATTCGTTTGCAACGCGCATCATCGCATGAGGTACTGACGAAAAAGAACCATGGCAATTTAACAGCCATCCAATCATCATCGTTTGTTTGATTCTCAATGTGTTGATCGAGCGTTGCAGCAGGCATGCCAGTGAATCCCGGGCAATGCTCAAACAGACACAGGTACAACTGGGTCTTAAGTGCAATTATCTTGTCCCAGATAACGAAAGACTTTTTATAAATCTTTTTCTTCTCTGACTCCAACTCCTCACTGCGTTTCTTGAGTTGGTTGTATTTTTCCCGTTGCTGTTTAGACCGCGCCTCTTCTTTGGGTAGTCCTTTGATCTGCTTGTCGATGGAAACCAGTTCATCCGCTATCTCGTTCACCGGGATGCGGGTTTCATAATACTTGTTACGCAGTTCATAATATTTGTTCACCAAATCCTGGCACTCTGGGCATACCTGCGGCGGTGACTCAGAATACAGCACATAATTGAGACTCCAGGTATATTGATCGATCGCTGAATCGGAATCACCCCCAGATTTCCGATCCCCAAGGCAGTAGCGCAGACGGCCGTTTGCAACCAGCAACTCCTGACGCAACTCATTCCAGTCACCCAGGGTTGTGGCAAAATCCACTGAATCCCGCTTCAATCCGCTTGCTCGTCCAACCAGATCGTTCATCTCCCTGGCAATTCTGTTGCGATCCTTGACCACCCAATCACACTCTTTACCAGGTGATACGGCAATCCTTGTGTAGGCGGGCAACTCCCCCTCCCATACATCCACCGCGGCAGGTTCGACTGATGGCTCTGAATCCTGTGCAGAGGCATTCGACAATAGCAGTGAAACAACCAGTACCTCCATGCAGGTTACTAGAACAGCCTTAAGCCATGCAGTCATCATGAATTTCCCCGTTGGTTCCAGCAAACCTGGTTCAACAATCCAGATATGCTGTTATGAAATTGTCTTGGTTTGAGGATTCCCGTTTGGTTTCATTTTTTTATCGACCGAGTCAAGGGTGGTTTTTATAATCTTGTAGCAACTCTGTTTGCCGCTTCTCGGGTCCTTCTAAAAAAGTATAGGAAGAAATCCACCCTATTTACCTCATAACTACTGATGAATTAGTGAAAAAGCATCTGGCTTGTTGGGATCGCTCTTCAACCCATGGTCGTATTTTCCATGCAACGCACCATAAACTCGGCCCTATCAAAAGCTATCACGCCACTGATGGCACAGTGATCAATCAATCTTCGTCAGGAAAATTGCCGGAAGGCAAATGGTGAATCGACGGGGGATCCAATAAAAAGGTGTAGAGCGGACAGGGATCCGGTAGCTAGATGCGGATTTAATCGTCCGCGGTTAATTCACTTCTCCTCGTCCTGCTTGGGTTTTGCGATTTCGGCGATCGACACCACCTTCGTGGCAGGGGGTTCATCGACGAAGTAGGGGCGCTCCTGGGCGGTTCGCCCCGCATCGTCGGCCAGCTCCTTTTCCCGGGCGGTGATCAGGCCCAGACAGGCGCGGATATCTTGAATGGTCTGTTCTGAAAGCGGATGTCTCAGGCTTTTGTGTTCCGGTGTCACCTCGCGCACGATGGTGGTTAGCAGCTTACGCATCACCAGCATGATTTCCCGTTCTTTTGCGGTTTCGTCGTTCATTGCTTTTCCTGCAACCTTGTAAATCAATCGGTAGAAGCTACCACGAATGATGGGCTGAATAAACGCGTGTGCGGAAGCGTTATTGGTTTTGCGCCAGCAGATCCTGCAGGCTCGCCTCGTCGAGGACAGCGACACCCAGCTTCTCCGCCTTGGCCAGTTTCGATCCGGCCTCCTCCCCCGCCAACAGGTAGTCGGTCTTTTTCGAGACACTGCCGGTCACCTTCGCTCCGAGGGCCTGCAGGGTCTGTTTGATCTCATCCCGTGGTTTGCTCAATGTGCCGGTGATGACCACCGTCTTACCCGACAAGGGTTGCTGCACGGCAGGTTGTACCTCCACCGCCGGCCATTGAATGCCTGCATCGATCAGTTGCTCGATCACTTCCCTGTTGTGTGGCTGGCGAAAGAATGAATGGGTATGCGCCGCGACGATGGGACCCACATCCGGGGTCTCTTGCAGCGCCTCTTCATCGGCCTGTTCCAGGGCCTCCAGGGTGGCGAATTGGCTGGCCAGGGACTGCGCTGTCGCCTCCCCTACTTCTCTTATACCCAAGGCAAAGAGAAAGCGGTCAAGGGTGGTCGACTTGCTCTTGTCCAGGGCCTGCAACAGATTCTGCGCCGACTTTTCGGCCATCCGCTCCAAGCCGCTCAGCTGCTCCAGGCTCAGCTTGAACAGGTCAGCCGGGTTATCCACCAGTGCCTGCTCCACCAGTTGGTCCACCAGCTTGTCACCCAATCCCTCGATATCCATCGCCTTGCGGGAGGCGAAATGTTTAAGTGCCTGCTTGCGTTGCGCCGGACAGTAGAGTCCGCCGCTACAGCGTGCCACCGCCTCCCCCTCGGGTTTGATGATGTCAGATCCACACACCGGGCAGGCGCTTGGCAGCTTGACCCTGTCCGCATGCGACTGACGTCGATCCGCTACCACACTCACCACTTCAGGGATCACATCCCCCGCCCGCCTGACGATCACCGTGTCGCCGGGGCGCACATCCTTACGCATCACCTCGTCCATATTGTGCAGGGTGGCATTACTCACCGTGACCCCGCCGACAAACACCGGGGTCAAGCGCGCCACCGGCGTGATCGCGCCTGTCCTGCCCACTTGAAACTCGATGCTTTCCACCTGGGTCATCTCCTCCTGGGCGGGAAATTTGTAGGCGATCGCCCAGCGTGGGGCCCGGGACACAGAACCGAGTTGCTGCTGCAGATCCAGGTTATCGACCTTGAACACCACCCCATCGATCTCATAGGGCAATGCATCCCGCTGCTGCAGCATGCGCTGAAAATAGTCGATACACCCTTCCACACCTGTTACCACTTGATGCAAGGGCGATACGGGCAAGCCCCATTGCTGCAATCTGCCAATGCTGGCACTTTGCTTCTCGGCGATGGGTGAAGGTACCACCTCGCCAAAGCCATAGGCATAGAATGAGAGGGGACGCTGGGCGGTGAGGCGGGGATCGAGTTGACGCAGTGAACCGGCGGCGGCATTGCGGGGATTGACGAAACTCTTTTCACCCTTTTCCCGGGCACGCTTGTTCAATGCCTCGAATCCCTCGTGGGGTATGAAGACCTCACCCCTTACCTCAAGGACCTCGGGCCAGTCATCGCCCTCGAGTGACAGGGGGATGGCCTTGATGGTGCGCACATTGCTGGTGACATCTTCACCCCGGCTACCGTCGCCCCGGGTGGCGCCCTGCACCAACCTGCCCTTTTCATAGCGAAGACTGACCGCCAGACCGTCCAGTTTGGGTTCCGCCAGGTAGTGGACGGCCTGCTCGCCATCCAGCTTCAGCCGATCCCGGATACGGCGTTCGAACTCCCCCATCTCCGCCTCATCGAAGGCGTTGTCGAGGGAGAGCATGGGCAGTCGATGGACCACCTCATCAAAACCTTCCAGGGGCTTTTCCCCAACCCGCTGGGTGGGAGAGTCGGGGGTGATGAGTTGGGGGTATTCCGACTCCAGCTGCTGCAATTCACGCAGCAAGCGGTCGTAGGCGGCATCCGCTATCTTCGGTTCGTCGAAGACATAGTATTGCCGGTTGTGATAGTTGATCTCCTTGCGCAGGGTCTGGATACGCTGCGCCGCATCGCGCTTTGTGTTCAACCCTTGCTCCGGGCCAATTGGATCTGACGCCGGTGCTCCATGATCTGACCGCGCAGGTGCTCGATGGTCTGTTTGGTCAGGGCGCTATGGGTTTCGTCCTGCAACTCCCCATCCAGTATGGCAGCCAGACGTTCCGCAGTGAACAGCATATCCGCAAAGATCGCCATGCTGTCACCAGGACCGGGCAACTGGGTAAACAGGGTCACCCCCGGGGTGGAGAACCCCTCCACATCCTGCTTCGGAAACACCCCGGGCTCCACCATGCTGGCCAGGTTGAACTGGGGTTGATTGCTGCCGTCGCCGGCGATGCGTTGATAGATCGACAGTTCACTCAGGATAAGCCCGGTCTCCTGCATCGCCTTCTGGATCGCCGGTCCGGTAAACGGCTTGGAGCGGGCACGCAGATTGATCTGGATAATCAGCACCGGTACATCCACCGGAGACTCCTCCTGGGCGCTGAAACTGAACAGATCCTGCTGCTCCGGTTCCGCGGTCGCCGATTCGCTATCGGCGGACAGCCCAAGCTCGGGGGTCTCCTCATCCTCACCTTGCGCGCTGCCGATCTCGTTCAACTCCTGACCCAGGAGTTCGGTATCGTCCTCGTCCCAGTTGACCCAGGTATCGTCACCCTCCGGGGATGCGACTGTTGTTTCATCCTGAGCTTGGGGTTCATCCGCAACAACCTCCTCCGCTACACTCTCTCGCGCAACGGTTATCGACTCGGCTCTGCGTCTGCGCGCCTGGGCGGACTCACGCTTGCGCCGCTTGGTCTCATACAGGTAGATCGCGGCCAGGAAGATACAGCCGAGTACCAGTAGCACGATGCGCAGTGTCATGGCATCCATGAGATCAAATGGCGGCGAGTTGAGCCGCCTCCTCCACGTCGACGGTGACCAGGCGTGACACACCCGGTTCATGCATGGTGACCCCCGAAAGCTGGTTGGCTATCTCCATGGTGATCTTGTTGTGGGTGATAAAGATGAATTGTATCTGGTCTGACATATCCCTCACCATATCGCAAAATCGCCCGACATTGGCATCATCCAACGGTGCATCCACCTCGTCGAGCATACAGAATGGGGCCGGATTGAGCTGAAAGATTGCGAACACCAAGGCCACGGCCGTGAGTGCCTTCTCCCCACCGGAGAGGAGATGGATGTTGGTATTGCGTTTGCCAGGGGGACGCGCCATGACCGTCACACCGGTATCCAGCAGATCCTCACCGGTCAATTCCAGATAGGCGTGGCCACCCCCGAACAGCCGGGGAAACAGCTCTTTAATCCCTGAGTTGACCTTATCGAAGGTCTCCTTGAAGCGGGTACGGGTCTCCCGGTCGATTTTTCGGATTGCGTTTTCCAAGGTCTCCAGGGAGCGGGAAATATCCTCGTGTTGCTCATCCAGGTAGTTCAGACGCTCCGACTGCTCTTGAAACTCATCGATCGCCGCCAGGTTGATGGGCCCCAGGCGTTGAATGCGATTCGCCAGTCGTTCCACCTGCTGCTGCCATGCATCCTCGCTGGCATCCTCGTCCATGCTCTTGAACAACTCCTCCGCATCCAGTCCACCCTCATGCAGCTGTTCCTGCAGGGTCATGCAGCGAACATTCACCTCCTGGCTTTGCAGACGCGCCTGGTTGAGCTTGTCCCGTCGCTCCTGTACCTGCTGTTCGGCCAGATGGCGCTCCTGCTCCTTCTTGCGCAGATGGCCATCAACGTCCTCAAGATTGCGACGCACCTCGTTCAACGCCTTGTCGATGTCTGTCCGTTCCGAGAGTTTCTGATTCAACATCCCCAGCTGTTGTTGCAGGGGCGCCTCACTGTTATCCAGGGTGGATTTCAACTCCTCCCGCCGATGGGACAGCTGAGTCAGCTGGCTGCTCGCCCGTTCCAGGTTTTGTGTCAGTGAGGTATGGGCGGTGCGCATCGACTCGACCCGCAGTGCGACCTCGTGGGTGGAGGCGCGCTGTTGATTGAGGCGCTCTCTCGCCTGTGTAACCTGATTACGTAACTCATCCCGCTGCTTCACCAGGGATTCACGGCGGCTGCCCAGATTCTCGATCGACTCCAACGCCTCGTGCAGTCGCAACCGGGTCTCCTCCATCAACTCCTTGTCATTGCTGATCTGCTCACCGATCTCCTGCTGTTCGTGTTGCAGCTGCTCACGGCGCTGCCGCAGGTGATCGGCCCGGGTGCGTTTACCGCTCAGGCTGGCGCGTATCTCCGAGAGCACTCGATTGAGTTTATTGAAGCTGGATTGGGCCTGCTCCCTGTTATGTTCGGATTGTTTGAGGCTCTCCCTGCCCTGTTCGAGGGTGGCCGCGAGTTCAGAGACATTGCGCTGCTGCTCCACAAGGGTCTGCTTCAGGCTGCGCAGCTCCTCTTCACGGGCCAGTACACCTGCGTTTTCGTCGGATTCACGACTCACTCGCAACCAGTCGGGACCGAGCCAACAGCCATCCGGGGTAACCAGCGTCTCGCCTGCCTTCAGCCCCTGTCGCTGGGCGAGGGCATCGTGGATGTTGTCTGCCAGCTTCACCCCGCCGAGCAGGGATCCCAGATTCCAGGGCGATCTGACCTGCTCAAGCAGGCTATCCGCTGCGACGGGATAATCATCGACCGCATGGGTGCGGGTATCCCAAAAGCTGAGCACACCCTTCTCCAGCTGAGGCAACTGCTCCTGGAGTTGACCGATATCGTCCACGCACACGGCCTGTAGATGAAATCCCAACACCAGCTCCACCGCCTGCTGCCAACGGGGCTCCACCTCGATCGCCTGGGCCAGGCGTTTGGCATCGCTCAGCTGGCTCTTCTCAAGCCACTCCACCCCTTGGTTGCCCTGTTGACCCAGGGCTGCCTGCTGGAGTGCCTCCAGGGAGGCCAGACGACCTTTGTTCGATTGAAAATCGGCACGCGCCTGATCCAGGCGGTTGGCGGTCTGACTGTTCTTCTCACGCTGCTGATTGATCAGCTCCACGGCCTGGTCAAGCTGAACATGCAGGGTATCGGCCTCGCCCTTCTGCCGGTTCTCATCCCCTTCGAGGGCGGTGATTTCACTCAGCAGTTGGCTGTCATCCAGGCGTCCCAGCTCCTCATCCAGGCGTTGCAGGCGCCGTTCCAGGTTGCCCCCCTGCTGCTCGAGATGGTTGATCCGGGTACGCTCCACCTGGGCGGTCTGGGCCGGCTCCGCGGCCTTCTGATTGAACTGCTCCCACTCATGCTGCCAGGCCTGCATCGCCTGCTCGGCCTGCTGTAAGGCCTCTGCATGCTGCGCTTCCTCTGCCTGCGCCTCATCCAGCTTTGGCTGCTCCTGTTGCAGTGTGGTATTGAGCTCAGACAGGCGCGCCTCATCCTGGGACTTATGGGCTTCAGACTCTTGCAGGGCCTGTTCAACCTGATCCAGATCCTGTTGCTGCTGACGTTGGGAATCCCGGGCGAACTGTATCGCCTGCTCCAAGCCGCTGATCTCTGCCCCCAGGCTGTAGAATTTACCCTGCACCTCGTTGAACTGATCGTTGACTTCCGTATGTTTGTCCCGGTCCGATTCGATCACCGATTCCAACTTGCGCTGCTCCGCAATGGCCGCTTCCAGGTTGTTCTGCAATTCAGCGATATGTCTCTGGCACTGTTCCAGATCCTGATGCAGACTGCGCCAGCGCAGGGCCAGCAACTCCGCCTTGACCTGGCGCTCCTCTTGTTTGAGCCCTTGATACTTTTCCGCGGTGGCGGCCTGACGTTTGAGATGTTGTAGCTGTTTGGCCACCTCTTCACGGAGATCGGTAAGACGTTCCAGGTTCTCCCGGGTATGGCGGATTCGGTTCTCCGTCTCGCGGCGCCGCTCCTTATATTTTGAGATGCCCGCCGCCTCTTCCAGGAAACTGCGCAGATCTTCCGGCCGTGCTTCGATGAGGCGCGAGATCATTCCCTGTTCGATGATGGAGTAGCTGCGCGGTCCGAGGCCGGTACCGAGAAACAGATCGGTGATATCCCTGCGCCGGCAACGCACACTATTCAAAAAGTAGAGGGATTGTCCGTCTCGGGAGACCTGACGTTTCACCGAGATCTGATTGTATTGGGCATATTGACCGCCCGCCCTGCCATCCACATTGTCGAACAGCAGCTCAATGGTTGCGGCACCTACCGGCTTACGCACACTCGAGCCGTTGAAGATGACATCCGCCATCGACTCGCCGCGCAGCATCTTGGCCGAGCTTTCGCCCATGACCCAACGCACGGCATCGATGACATTGGATTTGCCACATCCATTTGGCCCAACGATTCCGACCAGATTGCTAGGGATCGGTACAGTGGTTGGATCGACGAATGATTTAAACCCGGCGAGCTTGATTTTCTCCAGACGCATGGGCGGCTAAGATACACCAAAGAGGGGGATTGTTACAGAGTACAGTTCAATTTTTTACACATTAACTATTTACTATAACTTATTGTTTTAAATGGCTTATAGAAGGAATGCTTTTGACTGGGTTGCGGCTCGAGTATAATTCTTTGCCAATTTACCGTTGAGACAAGAAGACCATGCCCAGTCAACCAAGCAAAGATCTTGAAACCTTTGATAATCCCCAGCCGGACAGAGACTATACGATCCGTATCAATATCCCCGAGTTCACCTGCCTCTGTCCCAAGACCGGACAGCCCGACTTTGCCGAGATGACCCTGGAGTATGTCCCCGAAAAACTCTGTGTCGAGCTGAAGGCGCTGAAGATGTATATCTGGTCTTTCCGTGACCAGGGGGCCTTCCACGAAGCAGTCACCAATGAGATTCTGAGTGATCTTGTACGCGCCACCCAGCCCCGCTTCATGCGCCTGAGTGCGGAGTTCAATGTGCGTGGCGGAATCTACACCACGGTTGTGGCCGAGCACCGGGCCGAGAGCTGGGTCGCGCCTGCGGCGGTAAAGCTCCCTTGATAGCCTCGAGCAGCTGTTGCGCAGATATAAACCATTGCCTGAGTCTGCACCAAACCGGTCAGTAATGGATCTCTATATCGGCATCGACCTGGGTACTTCCGGCTGTCGGGCCATCGCCATCGATACAACAGGCACCATCCAGGCATCCGCAAGCAGACCCCTGCCGGGACCGCAGACACAGCAACCGCAACAGAGCCGGCAAGACCCGGAAATCTGGTGGCGGACCCTGCTGGAGGTGCTGGCAGAGATCGCCACGTCCCGTGTCAACGACAGGGTCAAAGGGATTGCCGTGGATGGTACCTCCTCCACCCTGCTGCTGTGCGATCCACAGGGTAAACCCCTGACCCCCGCCCTGATGTACAACGACAGTAGCAGCCTGGAGCAGCTGCCCCTGTTGCGCAGCGTCGCACCGGATGGCAATCCTGTGTTGAGCGCCACATCCAGTCTGGCAAAGCTGCTCCATCTGTCGCAAGACCTCACCACCGATCGCTACCTGGCCCGTCACCAGGCCGACTGGATCCTCGGCAGGCTGTGTGACGACTACCGCTATAGCGATGAAAACAATGGTTTGAAGCTGGGCTATGACCCTATCCAGCGTCAGTGGCCTTCCTGGCTGGCGCGACTGCCGTTTCCTGCTGCTGTGCTACCCGATGTGGTTCCCTGTGGCACTCCCGTGGGTAAGCTCTGCCGACAGGTTGCTGAAGCCACCGGCCTCTCCCCTGGGATACCTATCATCGCCGGCACAACGGATGGCAATGCAGCCTTTCTAGCCACCGGCGCCAACCAGATCGGTGAGGCGGTAAGCTCCCTCGGCAGCACCCTGGTGCTCAAGGTCCTCGCCGATAAACCCATTTTCGCAGCCGAATTTGGCGTCTACAGCCATCACCTGGGAGAGCGCTGGCTGGTGAGTGGCGCCTCAAACAGTGGCGGCGCGGTGCTGGCCCACTATTTCAGCAGGGAAGAGATGGCACGCATGAGCAGGGATCTGCAACCGGATCGACCCACCGGCCTCGACTACTATCCCCTGCTCTCACCCGGCGAACGTTTCCCCCTCAACGATCCCGACTACCCACCCCGTCTACAGCCCCGCCCTGAGGAGAACCGGCACTTCTTTCAAGGCATGTTGGAGGGAATCGCCAGGATCGAAGCAAGCGGTTATGCGCTGTTGCAAACACTGGGGGCGCCAAAACCCAGCCGCGTCTATTCCGTCGGTGGCGGGGCGCGCAATGAAGTCTGGCGCCAAATACGGCAAAAGCAGTTGGCGCTACCGGTGATCCTGGCACCACAACAGGAAGCCGCCTACGGCACTGCCCTGCTGGCGATGAGAGGAATAGACGGCTGACAATGGCCTGGCCCTGGTCTATATAGAGAGGAGCATTGAATAATAAACTCAATGCTGTCCCGTTAACTTCGGCCATTATGGTGTTAACAGGTTAATCCTACTTGATTTCTCTTATCGAGTGAGGTTTGAGACATCAAAAACAGTAGGCAGGACAAGATGATGGACTGAAGAAAACATAAAAACATCAGGATGGGAAACACACGGGGAAAGTAACACCCCTCTCCCCCTGGCGGGAGAGGGGCCGGGGGAGAGGGGGTATAATCAATACCATCATCTGCTTCAATAATCAGCATCATAGGTATTGATGGGTGAATGCTGTTTACGCTTCAATTTTATCAAGCGCTTGACGCACACCCTCTCCCCAACCCCTCTCCCGTCAAGGGAGAGGGGCGTTTACGACTGATTCTGGAGTAAACGAAAGTTAACGGGACAGCAGTGTAATAAACTAAAAAAACCAACCATGGAGTTGGTACGAGAAGAGACAACTTAAATATGTTCAGACTCGAAGTCCTCCCGGCACGTTACGGTGATTGTATCTGGCTCGAATATGGATCGAATCCGGTACGCCGGATGTTGATCGACGGTGGCGCACCCGGTGTCTATAAAAGAGCACTCAAACCCAGACTGCAGCAGCTGACGGATGCAGAGCGTGAGTTCGAATTGCTGGTCGTCACCCATGTGGACTATGACCACATCCGCGGCATCATCGAACTGGCCCAGGACGACACGCTTCCCTTCAAGGCCAGGGACATCTGGTTTAACGGCTATCGCCACCTCCCCGAACCCCCCGGCCCTAAAGTGCTTGCCGGCAAGCATGGGGAACTCCTCACGGACATCATCTTGAAGAATGGCCATAGCTGGAACAGCCATGGTTTCAATGGCGATGCGGTGGTCATTCCCGAATCCGGAGCACTTCCCCGGATCGAGTTCGACGACGGCCTGACCATCACCCTGATGGGTCCCACGATTCCAATGCTGGCTGATCTGCGAAAGGATTGGGAGAAGTCGTGCCGGGATATCAATATCACCCCCCAAGAACTGGAGGAAGCCAGAGCAGAGGGACGCTTCGCCCTGTTAGGGGATGAAGAGCCCCCGCCGGAAATAAAACGCCCGGACATCGAGCAGCTGCTGAGGGAGGATTATTCAGAGGATCATTCATCCGCCAATGGCAGCAGCATTGCTTTCCTCATTCAATATGGTGATTACCGGGTACTGCTTGCTGGTGATTCCCATCCCAGTACCCTGGTGGAATCGATCAAACGACTTGGCGAGCAGAAACTCAAACTCGACCTATGCAAGCTCCCCCACCACGGCAGCAGGGGCAGTGTAAGCAGCGAACTGATACAACACCTGGATTGCGAAAACTATATCTTCTCCAGCAACGGCGACCAATTTCAGCACCCCCATCCGGAGGCGGTTGCACGGGTGATCGAGTATGGTGGTGACAAGCCCAAACTGTGGTTCAACTATAGCAGTGATGAATCCCTCCTCTGGGATGATGAAAAACTGCGCAAGGCCTACGCTTTTGAGACCCATTATCCGAAACATGAGCAGGCCGGACTGTTGTTCGTAAAAGGGACTGACGAATGAAATCGATATTGGTCGAGTTCGCTCGATTCAAGAATTTGGGGACCGGGATTCTACGGGATGGCGACGACTATTTGCGAAGCATCACGAGTCATCGTGTACATCAGGTTCGTATTCCCATCGATCAGAGACCTTTCAATCAGTTGATGAACAGCCTGCGCTATGTCTACAAGGATAGGCATGAATACGATGATGCTTTTCACAGTCTCTCCTCACTGGTAACCAATCTTCTGCGGCGCCAGGACTATATGGATGTAGGTGAGTTGCTTGATAGACTCAAATCCAGCCACGATGAGGGAAATGAGGCCTTGATACAGCATGTGGCTCAACTGCTGCAACAACACGATAAGGAGAGTTTGCTTGAGGAGGGTCCACTGCTTGAAGAGATCAAAAAGTATAACAATGAACTGCAACAGATCGATCTTGTAACCAATGCCGCAGAACTCTCGGCACTCCCCTTCGAGGCCGCAATGGCCGATGATGAGAAACCACTGTTTCTTAACGGCAAAGGCGTTGTACTTACCCGCCGCGTGCGTGGTGTATTCAGAGATTCCTCACCGCACTGGCCTGCCACGCCAAAGGTTTTATTCATCTGGTCCGCGGCCGGTGGCAGCGTCCCCCACAAAAAACACAGGGAGGCACTACTGAATGCCCTTAAACCCTGGCTACCACCAAAAAATAGAGAAAAGGTCTTTGTTGAGATCGGCAATGCGAAATACAGTGATATAGAAAAGATAACCCACGAGGATGGATTCACCCACTGTCATCTGTTGGCTCACGGACAGCAGATAGACAAGAAAAATGACCATCGATTCGGTATTGCTTTGAACCATCGTATCGAGGGTGCCGATGTGATCACTCCCGATGACCTGTGCAAGGCCTTGGCGGGTATACGCTCCAGCGCCGTGGTGGTGACCCTGGCCGCATGCGATGCGGGTAACGAGACCGATGTCATCAATCCCGACAAAAGCCTGGCCCATCTACTCCATACCAGCGGTTTCCCCGTGGTGATCGCATCCCAGTTACCGTTGACAATGTTCGGTTCAGAAATCTTTACCCGGCGTTTCTATGGGGAGCTGCTGAACGGTCTCGATGTACGCGAGGCACTCCACCATACCAGGGTGGAACTCTACGACAACCAGTCCAATGCGGGGCACGATTGGGTCAGCCTGGTGGGTTATGTGCAGCTACCCGAGGGCTATAGCGATTTCCTCGAAGAGGTTCGGCTGAAATCCCATCTCAATTCACTGAAGAACCTACGGGATCGGTCCGAGACATTGGCACAGAATGGCGCCAGTCGAGAGGAGTTTGAGACCATCGGGGCTGATCTGAAAAGAGAGATCGAGGCGCTGAATAAACTGCTCGCTCAGACCAAAGACAAGCGAGCCCTGGATGAGAATCGGGGCCTGCTGGGAAGCGCGGAAAAGAGACTGGCGGAGTTGCTCTTCAAGCACATCGGTGATGACAGGGCCAAAGCAGCCTCCCGTGAGGCACTCAGTCGCGCCTCCAAATGGTATAAAGAAGCGTTCGATGCCAATCCCTCGCACCATTGGAGCGGTGTCCAGTACCTGGCCCTGCAGGCCGTGATGACTGGAAAACTCGATCGTAAAAAGTGGAAGACCGCCTACCGCGCCGCTGAGGTCGACCGGGTACGACCGAATGAATATTGGGCTCAGGGCTCACTGACGGAACTCGCACTGTTGGGCAGACTCATCGGCGAGTCGACGGATGAACCAGCCGCAACCTATCTGCAAGAGATGAAGGATAACTTTGCTGTCGTGCAATCGGAAGATCCCGGGGCGGATAGCCCGTTCCTATCCACAGAACTGCAGCTGCGCCGTTATGTGGAGTGGTGGTTGCCGGCCAATGGATTCTTTGCCGATGATGCCGGGCTTGCCGATGAAGCCAGGGAGCTGATCCCTCTATGCTGTCAGGAATAGATTGAATCTTAATAAAGTGATATGAATGATCGATCCAACAAGAATAACTATTCCTTTATCAGCTATTCGCGGCACGATCAGGATTTCGCCCGACGATTGGCGGGTGATCTGTCCGAACGTGCTCATAACGTTTTTTTTGACCAGACCAGTATCCCTGCTGGTGAAGATTGGACCCGTTCGATCCAATCCGCTCTGGAGTCATGTTCACGGTTGATCCTGATACTCTCACCCCATGCCGTTGAATCGAAAAACGTGCTCGATGAAACACGCTATGCTCTAGACCATGGTAAATCGATATTTCTCGTGCTCTACCACGATTGCAGTCTACCGTTCTGGTTGTGGCGTATCGAATATGTCGATTTCCAGAGTAGTTACGATAAGGCATTCACCAAGCTGTATGCCGAACTAAGCAATCAACCTCGCACTGCCATACTACCGACTAAAATGGAAAGCGCTGCCATGGCGACGCCACGGCAGGCCTCCAGCCGGAACCTGGTTGTCTGCTTTGACTTTCAGCAATTTCCTACCTTTGAGTTAAACAGCAACGCTTATTACCTGACACGCATGGCTTACTCGGCGTCGGAGCGCCAGATTGTCTACTACGATCCAGGCGTTCAGATGCGTGAAGGTGCAGGATTTCTTTCCGCCTTGCGGCAGAACTTAAGGGCTGGTCTAAGGGTATGGACAAGACATGACATAGCGGATCATGTTGAGTACGCATATAAATTTTTGATGGATAACTATCGAGAGGGCGACCGTCTATTCCTGTTTGGAAGCAGCGCAGGTGGTCCGATGGCGATTGCACTTGCGGAGATACTCGAAACATTCGGCCTTCTGGATAAGGCCGGGACCATAGTTGTACCTTACGCGATCCATGGCATGGGCCGGGTCACTGACCTTGAAGCACAAGAGTTCAAATCGAGCCTATCTCGTGAGTGCCCGCCATACTTTATTGGTATGTGGGACTGTGTAAGGGTTATTGGAGCCTTTAGCCGGCGTCGGAACAATCCACAGCTGTCGGACAAGACTGTGTTTGGCTATCATGCGCTGGCCATCGATGAAACCCGCAAGTTCTTCCAGCCGGTGCTCTGGGACAACACTACCGCTCAGGGCCAGACTCTGGAGCAAACTTGGTTCGCTGGCGTGCACGCTGACATAAGTGGCGGCTATCGTGAAAGAGGTCTGTCGGATATCCCACTGCAATGGATGTTGAACAAAGCCAATGACGCCGGCATGCTCATAGATCAAGAGCAGTATGAACGGCTTCAGCCCGACCCATTAACAAAGATGCATAATTCTAGAGTCGGAGCATTGCGTTTTTTCCCAAGCCACCCTCGCAAGATTCCAAAAGGTGCAATTTTGCATCCCAGTGTGGAGAAAAGAATACAGCAGTCTGACTATTCACCCAGTAACCTCAAAAAGATATGAATTGATGAGTTGAACAGTACACGAAATTAAAATAAATCCGATTTTACAGCATCAGCATTTTTCATTCCTACTTCAACCCACTAAATACCGATCCAACCCCTTCACCCAACTATTCCTCAACAGGTAACTACTTCGATTGCTGCGCCGCGCCCGCTGCCCATTCAAGGTGACCGAAACCGGTTGCCGTTCGAGAATGCACAAGCGGCGACTCAGACAGTCGGCACGCCAGCGCGGGCTGGCCTTTTTCGCCCGCTCCTCCACCGCAATCCGGGTCAGGGCGAACTCATCTTCTGGCTGCTCCCTGACGACACGACGCTTGATGGCGGTGTATGCTTTCTTCAGGCTCCCCTGCTGCACGCCCATGTCGTAGAGGGCGGCGAGGCAGCGCAGGTTGCGGATCTTCACCGGAGAGACGCCATGCAGAAAGGCGAGTGCGGACATCAGCAGTTTGCCGTACTTGTCATAGGCGTAGCGCAACATCACCTGGCGGAACACCGGCTCTCGGCCAACCGCTTGCAGATAGCCCTTCCAGGGTTGGGCAAAACCGTGTTTACCGGAACCCAGGCTGAGGTCGTCCGCCCAGGCCACGGCCTTGCTTCTGGAGCCATCGAGCACCTTCCAAAAGGCGATGTAGTCTTGTGGATCAGCAAAACAGCGCCGTAATCGGGATTCATCCTCGCCACGAAAGTATCTGAACAGCTCCTGCAGGGTGCCGGTTTTAAGATTGCACTGGATGGGTCCGAAGGAGAGACCGGCCTTGTCGAAATTGCCCGTCACCTGTTGGTAGGGATCACCGCTGGTCTCAAAGGCCGCGGTCACCTTCATCCCGCAGTCGAATGCGGTCTTGGGTGATATCTGTGGAAGTTTCGCGGGATCGGGCATCTCCACATAGAGTTGATCATCGAGGGGTTCACAGCGACTGAAGTAGCCCTGCCGGAGGAGTTTCATGGCCTGTTTGCGGAGATGCTCCGGATCGTCTGCCCCTATCACAACATACAAGCCATCATCAGCCGGCTTGGGTATTGTGGCGGGCCGCCGGGGATCGATCTTGATGGATGCGGCAAGATTCTCGCGCAGAATCTGCAAGGCCGCCGCGAGCTCCCGATGCACACGCACCTTCCGGTTCGAGCGATAGAACTCTTTGAGGCGGAAGTTGGGTGTCACGCGGGCATTTGCACCACCCCCGATGATGAAATCATTCTCTATTTGAACGCTACCGACCATGGTTATTCACCTGTTAACTCTATCCCGCCAGCACTGTCCTGCTGCTGTGGATGTGGATGACACAATCACTAGCCAGGACCTCTTGCACGCTCACAGAGGATAATAAACCCGGCTAGCGATTGACGCTTGGATCGATGTGCCTGATCTCACTGAATCTTAGCAAAACCCGCAATTGTCGCATCTGCTCCTCACTGATGGTTTCAGAGGTCAAAACCAGGGAGATAGGCAACCACCCGCGATCAAGGTCAAAGCGCATCACAACCAGCCAGGGTGTAACCAGGCTATCCTTGCGAATGCGCGCCATCTGTTTTCGGCCATCATCCATGATCAATCTTACCCTGCCCCCAGCTGCAAGCATCACTTTCATGATCGCTTTGCCTCTACCCCTGCGACCCTGTTGAAATGAGAAATAGCCATGCAGCGCCAATGCCGACAACAGTAACAGTTTCTGCCATAGGATCAGGGGCGCCAGGAGGGTCGTAAACAGGGCCAACAGATGGATAGTCACACGCCAGGCATGGAGATGTCTGGATGGCTTTGGTTGCAGGGTTATGGATTGGAGCGTCCCTGACATTGTGTACGCCTCCTTGCGCGATTTGGTCATCTGGCAGCTAGGGCCTGTTAACACTAATCCAATGCACTCTGTTGTGCCTGAAAAAACGCCAATCAAGGCGCACCCCAAGGGCACTTCCTTCGGGGCGCGAGGAGAGAAGTTTGGTCACTCCAAATGAACGACGAGCAACGCTGAGTGGCGCTTTTTCAGGCGCACCCCAAGGGCACTTCCTACGGGGCGCAACCCGAAGGGCTGGGGCTGTTTTTGCGCCCAGCGGCGTTATCATTCGCTCATGTAGCCGGGCTACACCACGCTCATTCTGCCTTGCTGGGCGCAAAAACAGTCCCAGCAGAGTGCATTGGATTAGTGTTAACAGGCCCTAGTCTAACATTAACCTGCCGCCCCCGGTCCACCCGCCGATTCTGGCCAGCGAACCAGGGTGATTACTTCAGCTCAGAGATACTAGCGCAGTCGCTGCTGACGATGGGCAATCTGTGCGGCCCGAAACTCCTCCGGGGTCACAGCTCCATTGCCATCACTATCGATTGAAGCGAAGCTGGGCGCATTCGCCAGATTCCTCATCATATAGCCCTGACTGGCCCTTTCACTGATCCGCTTTGCCCGCGCCTGTTGAAACTCATCCTGTTCCAATACACCATCTTTGTTCATATCGAAATCGCTGAATGCGGGCATATTTCGGCCACCCATGCCCATCCTGCCAGCTCTTGGTCCACCTCCACCCATCATGCGATTCTTGTGTTGACCGGCAAGCAGCTCCTTTTCAGACAGTTGACCATCATCATTGCTGTCAAAGCTACGAAATACCGGATTCGCCGCCCTGCCCATGGGATAACCCATTTGAGTCCGCAACACCCTCCTTTGAGCATGGGTCGACGCGAACTCCTGTTGACTGATAAAACCGTTGTTATCGCTATCGAACACAGCAAATGGGATCGGTCCTGTTGCCGTCAGCTCTGTTTGCGCAACCAGAAACCCGGGGATTATTGACAACAAACCCATTAGTATCGATCTCTCCAACTTCATCATGACTGCAATCCTCTTTGATTCAGTACCTCGGCATCACTCCCGATGCCTTGCATCCGAGTCCAGCGCGGCCTCCATGCCACCCTCTATTATCAGTTTAGGCAGGCAAGATTAATTCAGGCTGAAAATCAGATCGATAGGAACAGGAACTGGTTAGAGAGGCAGGTATGAATTCTACACATTGGTCGCCTATTTAATCTCCAGATTGTTTTTCATATAGTCAGTAAATTGTGCATTCGGTATGGGCTTGCTGAAGAGGAAACCCTGGGCGAAGTCGCAACCTCTCTCTTGCAAGAACTGTAGCTGCTGTTCCGTCTCCACACCTTCCGCAACCACCCGAAGCTTGAGATGGTGGGCCATTGCGATAATTGCCTCGCAAAGCGAGGCATCATCCGGATCGTTGATCACATCGCGGATGAACGAACGATCGATCTTGATCTTGTCCACCGGAAAGCGCTTCAGATAGCCCAATGAGGAGTAACCGGTACCGAAATCGTCAATAGCGATACCGACACCCTCCTTGCGAAGAGTATCCAGACGTGCCCCCGGATCTCTGCTTTCATCCATGTACACACTCTCGGTAATCTCGAACAACAGACGGGATTGCAAATGGGGCTGGCTGGCAAGGAACTCCAGCATCTTTTTGGTAAACCCCATGGCCTGGAACTGAAGCATCGATACATTGACTGACAAATGCTCTATTTTCAGTCCCATTGCATCCCACTTCGCCAAATCCGATGCAGCCTGCCGCATTACCCATTCACCTATTGGTATGATCAGGCCACTCTTCTCCGCCAAGGGAATAAATTCACTGGGCCCCACTATTCCATTTTCAGGAGAAATCCAGCGTATTAACGCCTCAGCTCCGATCAGACCACCATCCCTGGCATTCAATATAGGTTGGTAGTGGAGTTCAAACTCACCATTCCTCAAGGCACGGCGCAGCGAAGCCTCCATTGCCACGCGCCCACCCGCCTCCTTGTTCATCTCCCAGGTGAAATAGCGGAAGGTGTTGCGCCCCTCCGCCTTGGCCCTGTACATGGCGGTATCCGCATTCTGCAACAACATGCCCGGATCATCACCATCCTGCGGATACACTGTGATACCTATGCTGGCCGTAAGCTGCGTCTCATGCCCCTCGATCACATACGGGCGCGCCAAGGATGTCAGGATAGTACCGGCAACGGTTGCCGCTGATATGCTCTCGGCCAGTTCCGGCAGGATCACGGTAAATTCGTCACCCCCCAGGCGGGAGACTGTATCCATCTCCCTGACGCAAGCCTGCAGGCGCTTTGCAGCCTCCTGCAACAGCAGGTCACCATGGGCATGCCCCAGGGTATCATTGACATCCTTGAAACCATCCAGATCGATAAACAGCAGGGCCAGTTTATAATCATGCCGCCGTGCATACGCCAGGGCGCGCTCCAGTCGATCCAAAAACAGGCTACGGTTGGAGAGACCGGTCAGGGTGTCGAAGTTTGCCTGGTGCCAGATTTTTTCTTCATACTGCTTGCGTTCCTTAACCCGTTGCTTACTGTTCCTGCCGACCACTTGGATGCTGACCATGCCTATGACCCATATCAAGCCGAGGCCGACCAGTAAATTTTGCTTATGCTCATTGGTCACTTCGATATAACCTGCAAGCGGTACCGATACACCCACCCCGCCACGCACATCACCCACCTGGTAACCATATTCGCCATGGCACTTGACGCAACCTTCGTTCATGATCATGGGACGCATCAAACGCAAAAAGGGGTGTCCATCTATCTCTCTAACATCGATGCGCTCCGTTTCACCGGCTTCAAATCCCTTCAGGGCCGCAATCTCCCACTCGTCAGGCGTATTGATGGGATTGATGGGATTCAGACTGGTGATCTTACCTTTGACCCCATAGTGTTCATTGTAGTCTCCCATCATCTGCCGCAGCATATAGGCTGGATTCATCAGGGTCAGCTCACGTCCCGATGGGGTAACCAGATCACGTTCAGGGATGTGCGCAAGATAGGGGTTCCGCGGTGTCTGTTCACTGACCGGCACATAGACGCCGCCATGCTTGGTGCCCCAGACACGAAAGGCCTGATCCTTGTGATAGTTTGCCACTGCCTCCTGGCGAGCCAATTCCAGCATATCGGAATTCTCATTACTGATTGCCAAGTAGAGCAATGCCACAACCAACAGTGTCCAGGAAACAGCAGCAATCCATAAAAGGATTTGCAATCGCTTTTCGTCGCGTTGGGTGTTGAGTATGGGAACCCTATTCACAGCGTTCCTTTCATCAACGTTATGAGAGTAAAGCGGTTGGTAATTGACATACAAACCAGTGGCGACCTAAGCAACAACAACTTTAGACGCTACTTCCCATTTTCCTCATCCTGTGAAATAAAATACTGCTATGAGTGACAAGCAATATTTTTAAATACATGGCGCTTTTATATGTTTAGGAATGGTAATCGCATGCTGATTTTAGTGTTCCTAAAACAGTATGGATATTTTTGCGCTCATGGTATTGACGTGTTGAATGAGAACTTCATCTTCGTTGCGTTCTATGGCAAATGACTCTGTATTAAACTGTCCGCGTAAATACTCCAGGGACAGATTAACCCGCCTATCCATATACCATGTGATAGCAGCTCCGTACCTGTATTCCGGCTCATCCTCCAACTCGGTACTGCTTTCAATCCGCAACGCCAGATCAAAGTCGGAACTCGGGAAAAAATAGGCGACCTCCGCATTCCAAGCCATGGGCCTGTTGATCTCTTTATCCAATTCGCGAAAATCATCCAAAGCGGCCACAATCTCGAAAGAGAACTCGAAGCTGTCGGTTATTCCCAGCAGATATGCACTTATGGCAGGTACACGCTTGATAGAATGATCATCTTCCAGCACTCTTTCATCGCTGTCTGCGAGATCGGACTGATAACTCAAGCCGAATGAAAAATGGTCAGATGACCATGCCTCAAATCCGATCGCCCAGTCCCACTCCTCATCCTCGCCCACTTCACTGACCCGGCCTCGATAGGCCGCCAGGGTAAGATCGAATTCGTCGCTGGGCCCATAAGTAAGAAGTACAGCCTGCCTGGCACTTGTCTCTCCGAACTCCAGCATCGGTCCGGTTATAAAACGGCTGAAGTAGAGGCCAAGGGGGGTGAACTGTTTCCCCAGACTCAATTCCATTGGCTCGTATTCAAAGGTGATGAAGGCCTCTTCGGAGAAGAATTTGTCTGGATCGGAATCGTATTCAACCACCATTTCACCCTCTGCCAGACCAAACAGATCGACAGTCAGCGCAAACTGCAGGGTCGCATTGCGCTCTCTCGCCTTGATGGCACCATCCCTGTCCTGAGGGATAAAACGATCGGTCAGTACCTCACCCTCCAGGAGCCCTGACAGGGTAAGCCATGGGGTGATCTCAGTCTCCAATCCCGCCTCTCTTTGCTCTTCCCTGGTACGGTAGATTCTTGTGGGACCACTCTCCTCCACTGCATCAGCCGTGAACTTTTCGTCCTGCTCGGGCTCACTCATCTCCTGTGCCGCCAGAGTTGGCGAAACTGCCAGCAATAAACAGAGAGAGTGTGTGACCAAACTGAGCAAAACCTTTTGGGAACGCAGGGGCATGGCGAGAGACTCCATATTTTATTCTAGATTATTGAAACCCCGTACCTGGCTTAGTGCAAGCCGGGATCGCGGCTATTCTGGAAATTTTTATAGGACATATGTCCTATAAACGGCAGACAGTTCCCATTGCCCTCTCAATCGGCGCAAGATTGTCTCCGAAATATCCCAGGTAAGGCACTCGATCCGTGTCTGATTCATGTCGATAAATCCACAATTAATCCTTTATATTCAGTTTATTATAAATTATTCGACAGGTTGTATGACATCAATTCTATGGTGCATTGGCTTGCTAGTACATAACTTTTTAATACCTCGCACCACATTTCCAAAGCACTTGATAAAACGATTGTAATGAACGCTTGGTGAGGAGGAGTTATCCACAACCCTTTTGAAAGAATAGAAACAGATCGGGAGCGAAACCTATGAAAAATAGATCCTTGAAGATGTACTCGTTGTTATTCTCTGTGCCATTTCTGATCGTACCCTATGAACTCCTGGCCGGAGATAATGGGCACTCACCCTGTGAGAATACCGCTAAGCAGATATTTCAGGCGTGCCACGCCGACGTCAAAGATGATTACAAAACCACCCTGGCGAACTGTATAAACCTGGCAACCCGCAGTGAAAGGGTGGCCTGTCGTGATGAGGCGAAGATGGTGCGTATGGAGGAGGCAGACTATTGTACAGATCAGCTCGATGCCCGGGTCAATGCCTGTGAAGTGCTCGGTGAGCATCGCTATGATTCAGACCCCCTGCTCGATCCGACCATCGCCTTTGTCGATCCTGACGATGTGGATCAATCCAGTGCCAATCCCTATGTCTCTATTGTGTCGGGGCACACCTATGTCCTGCGTGCTGGCGAGGAAGGGGAAGAGACAGTGGTGGTGCATGTGACAGATGAATCCCGTGAGATACAGGGCGTTCCCTGCCGTGTCGTGACTGATGCTGTGGTTGTTGTGGAAGAGGATGAAACCACCGGCGAGATAGATTATGTACCGGTGGAAATTACAGATGACTGGTTTGCCCAGGATACCGAAGGCAATGTCTACTATTGCGGTGAAATATCACGCAACTTCGAGGATGGCGCACTGGTTGATCTCGATGGATCATTCGAATCAGGAAGAGAGTTTGCCAAAGCTGGTCTTCTGATCAGTGGAATGCCTGAGGTAGGCATTGCCCATCGTCAGGAATTCTCCCTGGGTGAAGCCGAGGATATCGTGCAATACGTAGATCTGGCAGGGATACCATCAGTCGAAAACGAGAACTTTCCCTGTGCCGATAGCGGTGGTTGCCTGATGACCTATGACTTCGCACCTCTGGAGCCTGAATCCTCTGAATTCAAGTACTATAGTCCTGGTATCGGATTTGTGCTTGCTGAAGCGATGGAGGATGGTGAATTCACCGGTGAGACAGAGCAGTTGCTCTGTGTCGGCGATTCCCTGGATATCCTGGAAGATCCGGCTTGTGAGATCGAGGATCCCGAAGAGTTGCTAGAGGAGTTGTGTGAACTCGCAGCAGAGGCCTTTTGTGATTGATTCTGGTGGTAACATAAACAACTGCTTTGAATTGTAAGTCTGACAAAGGGTAATAGTAAGCAATGAGCGCGGTCACTATGAGCGTGCTCATTGTATGGACGACATCAACTTAATCAGGTTAATCATGAACAGTTTTATGAAAAAGATGGGTAGTTGGAGAAATATTTTGTTGATAGTCATGGGTAGTATCTTCCTCATTGCCCTTGAGATACTCGAGGACCCTGACCTAACCCTTGGTGAAATAATCCTGGAAATGATTCAACCCACCTTAATCGTCATTATCGCGGTAGGGATGGTACGTTTGACTGAACAGTTCAAGATGCAACATGAGACACAAATGCTGTTGATCAGGGATTTGGAAACAGCCCGTGTCGAGGGTATGCAATGGCGAAGTGGCATGAGTGACTTGATCAAAGGGTTGAGCGATGGCATCGCAAGACAATTCAGCGAATGGTCCCTGACCGCGGCAGAACGGGAAGTGGGCTTACTGATACTCAAAGGCATGAGCTACAAGGAGATCGCTGTGATGCGTGATGTCAGCGAAAAGACTGTCCGGCAACAGGCCCATTCCATCTATCGTAAGGCCAAATTGAGTGGCCGGGCTGCTCTCTCCGCCTTTTTTCTGGAAGACCTGCTACTGCCGCCGGCGATGAACAATTCCAATGAAACCTGATAGGGTTTATGCCTGGTCGGTATTGTTTACAGCTGCCGAGCTGTCATGGTTTACCTTGGGATTTAAATGTGTAGTCAGATACGATTCAAAACCACACTGACACGAAGTCCACGCAACTCTGGTGATCGGTCAAACTTCAACTCTCCCTCATAGAGAGTGACGACATCAGATACGATCGCCAGCCCAAGTCCCTGTCCTTCCATATTCTCATCCAATCGACTGCCACGGCGTGTCAATCTGGAGACGTCTTCATCACCCAACCCCTCACCATCATCTTCCACAAGGATCTGCAAACGATCCTCTCCGGAAAGCGTGCAGCGTACCTTTTTGTTCGCCCATTTACATGCGTTATCAAGGAGGTTACCCAACAACTCAAGAATATCCTCCCGGTCACCGAAGGGGGGTTGGTCCATTGCCACGACCGCCTCTATCGATAACTGCTTATCCTGGTAAATCTGTTTCAATACATTCAACAGATCCTGTAGATCGATGTGTGGATCAAATCTCTGACTCATGGTTCCACTACCCGCCAGACGGGCACGCTTGAGTTCTCGGTCGATTAACAATCTGACCCTTTCCACCTGTTGTCCTGCCAAACTCCGGTCTATCTGATTTTCAGCCGTGGCAGTTGTGTCGAAGTAGCGCATCAGCAGATTCATGGGCGCTTTCAAGGCATGGGCAAGATTACCGAGGGCGTTACGCGATCGTTTATTCCTTCTTGTAAGGAGCTGCAACAGGTGATTGATCTCCTTGACCAAGGGAGACATCTCATCCGGGACATCTTCGCACAACAGTTTCTCATCCCCTGTAGCCAGACTCTTCACATCATCGCGCAAGGGTTCGAGACGACGGAACGAGTGCCTGACAACCATACCCTGGACCAACAATAATGCGACCAGGCCGAGTAGCGCCAACAATGCAAAATTACGTAGAAACAGATCCCGTTGCTGTTTTATCGGTTGCAGATCCTCCGCCACTGCAACGGTAAGTTCCCGCCCCTGTTTTTTAAATCCGGCAACATAAACCAACAGCTGCTGCGCTTCAGGACCGAGCATATGCATACGCCTGCTGTCACCGACCGGCAGCATAGGAATATGGAGTTTAAAGTCCCAAAGTGATCGTGAGTGGGTCTCAGTGCCGTCTTGATGACGAATAAGATAGTAGTGTCCGGAATAGGGACGTCGATAGATTTGGTTGACGCGGGCGGGCCGAACCTTGAACTGCTGATGTTTAACGGCCATCGCTGCGAGCAAGGCCTCGCTGTCATGTTCCAGGCGGGATGCGATAAAATCTTCTGTCAGCTCTTGAATGGATTGTGCGCCGAATAACCATAGCAATCCCATCAATACGATCAGGCTGAGCGCCAACCCCAGGTGCAGTCGATGTTCGAGAGAGTTAGTTCTCAACACCGACATAGATATACCCTTGTCCTCTGCGTGTCTCGATCACCTGCTTGCCCAACTTGTCACGTAAACGACGAATATAGACTTCAATCAGATTGCTGTCACGATCGAAATCCTGTTCATAAACATGTTCCGTTAAACGGGTTTTGGAGAGTATCTTGTCTTTGTTGAGGATGAAGCAGCGTAACAGGCGAAATTCCGTTCCGGTGAGATCGAGTCTCTGCTGATCGGGCAATATCACCTGCTGTCTCTCCTCGTCGAGCTCCAGGCCACCAGACTTGAGGCTGGCCCCCACCAGATCGTGACTGCGACGCACCAATGCCTGCAGGCGTACCACCAGCTCTTCAATATGAAACGGTTTGCCCAGATAGTCGTCCGCACCGGCCTTGAACCCCTCAACCCGTTCATGCCAGGCATCCCGGGCGGTCAATATGATCACCGGAGTACGATTATCCCGTTTGCGCCAGTTCTTCAACACCTCCAGACCGGACCGGTTAGGTAGACCCAGGTCCAGGACGATAAGATCATATGCCATGTTATCGCCCATAAACTCAGCTTCAATACCCTCCTCGGCACAATCAACGGCATACCCCTGCTGTTCCAGGTCGTGCTTTAGTGATGTGGCGAGGAGATTGTCATCTTCAACCAGCAGCAGACGCAACTTCAATCCTCCAATTCATGTTCCAGAATCTTCCCTGAGGCGGCATCGACCTTGATCTCCCATACCGCTCCCCTCCCATCGAGAATCTCTATCTCATATAGATATAGCCCTCTTTCACGTTCCAACTCAAGTTCCAGAATCCTACCCGGCTGTTTCGCCTGAATGAGTGGGATAATCTCCTCAAGGGGAAGAATGGCACCAGATTCGGTCAGGCGTCGCGCCTCTTCATAGCCCTCCTCGGCCAGAGATAGACCGGATATCACCAGCGCCATCATGAGCAATATGTTTGTTGTGGTTTTACCAATCATGCTTTCCATCTTACTCTATCAAGGAGTCCCCGAGTGTCAGAAGTATAGCTTCAACAACTGTTGAAACACACACTAGTCATCCCAGCGTCCGATGCCGGGGATATCGATTTCATGTTCATTATATGAACCCTGCAATGCTCTCTTGTGGCAGCTGTCGCAGTTGCTGAAGGATAGAGAATAAGGTATCTCATCATGTTCATGTTTGAAAAAAGCAGTTTCGGTAATCCGTTTCGGGGAAGGTGTATAGCGCAATGACCACATCACTTTATTTGGAATCTCACGATTGACCTTATCAGCCGCATTTGCAGTGAGAAAACCTTGCAACTGTGCTTGATCCTCTTCTGCCAACTCTGCGTTTTCACCAAAATGCTCATCCAGATGTTGCATCATCGAATGCCAGGATGCGGCGGGCAGAAAAACGGGTTGAAAGGGAAAATGGCAACTGCCGCACTCCTCCTGGTAAAGCTGGCTGAATTGGCTGTTGTTCAGTCTGTTTTCAGGCTTGAACCAACCACCAAACATTCGCTCTCCCCAGTCATCATCATCCTCGCCCCATTCATCACGATCGGCCATAACCATACCGGCACCTAACAGCGTAACTGCAAGTACCAGTGTGGCCGGTAACCAAAATATTCGCGTTTTCATCTTTTTTCACCTCATTAATGTCGTTGAAGGAATAACAGGAGATCACCTCTCTCCTGGGGTGTGCATACCCTTCCCCATGTCCATTTACAGTTGCGTTTGAACCATTTTTTGATCTGCTTCGGATCGGTCAGGCGTTTTGCATTGACTGACGGCGCCATCGGTTCAATCCGCTTTCCCGTCTTGATGTGTTGCCCAGGATTACCCAAATTGTCGCCATGACAATCACTGCATGATCTGGGCTTACCACTTTTTTCATCTATTACCAGACGTTGCCAGGCTTCCCGTCCCTGCTCCGCCGAGAATGGCCCGGCACCCTCGGCTTGGTAGGACTCAAGCATGCTTTCCACACTGTTCGCCTGCAGAGTCGTAGTGCCGATGAGTAGCAATGAAATTAAGATCGGTTTCATTTTCCATACCTCCGACTGATATAACATCCAGGACCTGATACCAAGCCTGATCAGATCCGTTTGCTGCCTGTGAACATGGCACGAACTAAATTCTCCCGATGTAGCAGTGAACCGAATCCCACCCCGAGCAGATGCACAAGCACCAGAAAAAGGGTGAAATTGGCAAAGAATTCATGCACCTCCTCGAAGAGTTCACTGCCATAGGCGGCGTTCGAAAAAAACACGTCGGCGAATGGGCCCGCGCCCGTGGCGCCGTAGGCAAGTAATCCGGTGAGGGTGGTTATCAGCAAGGTTATCAGCAGGGCAAGTATCATCGCGCCACCGGCGGGATTGTGTCCGACAGTGGGGTCGGCGCGCAACCGAACAAGATCTCGTAGATAAGCAATAACCTTGGCAGGAGATTTTACAAAATCATTGAAGCGGGCATAACGCGTACCCAGCAGGCCCCATATCACGCGGAATAATAACAATGCCGCGATCAGGTATCCAGCATTGGCATGCAGTTCCATCCACTCATCCTCTGTCAGCCAGGCAACCGCGAAGGCGCACACCAGGCTCCAGTGAAACAACCTGACCAGCGGGTCCCATACCTTGATTAGCTCTCGATCACTCATCGTCTCTCTCTCGAATCAGTTGTGTTGAGAGAGAGCATGGCAGAGGGAAATGAAATCAAGCTGAAAATTCTCAAGCTGACGATACAACCCTGACTGATCCGGCAAGCCACAACCTACGCGTGTAGTAATCCATGCCGCAAATGAATGCCAATCACCGCGAATAATCGCTAATCAGGTCATTTATTTGTATTTGCAAACTGGGGCAGTCAAGTCAACAGATAGATATGGATTTCATCCCTAAACTAGGGCCTGTTAACACTAATCCAATGCACTCTGTTGTGCCTGAAAAAGCGCCAATCAAGGCGCGAGGAGAGAAGTTTGGTCACTCCAAATGAACGACGAGCAACGCTGAGTGGCGCTTTTTCAGGCACAACCCGAAGGGCTGGGGCTGTTTTTCCACCCAGCGGCGTTATCATTCGCTCATGTAGCGCTGCTACACCACGCTCATTCTGCCTTGCTGGACGAAAAAACAGCCCCAGCAGAGTGCATTGGATTAGTGTTAACAGGCCCTAAAGGTGCCTATATAGGGTGATTCGTGATCATTCACGAGTATTTGTTTATGTTGAGACCAACAAAAAAATGCCCCTGCCCATACAGGCAGAGGCAGAACCTGGCAGTTTGAAAGTTGCCTGCTATGTCACTTTCAACTGCAACATCTCCTCACCATCTTCATCTGAGAGGTGGACTGCACAGGCTATACAGGGATCGAAGCTGTGGATGGTTCTCAGAATCTCCACCGGCTTTTCCGCATCCAGGAGTTGGTGATTATCCTGCAGTGCAGCCTCGTAAGCGCCGGCCTGGCCCCCAGCATCCCGTGGCCCGGCGTTCCATGTACTCGGTACCACCGCCTGATAGTTGGCGATCTTGCCATCCTCGATAACGATCCAGTGTCCCAAGGCACCGCGAGGCGCCTCCATGAACCCGACACCCTTGCACTGGCTCGGCCAGGAGGATGGCTCCCACAGGGCCTCGTTAAAGGTTTTGGTATCCCCCGCCTTGATATTGGCAATCAGCTGGTCATACCAACCCTGCATTGCATCCGCCAAAATCTTGGTTTCCAGGGTTCTGGCGGCGGTTCTGCCCAGGGTGGAGAAGAGTGCCCGCGTCGGCAGATCCAGCTTGCTCAGGGTCATATTGACCAACTCCTGGGTCTGTTCATGGCCCTTGGCATACAGCATCAAGACCCGCGCCAGGGGTCCTACCTCGACCGCCTTGCCCTTCCACCTCGGCGCCTTCAACCAGGAGTAGGACTCCTCTACGTTCAGATGGGCATAGGGGGGCTCGGGGCCGGTGTAGTTGAGTGATGTCTCACCATCATAGGGATGCAGACCCTGATCCTTGCCCTTGCTGTAGTCATACCATGAATGGGAGATGTGCTCCTGTATCTCTTCTGCGCTGTTCAGATCCAATGGATGTATGGTGGATATATCCCGGTCGAGGATGACCCCGCTGGGGAAGAAGAAACTGTCAGGATCATCCATGGAGGTGGCAGGCAGGTCACCGTAGCAGAGGAAGTTACCCAGGCCCTCGCCACGTTCGCCCCAGTCCTTATAGAAGCTCGCTACCGCCAGGGTATCCGGCACATAGACCTGATCGGTAAACTCGCGCATCTTGTTGATGACGTTTTGAACCTGAGAGAGTTTCTTGCTGT
Source organism: Candidatus Thiodiazotropha sp. CDECU1 (assembly GCF_963455295.1). Taxonomy (NCBI): domain Bacteria; kingdom Pseudomonadati; phylum Pseudomonadota; class Gammaproteobacteria; order Chromatiales; family Sedimenticolaceae; genus Candidatus Thiodiazotropha; species Candidatus Thiodiazotropha sp. CDECU1. The sequence goes on from NZ_OY734020.1 coordinate 2,539,349, forward strand.
TGATCGCCGAGTCGGAGTTGAGATCGATGGCGGATGCCACACCACCCACCAGGAAGTTGGGGTGGGGATTCTTGCCGCCGAAGATGGCATGCAGCTTGACCACATCACGCTGCCACTCAAGGGCCTCCAGATAGTGGGCGACCGCCATCAGATTCGCCGCCGGTGGCAGCTTATAGACCTCGTGCCCCCAATAGGCCTTGGCGAAAATACCCAATTGCCCGGCATCGACGAAACCCTTCAGTTTCCTTTTGACATCGGAGAAATAGCCTGGCGATGCCTTCGGCCAGTTGCTGATGGATTGGGCCAATGCCGAGGTCTCTGCCGGATCGGCGGAGAGCGCCGATACCACATCCACCCAATCCAGGGCATGCAGATGATAGAAGTGCATCACATGATCATGGATATACTGAGCGCCAATCATCAGATTGCGGATCAGCTGGGCATTCGCCGGGATCTGATAATCGAGGGCATCTTCCACCGAGCGTACCGAGGCAATACCGTGCACCAGGGTGCAAACTCCGCATATACGTTGCGCGAAGGCCCAGGCGTCACGAGGATCTCTACCCTTGAGTATGATCTCGATACCACGCACCATGGTCCCCGATGAATAAGCGCTGGCTATCTTATCACCATCCATCTGGGCCTCGATTCGCAGATGACCTTCGATTCTGGTGATGGGGTCAACGACGATTCTGTCACTCATTTCTCTCGTCTCCTATCGGTACAACATTTCAGCCAAGCGCTGGAGTCTCATTCACTCTTCTCTTCGACCAGATGCTCTGCCAGCATCTCGGTCAATCCAACCACGGGGATCTCCATGCGATACTCTTCCAGTCCCTCCTCGATGATCAGCCGGCAGTTTGCGCAGGCCGTAACCAGGGTTTCCACATTCAGCTCATCCAGTTGGGTCTTCTTGCGTTTAAACACCTTGAGACGAAGTTCTTCCGCCCTCTCATTGGCACTCACGCCGCCACCGCCGCCGCAGCACCAGTTCATCTCCCGGGCATCCTGCATCTCGACAAATTCGCTGGCGACCATCTTGAGAAGATTACGCGGTGGTTCCAATACACCGCCCTTGCGTACAATCTGACAGGGGTCATGGAAGGTCAGCCGGGTCTCATCCATGCCCTCAGTCTTCAACCGACCACTGGCGCGCAATTCATCCAAAAGCTCCAGGATATGCACGACCTTGAAGTTGTAGGCTCGACCGATGAGGTTGGGACCCTCCCAGCGTATTGCGGTATAGGCATGACCGCATTCAGGACTGATGACATATTTGACCTTCAGCTTCTCAGCAGCGACCACGACCCGATTCACAAGCTCACGGGCGATATCGGAAGAGCCGATTTGAATCCCCGAGTTTGTCGCCTCGAAGGCCTCAGAACTGATGGTCCAGGTCACACCCGCCTGTTTGAAGATGCGGGACAGGGCCTCCAGGTATTCGGGGAAGTTCATAATCTCCATGGAGGAGAGCAGAGCCATGTAGTCGACACCCTCCACATCCACCGGGATCTTGATTCCGGTATCGGCCTCGACATGTTTGATCTGCGCCGCCAATGCAGGAAACTTAACCCCCATCGGACTGCCGATCGTCACTGCTCTGCGGCTGGCGCCCTTCATCCCCTCCGGTGAGTAGCCCGCAGCCACGAATCCCTCTCTGGCACGCCGGATCATATAACTCACATCATTGCCCACCGGACACACCATGGAGCAGCGCCCACACAGGGTGCAGGCGTCGTAGACCAAAGGCTCCCACTCCTCGAACAGTTCATCGGTAACCGGTTCGCTCAATCCGAGCATCGATTTCAGTTTTCCCCACAGGGTATACTCCTGCTCCCAAACTCGACGCAGGGGTTCCAGCTTGTTGATCGGTGTGTACCTTGGGTCGCCGGTCTCGGTATAGAAGAGACAGGCCTCGGCACACATACCGCAGTTCACACAACTGGAGAAGAAGGAAGCAATGGGTGCATTCATCTGTTCACGTAAGGCATTCATGCCTCGCTCAAGGGTTGCTTCGCTCATGACTGAACTCCTCTGCGACCTGCCATGGCCCCGTTATACCAACGGGCGATAAAGAAGGTGAAAGCGTGCATCAGCTTGGTAAAGGGGAATACCACCATCAAGATCTCCACGCTGAAAATATGCAGCCCCAGTACCAACGGATAGGGATCGATCATGCGGTGATAGGCCAGATAGCCCGTTATCATAGGCAGAATCGTAACCAACCAGGTCAGATAATCCTCCGGGCCACTGAGGTAACGCTTCACCGGATGGGTGAGGCGGCTGAACAGCATCGCCACCAGGGTGACGATGGTTACCGCTGCCACCGCATCCACCAGATTGCTGGCGATACCCGGCCAGCTGAGACCGATGGTGGCTTTGATCAGTTCGATGTGGGGAATGAACAGAAACAGGCTGATAAAGAAACCGATATGCCAGATATAACCGCCAACCACTGTGAACGGTGAACGGCTAAAGGAGCCCTTTTCCGGCAAGGTTCTCGTCACCACCGTGCGCAGGCCAGCCCCCAGTTCCGCTCCTCTGGGTTCTGCATAGTCGGGCTTGCGTCCCAATATCAATACCTCGAGCAACCTGACCAGAATACCGATGATCAACACGACCAGCGCAATATCAAATCCCGGCCCTCTTACCCATAGCAGAAAATCAATTGGTGTATTCATGAGCTCTTATCCAAATCATCGATAGTTACGGTTTCATGTTCGGCAGCCGCCTTGGCCTGCTTACTGCGATTGAGCGCGCCGGCCGCCGCACCGATGGCAACACCACCACCCACCACATAGGCAGCCTGTCGAATGACGTCGCTGTCGGGAATAGACAGGGCATTGTAGAAACCGCCGGCATCCCAGAAATTGGGTTCCGAGCAACCCAGGCAACCATGCCCGGCTTCCACCGGCCAACTTGCACCCTGATTCCACTTGGTGGTTGCGCATGCGTTATAGGTCATCGGACCCTTGCATCCGAGACGATAGAGGCACCAGCCCTTGCGCGCACCCTCGTCATCGAAGGTCTCGGCGAACAGGCCTTTGTCGTAGAAAGGACGCCGATAACAGCGGTCATGGATACTCTTGCCGAAGAAGACCTTGGGTCTACCCAAGTCATCCAATTCAGGCAGCGCGCCAAAAGTAAGAAAATGTGCCAATACCCCAGTGATTACGGTTGGGATGGGCGGACAACCCGAGACATTGACCACCGGCTTATCCTTGACGATATCTGCCACCGAGACCGCACCGGTAGGATTGGGCTTGGCCTGGGGCAAACCGCCGAATGCGGCACAGGTACCGACTGCAACAACAGCTGCCGCACCTGCAACCGTCTCTTCCAGGATCTGCAGATTGCTGATGCCTGCAATGGTGGAGAAGCCCGGATTCCCCAATGGGATGGAACCATCCACAACGACGATATACTTACCTTCGTTTTCGTGCATCGCCGCTTCACGCGCAGCTTCTGCCGCATCCCCGGAGGCGACCTGCAGGGTATGGTGATAATCGAGTGAGATATGATCGAAAATCAGACTCTCAACAGTGGGTGAATGACTGCGTGTCAGTGACTCGGTGCAGCCCGTGCACTCCTGAAAGGAGAGCCATATGACAGAGGGCCGCTTTGCCTGCTCGAGAGCTGCGGCAATGGCTGGCACCATCGTCGGGGGCAGCGCCATCATCGACGCGGTGACACTGCAGAATTTCAGGAAACCCCGCCTGGAGACGCCGCTGTCCCGCAGGCTCTCCCCAAGTGTTTTAGCGATAGGATTGAGTTGTTCAGCCATTACTGCTCCTCCCGCAATCGACAAGCATGCGGAATTATTTGGGATTCAGCTGTTGTTCGAGCCTGATAATCGCATCTGATATATCTTCGGGTTGAGACTGTACAATCTCAGGCACACGATTAATCTCAAGTGAGAGTGCTATACGCTCACCTGCGGCGTTGTAATGATCGATTAACCAGATACCTGGATAGAGGGTCTCGCAAATACGGCTCTTGCCCAAGGATTGAAGTTCGATACTAACCTCACCGCATCCTAGGTGACGTAACAGCTCTTCCTCGTCACCCGGGCCGAAAGGTATGGATTTAAGATCGATGGTGGTCGCCACGCCTCGCTCCTTGAGTCGTTTCAATGAGTGTAGTACTTCATACATCACTGGTATTGCATTCGAGTGATTTGCGGGGGGGTTAGATCCGTCCCTTGACTCAACCCGTACACTGATGTCTTGCAGTTTCTGCATGAGTCACATCTGCTAAATGCCTCATTGATGATCTGGGTTATATAAAGAATATCACTAAATACTGATACTATTGCTGATCTGGATCATTATTGCAGACTGAAAAGCTGATCTCAGGCAACTCAATTCTAAAAAATGCTAACCCTGAGCCTCAGGTAGGAGACCCCAGGATTTCAATATGCAGACGGCCTCCTCGATCCCCTTCTCCACTGCCGGTTGTACGCTCTCGCTCAAATGCTCACCCCAATCGAGATTCTCGGGTTCGATACCAATCAGACAACGTCGTGCCGGCAGGGTCTCGGAGAGTCGGGCGATATCGAGCAGGTCACCCAGACTCACCTCATGCACACTGGCGCGGTTACCCTGTAGATAGCTGTCCATCTCCTGGTCGTGGAAGACCCTGAGTGTGCCGGGCCTCTCCCCCATGCGGGCCGCGTCGGCGACGATCAATCCATCCGCCCGGGCAATGGGCTCCGCCAGGGTGAAACTGAGGGTACCCCCATCCAGATACTCAATACCCGGTACCTCCCCGATCTGCTGCTGCATGCGGTTCACCAGCTGAACACCTATACCCTCGTCACTCAACAGGGTATTTCCTATACCGAGGATCAACACAGATTCGATTGACAAAAACGGTCTCCTTGGGAGAATGAAATAGCTGGCTGTGAATAGTGTCTATTATTTAAGACAAGCTGGTTGGCAGCCGAAACAAAAAGCATACCTTTAAACCAAGGATATATCATGTGCCTGGGCATACCCATGCAGATCAAAAGCATAGACGGCTTTACCGCACAGTGTGAAGCAAAAGGCATTCAGCGGGAAGTGAGCCTCTTCATGCTGCAGCACGAAGAACTCAGGCCGCAAGACTTTGTCGTCGTACATGTGGGTTACGCGATACAAAAAGTCACCCCGCAAGAGGCACGATCCGCCTGGGAGATCTATGACGAGATGCTGGCGAAGATGGAATCTCCGCCGGATGCATGAGTTGTCTGTTTGCCAGGCGATGTTGGCACAGGTCGAGGCGATTGCCGAGCGGGAACATGCCAGTCAGGTTGACCGAATCGTCATCCAGATCGGCCCCCTCTCCGGCGTGGTACCGGAACTGCTGCAACAGGCCTTCACAATCGCCCGAGCGGGCAGCATAGCCGCCGAGGCCGATTTGGAAACAGCGGTGCAACAGGTACGGGTACGTTGTCAACAATGTGGCGCCGAATGTGATGCATCGGTGAACAGGTTGATCTGCTGTGAATGCGGTGATTTCCGCACCCAACTCATCAGCGGGGATGAACTCCTGCTCGCCAGTGTGGAACTGACACGGGAGGATGACAATTGAGTGGTAACTGTAAATCGAAATTTAGGAGCATATTCTGATGTGCGATACATGTGGCTGTAACATCACCGAAGGCAATCGGCATCTCATTGAAGAGGGCGGCAAGCATGCCCATGCGAAGGATGGCAGCGTAGCCGTGGAGGTGTTACAGAATCTGCTCAGCGAGAACGACCATCAGGCCACCCACAACCGTGAGCATTTTGACCGTCACCAATTGCTGGCGATCAATCTCATGTCATCCCCCGGCAGCGGCAAAACCCGTCTCTTGGAAACCACCATCGACAAACTTGGGCAAAAATATCGGATCGCGGTTGTGGAAGGCGATTTGGAGACAGAGAACGATGCGGAGCGCATCCGCAAAAAAGGCGTGGCGGCCGTGCAGATCACCACCGGTACAGCCTGTCATCTGGATGCGCATATGATCCACCAGGCCCTGCATCGGATGGATCTGGATGAAGTGGACATCCTGTTCATAGAGAATGTGGGTAACCTGGTCTGCCCGGCCAGCTTCGACCTGGGACAGCATCTGAATATCACCCTGCTCTCCGTCACCGAAGGGGATGACAAGCCGATTAAATACCCGGTCATCTTCCGCGCCGCGGATCTTGTGCTGCTCACCAAATCTGATCTGCTCGCGGTGATGGATGAGTTCAGTCCCGAACGGGCCGAGCAGGCGGTCCGCCAGCTCGCCGTTGAGGTGCCGGTCACCCTGACTTCGGCCAAGTCGGGAGAGGGCTTTGAAACCTGGCTCGCCTGGCTCGAAGAGCAGATCAAGTTACACAAAGCGAGGCGCGCACAGGGTAAAACTCTAAAACCGAACCTGCAGCCTGAAGGCGCTAAATTACACGCTGGTGAAGGCTAGGGCCTGTTAACACTAATCCATGTGTAGCCTATGTCGATAAGCGCAAAATCCTGGCTGCAGCAGCTACATGCCCTGCCGTTGCGGGAGCCGATCAAGATCATGAATGTCTGCGGCGGGCATGAGCGATCCATTACCCAGGCTGGATTGCGGGGCGCTCTACCGGATCAGATAGAGCTGATACCTGGACCCGGCTGCCCTGTTTGCGTCTGTCCCGAAGAAGATGTCTATCAAGCGATGCAACTGGCGCTGCAGGAACCGATCACCCTGGTAGCCTTTGGCGACATGCTGCGGGTGCCGGTGAATGTCAGCAAGGGAGAGCCCCGCTCCCTGGATCAGGCCCATGCCGCGGGCGCGGACATCCGGCCCATCGCCTCCCCCATGGAGGCGCTGCAAATTGCTCAGGCCGCTCCCGATCGGGAGGTGGTCTTTTTTGCCGCCGGCTTCGAGACCACCACGGCACCTGTGGCGTCGTTGCTGGTCGAGGGTATACCTGACAACCTCAGCATCCTGTTATCGGGTCGACTCACCTGGCCTGCTGTCTCAATGTTGCTGAGTGGCGAGAAACCGGGTTTCAATGCCCTGGTCGCACCCGGTCATGTCGCCACCGTGATGGGGCCGGAAGAGTGGTCATTCGTCGTGGAGCAGCACCATATACCGGCCGCGGTTGCCGGTTTTACACCAGAGAGCCTGTTGGCGGCCACCTACTCTGTGATCAGGCAATATCTGGACGATCGGCTTTTTCTCGACAACTGTTATCCTGAATTGGTCAAGCCCGGCGGTAACCCAAGCGCCAAGGCTCACCTGCAACAGGCGCTGGATGTGGTCGATGCCAATTGGCGCGGGATCGGCATCATCCCCGGATCCGGTTTTGGGTTGAACAAGGACTACGCACAATGGGATGCCCGCAGGCGTTTTCCCGACTACGACACTCCCGAGCGAAAGCGCAGTGGTGAGATGCCCCCTGGATGTGATTGCGCTGCCGTGGTGCTTGGACGGAAATATCCGAACCAGTGCCGACTCTATGGCGAGGCCTGTACCCCGAGGACACCCATCGGGCCCTGCATGGTTTCCGATGAAGGCGCCTGCCGGATCTGGTGGAGCGGTGGGATCAGACTTCGCGAACAAGCATAGATCGCCAATCATCTGATATCGAATGAAACTCACCTACTAATTTTACGGTCTATAATAGCTATATTACTTACTGTTTTGCTGGGTTTTAGGATGAGAAGAGTCGGGCAGAAAATAATGCAGTGGATCGCTGAGTGGTTGACCAAAGAGAGCCCACCATCCACCTCGCCTTTATGTGATTTCAATCGTCTAAGTTATGAACTTAGGCCCGCCGATGTGTTATTGGTCGAAGGACGCAGCAGGGTCAGCAATGTGATCAAGACCATCACCCAAAGCACCTGGACCCACTCTGCTCTCTACATTGGGCGTATCTACGATATTCGGGATCCCAAGCTTCAGCAGCGGGTACGCATGGCCTACCAAGGGGACCTCAGTGAACAGCTGATGGTCGAGGCCCTGCTGGGAGAAGGTACGATCATTGCGCCACTCTCCAAGTATCGGAATGATCATCTGCGTATCTGTCGTCCCTCAGGAATAGAGCCGGAGGATGCACATAAGGTCGTCGCCCATGCGGTCCGTCATATCGGCTTTGACTATGACGTTCGTCACCTGCTCGACCTGGCCCGTTTCTTCTTCCCCTGGAACATCCTGCCCAGGCGCTGGCGCTCCAGCCTGTTTGAGCATAACGCCGGTTCACCGACACGTACCGTCTGCTCCTCGATGCTGGCTTCCGCCTTCAATAACGTGAATTTCCCGATTCTGCCTTTCATCGACCGGGATGAAGACGGCAGTCTGCGATTCTTCAAGCGTAATCCGCGACTCTTCACACCCAAGGATTTCGACTACTCACCCTATTTCAACATCATTAAATATCCCTTTCTCGGTCTGGATGATCTGGGTGTCTACCGTCGCTTGCCTTGGGGTGATGACAGCATTCTCTACAACGACAATGAGCGTGCATTCGCTGCCGCAACAAAAATTGACGAGGCAGATCAGCCCGATGATGAGACCGATATAAGCAAGGAGCTTAACAAGCAGAACGAGAAACAAGCTCAACCTCAGGACGATGAGGCGGCTGATCAGGTAATCAACACAATGCGCGGGGCAGACCGATGACGCTGCTAGGATTACTACTCTTATTACTGATGCTGTGGGGATTGGCCTACGGTTCCGCGGGGGCGATTTTGTGGATGCTGTTGCCGCCCATACTTCTGATCAGCTTGCAGTTGGCGGAACTCATGAATCCCTTTGGCGCACTCCCCCTATGGCTGATCTACGCCACCACGCTCTTCTTCTACCTTAAACCACAACTGCGCCGCCGCTGGATCACCAGGCCTCTGCTGACCACCTTCCAGAAGGTGATGCCTTCCATGTCGACCACCGAGCAGGAGGCACTCAACGCCGGGAGTGTCTGGTGGGATGGCGAACTCTTCTCCGGACAGCCTGACTGGAGCAAGCTGCTGCGGCAACCCCAATGCCATCTGACCGCCCGGGAGGAGGATTTTCTCCAAGGCCCGGTACAAACCCTGTGCGATATGCTCGATGATTGGCATATCACCTACGAACGCAGAGACCTGCCTCCGGAGGTCTGGCAATTCATCAAGCAGTCCGGCTTTTTCGGCATGATCATACCCCAGACCTATGGGGGTCTCGGCTTCTCCGCCTATGCCCACTCACAGGTTGTGTTGAAGATCGCCAGCCGCAGCATCACCGCGGCAGTTACCGTCATGGTACCCAACTCGCTGGGGCCGGCTAAATTGCTGCTGCAATACGGTACGGATGAACAAAAGATAAACTATCTCGAGCGACTGGCCACTGGCGAGGAGGTACCCTGTTTTGCCCTGACCAATCCCCATGCCGGCAGCGATGCGGGCGCGATACCGGATATCGGGCAGGTCACCTATGGTGATTTTGCAGGCAGCCAGGTACTCGGTATCAGGCTGAACTGGGAAAAGCGTTATATCACCCTGGCACCGGTTGCGACCCTGATTGGTCTGGCATTCAAACTCGAGGATCCCCAACACCTGCTCTCAGACAATCCCCAGCCCGGCATCACCCTGGCCCTGATTCCCCGCAATACCCCCGGGGTGGAGATAGGATCACGCCACATGCCCCTCGACATACCCTTCCAGAATGGCCCCATAGAAGGACGTGACGTGTTCATCCCATTGAGCTGGGTAATCGGCGGTAGTGACGGCGTGGGCAAGGGTTGGCAGATGTTGATGGACAGTCTCTCCGAAGGGCGTGGCATTTCACTCCCCGCACTCTCCACGGCAGCGGCCATGGGCGCCAGCCGCTACACCGGCGCTTATGCCGCGGTACGCACCCAGTTCGGCCAACCCATAGGCCATTTCGAGGGGGTGGAAGAGGCCCTGGCAAGAATAGGCGGCCTGACATATCAAATGGACGCGGCGCGAAAACTCACCCTCGGCGCATTGGATAGCGGTGAGACACCCTCCGTCATCTCAGCCATCATCAAATACCATCTTACCGAGCGCTACCGTCAAGCAATCAACGACGCCATGGACATCCAGGGCGGCAGTGGTATCTGTCTCGGCCCAGATAATCTTATCGGCAGAGGCTACCAGGCAATACCCATCGCAATCACCGTTGAGGGTGCCAACATCCTTACCCGCAGCATGATCATCTTCGGCCAAGGTGCGATACGTGCTCACCCCTACATTCTCAAAGAATTCGAAGCGGCAGAGAATCCCGATCCGGAAATAGCCCTCACCCGGTTTGATGAGGCCCTATTCAGTCACATCGGTTTTGTGGTCACAAATCTTGCCCGCACACTCTGGTTCGGCATCACCCATGGACGGCTTTCAGCGAGTCCGAAAAGCGGGGCGTGCAAACCCTACTTTCAGCGCCTGAACTGGATGGCGGCAAGCTTCGCCCTCACCGCCGATGCGGCGCTGATGACCCTCGGGGGTTCGCTGAAGCGCAAAGAGCGCCTCTCGGCCAGGCTTGGGGACCTGCTCAGCAACCTCTATATTGCAAGCGCATGCCTGAAACGCTATATCGAAGAGGGAGAACGTCAAGACGACCTGCCGCTCATGCGATGGGCCCTGGACGACTCACTCTATCGCTTTCAACATGCCTTGCGGGGCCTGTTACGTAATATGCCGTTTCGACCCCTGGCTTGGCTGTTGCGACTGGTGGTGTTTCCCACCGGACTCCCATTTCACAAACCCACTGACAGCCTTGACCACCAGGTTGCGCGTACCCTGTTGAGCCCAAGCGAGACCAGGGACCGGCTCACACAAGGTATCTACATCACCGAGGATCAACAGCAACGTGCCGGTCAGCTGGAACAGGCCCTGTTCGCAGTGAATGCAGCAGCCCCTCATGAAAAGACCTTGCGTAGAGCAAAACGAGCCGGTCAACTCAAATCCCGTGATATACGCAATCTGATCGCAGAAGCCGTCTCCCTTGGAATCTTGAGTGAGAGCGAAAAAGTGGCCCTGGAAGAGGCGGATCGTCTTCGCAGACAGGTCATTCAGGTGAATACCTTCAGCCATCTTGGCAGCTTGACATCAGAGAGTAGCAAGGCAACCTCCAAGATCTCCAAACTCAACAAACGGGGTGTTGCTTGAGGGGTAAAGATTTCCATACCGGTTCAAGATAGGATAAGTTAAGGAGTGAACCCATTATAAAT